>JAFUUB010000094.1 GCA_017483985.1 Bacteroidales bacterium | reverse complement strand
TTGCTGACCGCGCTGCCCACGCTTCGGGCGACGCTGGCCGTCACCGCCGTCACAACGGCTCCGAAAATCTTGTTCCCGATGCTGTTCTTCCGACGTTTTGCTTCCTCTTTCTCGGCTTTGGCCGCTTCTTTCTCGGCTTTGGCCGCTTCTTTCTCGGCCGCAGCCGCCTCCCGGGCGGCCTGCTCCTCTTCGGCGGCATCCGCCGCTTCCTTCGCCGCCTGCTCGGACTGGGCCAGCAGGACCTCGAAAGCACTCTCCCGGTCAATGGCATGCTCGTAGCGCCCGTACAGACGGGACTTCTTGATCAGGTCCGCCCGCTGTTCTTCGGTGATGGCACCGATCTGGCTCAACGGGAAGAGGATTTTTGCCCGTTCCACCACGGTAGGGGCGCCCTTTTCGTCCAGGACCGATACCAGGGCTTCGCCCGTTTCCAGTTCCAGGATGGCATCTTCCGTCTTGAAAGCCGGGTTGGTGCGGAAGGTCTGGGCCGCGCTGCGCACGGCCTTCTGGTCTTTGGGCGTATAGGCCCGCAGGGCATGTTGCACGCGGTTGCCCAGCTGGCCCAGGATGTTTTCCGGAATATCGGTCGGACTCTGGGTGATGAAATAGATGCCCACCCCCTTGGAGCGGATGAGCCGGATCACCTGCTCGATCTTGTCCGTGAGGGCCTTGGACGTATCGGCAAAGAGCATGTGCGCCTCGTCGAAGAAGAAGACCAGCTTCGGAAGATCCAGGTCGCCCACCTCGGGAAGGCGGGCATACAGGTCGGACAGCAGCCAGAGAAGGAAGGTGGAATAGAGCTTCGGCTGAAGCATCAGCTTGTCGGCCGCGAGCACGTTCATGATGCCCTTCCCTCCTTCGCACTGGAGGAGGTCATAGACGTCGAAGGCCGGCTCGCCGAAGAACTTCTCGGCGCCCTGGTTCTCCAGGGTCAGCAAGGAGCGCTGGATGGCGCCCACACTGGCCGCGGTCACGTTGCCATAGGCCGTGGTAAACGTTGCGGCATTTTTGGCCACATAGTCCAGCATCGCCCGCAAGTCCTTCATATCCAGCAGCAAAAGGCCGCGGTCGTCGGCAATCTTGAACACGATATTCAGGATGCCGGTCTGCGTTTCGTTCAGTTCCAGCAGGCGGCCCAGCAGCTGCGGTCCCATGTCGGAAACCGTGGCCCGCATCGGGTGTCCCTGTTCGCCGAACACATCGAAAAACCGGACCGGACAACTTTGGAACTGCGGATCCTCGATGCCGAATTCCGGCAGGCGTTTCTGGATAAAACCGGACAGTTTCCCCGGCTGGCTGATACCCGAGAGGTCGCCTTTCATATCGGCCATGAAACACGGCACGCCCGCCTGGCAGAAGGTTTCCGCGAGGACCTGGAGGGTGACGGTCTTTCCGGTACCCGTGGCACCGGCTATCAAACCGTGGCGGTTCGCCATTTTCCCGACAATGCTGATCGGGCCGTTTTGGGAGTGGGCTATGTACAGCCCGCGTTCTTGATCGAGCATACTATTCCTGCATGGATTGGATTACACGTTGGTTGATGTCGCGGAGACGGGGCTCATCCATCTTGATGACTTTCCGGTCGTAGGTCATCAGGCCGTTTACCTCTACTTCCACATCCGTGGTCTGGGTATAGACCGCGCCGGCCACGCCTTCCTTTATGATTCCTTTCAGCATCTCGGCAAAGCGTTCGTATTCGGCCAGCACTTCCTCTCCGGAAGTATATTTCACATAACCCCAGTTTTTATCGGCCTGCCAGAGGTGGCCGTCAACCGGCCAACCGATGCCGCCGTACTCGCCCAGCACGTCGATCACTTCCCCGTTGCTGCGCAGTTTCATCTTCGGCATCGGATAGTTGTGGCTGTCCAGGATATCGCCGCAGTGGCGATGGTTGCCGCCGGAGGCCGGGTTGATGAGGCGCGTCGGATCCAGATCGTGGGTGAAAGCGACCACCTGCTCCGTATCGAACTGGCCCCAGCCCTCGTTGAACGGGACCCAGACCACAATGCACGGAGACACCTTGTTCTGGGCGATGATCTCTCCCCATTCGCGGTAGTAATTCTCCTTCGCGCGCTCCGGAACTTCGTAATCCTCCCCGCCATAGGTCCACTCGTCCCACTGTCCCTTCTTGTTGTGGGCGATGCACGGCATATCCTGCCAGACCATCACGCCCAGGACGTCGCACCAGTAATACCAGCG
>JAFUUB010000093.1 GCA_017483985.1 Bacteroidales bacterium | reverse complement strand
GGACTTCCCCGCCCCGTTCCGTCAGCAGGCCCAGCCTGGCGGCGCTGTCCAGGACCGCAATGGCACGCGTATAGTACTTGTTGTCACTCACATAGCGAGAGCCATGACGTCCGTAATGGCTGATATAGAAGGGCTTGTATCCTTCCGGGGCCGGCGTCAGCGCAGCCTGCCGGGGTCCGGGATAGGCATAGTAGCTGGCGCCGGTCCTGCCCAGGTCCTGAAGGATTTCCTTTTTCGAAGTCTGCGCGGTGGCTGCCAGGGACAACAGCAGCGCCGGCAGCATCAGGTAAATGATCCGTTTCATTTTCCGTCTTTTTTATACACAAGGTTGGCGTCGCGGATTTTATCCCGGTAATACACGGAAACATCCTTCCAATGGTAATACGGCCAGCAGTCCGTGCGGACCGGGATGGTCGTTTCGGATTCATTCATCAGGAACTTCACCAGGATGTCGTCCGAGCCCGGTTTCCGGTAGAAGATCCACTGCACGTTGGCGGCCATCGGGATCAGGCGGAACAGCGAGAAAGTCTCGTGGAGATGTTCCATGTCATCCGTGGCATGGACCGCCTCACGCACGCCCAGCACGTATGCAAAGGGCAGCACGACGCTGTCATGGCCGAAACGCAGCCGCACGCCGCTCTCCCCGGAGCGGATCATCTTGTCCGCCTCGTCCAGGAAATTCTGCAGCAGCGGGTAGATGCGGTAATAGCTCGGCCGCGCCCCCGGCATCAGTCCTTCCCACAGGCACCAGCTGGCATTGTAGGAACGGTGCCCGTCAATCATCCCGTCGATCCCGAACAGGTCCAGGAACGACAGGTTCAGCTCCGGCAGGCACTGCATGTCGGCCGCGATGTTCCACAATCCGTCCGTGAAGGTATACGGGTCGATGAAGGTCCGGGCAAGCCCGGGGTCGGTGAACAGCGTGTCGAACTGGTGGCGTCCGTTCAGCATCCTGTGGCGGAAGTCATTCAATTCGTCGTAGAGCTCGCTATCGCGGGTGTTCTTCGGGACGACGATGCTGTCGTTGGGCAGCATGTAGTACATGTCATGCTCGCTGGCATCCATGTCGATGGAAAGGTCCGGATTCAGCGCCTTGAGCTCCAGGCAGAAATTGCCCATACTGATCATGCAGCGCCGGCTGGTGGAGGAATTGGCGACCACATGGACCGGACGGCCCAGCAGCGACGGATGGTTCCGGAACATGCGGTAGGCGATCGCCCGGTGCTGCCGGCCGCCCAGGGCCGTCAGGTCGCCGGCGCGTCCACGGGCATTGTCCGCAGCGATGTTCAGCCGGCGGAGCACATCCTTCCCGTAATCCGTCAGGATGCCCTTCATGGCGGCCGTGTCCATCTTGGGAATCACATATCTATACTGGCTGTCACCGGTCATGTACCGGGCTCCATGACGGCCGTAGTGGCTGATATAGAACGGCTCATAGCCGTCGGGCGCAGGGGTCGGATTCTCGGTCGGATGCGGATAGTTGGCATAGTTGCCGGCCGCCAGGTCCGGATGCGCACGCAGTTCGGTCCGCGTCGGCTGGGCAGCGGCTGCAAGGCAGTACAGCACCGCCAGGCAGAGAAGAGGAATACGTCTCATGCGTTACAGGTTGCTGAAATGAATCTTATACAGTTTGGACGTGGTATCGTCGCCGACCCAGACGCACTGGTTTTCATGGTCGACATACAAGCCCTCCCCATTGTCGATGAACGGGACGGGGAAAGACTTCAGCACATCACCCTCCAGGGTGCAGAGGTTGATCGTCCGGGCATCGCTGTCCGCGATCCAGAGCACATCCCGCACCGGGTCGTAGCACAGGTCCGCGATCTCCTTGGTATCGGTCAGCACTCGGCGGGAGATCTCCCCTTTCTTCAGGGAATAGGTCACCAGCAGGTTCGGACTGTCCTGGTTACCCACCAGCAAGGTGCCGTCCTGATACCATGTCAGGCCTTCCAATCCGGAATTCGTCCCGTAGCCGGCGTCCTTGAGCACATAGAGCAGCTCGGATTTCTTGTATTTCGGCGCCTTAAGCCGGCGGACTTCCTGCTTTCCCTCCACGACGTAATAGACATCCCGCGTCTTCGGATCGATGGTCACGGCTTCGCAGTCCATTCCGTCTTCGATATAGAACGGAAGGGTTTCGCCGCTCAGGGACACCTGATAGATGCCATCCTCGTCGGAAGCGGCCAGCAGTCCCTTCCCATCCGGGCTCGGACACAGGCCGGAGACTTCCGGAACCGTCGTACGGACGGTTTCCACCTCGCCCATGACCGGGCGGTAGGCCTGGGCCCGCTTGAAAGTTTCCCAGTCATAATACGGCCCGTCCGCAGCCGTGATGGGCAGCTGGGCTTCCCGGCCGTTCAGCAGGACCTTGAACAGGATCCTGTCGGAGGACGCGCTCCGGTAAAAGACGAAATGCAGGTTCGCGCCCATCGGCACGTCCTGCAGGCGGCAGATGTTCTCGATGTCGTCCCCGGAGACGGCGCTGCGGTCGTAACCGTTGACACCCAGGCACATCAGCAGCGGAAGGAAGGTATAGTCATGGCCGAACCGCAGGTCCGCTCCCTTTTCCCCGCTGTCGATCCGCTCCTGCGCCTTGGCCACCAGGTCGTCCACGATGGGCAGGTAGCCCAGGTGCGTCGGCCAGGCGTTGGCGTAGAACTGGAAATTGTCGATCCGGTACAGGGCGATCCGTTCCTCCGGGGTAAACAGGTCCGTGAAAACCAGATCGGTATCCAGGCTGGCCATGCCGGCTGCAAAGAAGTACAGGTAGGAGACGAAATCCCACTGTTCCTTGGGCTCAAGCGCCTTGTCCGGATCTTTGAACAGACGCGCCAGGATGGCCTTGTAATCGACCGTCCGGGCGATATACTGCGCCCAGGTCTCATCAAAGGCCAGCGGGGTCTGGGTCATTTTCCCCTGACGGAAAGGATTGCTGCCGTCCAGCGGAAGGATGGCCGGCAGGTAGTATTTCCCGAAATGTTCGAAGATATCCAGCTGCGGATTCGCAGCCTTCAGTCCCAGGCAAAAAGCGGACATGGTCATCACACAGCGCGTGGACGTGGAAGTCCAGGCACGCACGGCGGCATCGTCCCCGAACACTTCCGGATTGTTCGCGTACATCCGGGCGGCCAGCGCTTCCTGCTGGCGGAATCCCTTGCGCGACAAGTCCCCCGTGCGGTGGTAGACGGAAGGGTACAACCGGTCGAAACGGTCCTTGTAATCCACCCCGAGCGGCGTCAGGTTCTCTTTATTACCCGCTTTCCGAAGGACGCTTTCAAGCCGCGAGTACAGGTCGCTCTGCCAGGCATAGCGGGCACCATGGCGGCCATAATGGCTGACATAGAAGGCTTCATAGCCCTCCGGAGCAGGCGTCAGGTCCGTCGCATCCGCCGGACAGAGATAATCCGTGCCGTCCAGGTATTCGGGATGGGCGGAAAGCTGACGGAGAAGGTCCGGCTGCTGGGCGCGGACGCTGCAAACGGCCAGGACGGCCAGGCTTGTCAAGATAATTTTCCGGATCATGATCATGGGTTTTTCTGGAATTTTTCGCGCCATTCCACCGGGGAACAGCCGTAGATTTGCTTGAACCGGCGGGAAATGCTCTTGGTATCGGTCTCTCCCAGGGACAGGGCGATATTCACCACCTGGTCGTTGGTATCGTGGAGCATTTCGGCGAAGTGCCGGATTTTTTGGTCGGAGATGTACTGGTAGAGGGTCTGGCCCGTTACGCTCTTGAAACGCCGCTCCAACAGCCGCCGGGACAGGGCGACCTCTTCCATCACGTCGCTGACCGAGATTTTCTTCTGGTAATTCTGGTGGATGAACTTGACCGCCTTCTGGATCTGGACATCATCCGTTGCGAAAGCGGCCGTGGAAATCCGTTCGACGACTTTTATCGGCCGCAGGACGACATCCCCGACCCGGATATCCGGGTTCGTAACGAGTTGCTCGATGAGTTCCGCCGTGCGGTAGCCGCCGTCCTCGATATCCACATAAATACTGGACAAGGCCGTACTTCCGAGGCTGCAGAGGAGTTCATCGTTGTCCACGCCCATGACGGAAACCTCGGACGGAATCTTCACGCCGGCCGAATGGCAGGCCTCGACCAGGTTGTTGCCCTGGTTGTCGTCGCAAGCCATGATTCCGATCGGTTTGGGGATCGACCGGAGCCACTCCCGGAGTTTGTCCCGCTCGTAATACCACAGATGGTCGATATCCTGCAGGTTGTAGATATGCATGGTCGCCCCGATTCCGGCGCCTTCGACCTCCTTGCGGAATCCTTCGCACCGCTCGTCCGACCAGCAGACATGGTTGAAGCCGAAGAAGCCGAAATGTTTGAACCCGCGTTCCAGGTAATACCGGGCGGCCATCCGGCCGGTCTCGATGTAATCCGCCGTGATATTGGGGATGTTCTTGAAACGCTGCTTGAAATCCTGGGCGACGCAGACGATGCCGTTGCGGGCAAACAGCCCCACATCGTCGCTTTGCTCAAATTGTCCGATGACCGCATCCGCCCCCCAATCCTTCGCCCACTTGACGACCCCGGGAATCCCGATGAGGGATTTGTAGGCCGGCGGCATGCGGCAGATGACCCACTGCTCCTTGCGGCGGGAATACCGTACGATCCCGCTCAGGAGCTTGCTGGGGAATGCTTCCGTAAAGTCGGAAATGATCAGCAGGCGTAACATGGTTTAGTTCCGGTGATAGGAAATGCCGAGACTGTCGTAATAGGGATATTCGTGATCCGTCACGATACTGAAGAACCGGTCGAAGTCCGCCATGAAAGCCGGATCATCCGAGACGGTCGTCCCTTCCCACGCCGGATGGGCGTTCCAGCCGCGCTCGAACAGGCCCAGGGCCTTCGGGAAGAGATAATAGGTCACATGGTCGAAGCTGCGGAGCGTTTCCGCCCAGAGATGCCCCTCCACGCCCAGGATGTTCCCGCGGGCTTGCGGCAGCAAGGCGGTCTTGCCTTCGTCGGAGCGGGAGATATCGGTCAGGCGCCGGTGGTCGTCCCAACGGACGCTGCGGTACATGTTGAACGGCAGGAAGGAGAAGGAACGGCGCTCGTCGATGAAGGAGGCCCAGGAATGCCCGCGCTCCAGTTTGCTGTCGTTGTAGGCCATGTCGAAATAATTGTTGGACGAGTTCGACAGGACGACGTGGATCCCGTCGTTGGCCAGCTGGTAGGCCAGTTCATCCCGGCCGCGGGAAACCGCCCACAGGTTGGTGAAGAAGAGGTTCTTCCTGAGCCGTGCGAAGGTCTCCGGAGCGAGATGCTGGCAGACTTCCTGCCAGCCGGCAATCTTGATGCCGCGCTCCTCGGCCAGGTCCAGCACCCGGCCGATGAAATAGTCCGTCAGGTCTCCGATGCTCCTGCCGGTTTCGGCCATCAGGGCCTGGCAGGCCGGGGATCCGGTCCAGGCGCCCTCCGGGACCTCGTCACCGCCCACATGGATGGCATCCAGCGGCACCCCCGCTTCCTTGTACAAAGCGATCAGGCCGTCGAAGACCTTCCCGATAAAGGCATAGGTCGTCGGCAGGGCGACGTTCAGCGCATTGTCGGTATAATCCTGGACGGATACATATTTCGAAGCATCCTCCGGCTCGGAGAGCAGGTACGACCGGTCACCCGTATGGGCGGCGCGGTATTCCATGGCCTTGATTGCGGCGCGAGAATGGCCCGGCGTATCGAATTCCGGGATGATTCGGATCCGGCGTTCCCAGGCATAGCGGAGGATTTCCACGAAATCCGCATGGGAATAGTAGCCGTTGCCCGGGGAATCCAGGTCATTGCGGTCCGCGGCCATGCAATAGGTCGGCTGCAGGGCGTCCGGCTCCAGGATGGACCCGTCCTCCTGCAGGACGGGGATTTCGCGGAAAGCGCCATAGGAAGTCAGTTCGGGCAGGCCGTCGATTTCGACGCGCCAACCTTCATCATCTCCCATGTGCAGGTGGAAATAATTGACCTTGTAATGGCCCAGGATATCGAGCAGTTTCAGCAGGTCTTCCTTCTTCGTGAAATTCCGGCTGACATCCAGCATGATGCCGCGGTACGGCAGGTCCGGCCAGTCGGTGATCACCCCGTTGGACACGGCGGCGGCGCTGCGCCGGAGGTTGTCCAGAGTAACTTTCGCATACCAGGCGCCGTCTTCGTCCGCCGCTTCGATGCCGATCCCGCCGTCCAGCGTGATCCGGTACCAGCCCGGCACCTGGCCGTCCACGAACCGGACGTTCCCCGGGGTTGCGGAGAGCGCGGTCGTCCCCTCCTGCGGGTCGAAACGCTTGACGCGCGGAATCATGTCCGTCGCAGTTACCGTTACCGGATTGTACTCGAAGGAACGGACCGGGTCGGCGGGCTGGAAGACGTAGGAGACGTCCACGGCCACCGGCTCCTTCCCTTTCTCCTGCAGGAAGAAGCCTTCGGGCGCGCGGCACTGGTTCACCAAGGCACGCGCTTCATAGCGGAGCACCAGGTCACCTCCGGGGCAGCCGGCGGCAGGTGCGACCCGGTATAAGGTCCCGCTGACATGTTCAATCGAGGCCGGAGCGTCCGGCGCCATGGCGACGGGCGTCCGGAATTGGCTGAACCAAAGGGTCCAGTCCGCGCCGGCCGGGGCATGACGGATCTCGAGGGTATGGACCGTTTTCCCGGTCTCGGGATCTGTTTCTCCCTCCGTCCACACAATTTGCGTACGGGCATTTGTGCATGCCAGACACGTCGCGCACGATAATAATAGGTATAAAATCCGTTTTACTCTCATAGTCAAACACTTTTGGAACCAACGCAAAGATGGGATAAAAAATTAAAACGTTAAATAAAATTACGCAAAATGTACCATTAAATACGCAAATATTTACCAAAAATCATGATTGAAACCCTATTTTTGCAAAAAATCGGATCCGAAATCTATTTGGCTATGAAAAGAATCGCATGGTTTTTCGCCCTGGTCCTGTCCGCTTGTTCGGCGAATCCGGGCATCCTTCTCCAGCCGGGTGACACCTTTGCCCTGAACGAAGGCTGGACGCTCAGCCGCTCCGCCGGCAAAGAAAGCTATGCGGCTACGGTCCCTTCGACTGTCGCCGGTGTCCTGGACCAGGCCGGGTATTTCGGCAAAGACCTGATGGTCGGCCGCAACTATGCCGATGTGGACAAAACCATCTTCGACGATACCTGGATCTACAAGACCACCTTCCCCGCCACCAAGGGTCCCCACACGGACCTGGTCTTCGACGGACTGGACTACCGTGCCGACATCTTCCTCAACGGCAAGCAAATCGCCTCGGCGGATTCCACCTTCGGTCCCTTCCGCAAATATGTCTATGACGTCTCTTCCAAACTGAAGGGCCGGAACACCCTGGAGGTCCGGCTCCAACGCGCCCGGCCCGGCGACCTGAACCTTGGCTTCGTCGACTGGAACCCCCGTCCGCTTGACGAGAGCATGGGCATCGTCCGTCCCGTCACCCTGCATACGACCGGTGCCGTCAGCATCGAAGATGTCTTCGTCATTCCCGACCTGGACACCGAAACCCTTCAGAAAGCCGACCTCGAAGTCCGCGTCACCCTGCGGAACCATGAGAATAAGCCGGTCGAAGGGACGCTGGCCCTCGAACTGACCCATTCAGACACCGACCGCCCCGTTTCCTATGGGACGGCCTCCCTGCCGGTCGCCCTCGATGCCGGCGAGACCCGCACCGTGATCCTGACCCCGTCCGAAGCAGCCCTCCTGCATCTGGACAACCCCCGCATATGGTGGACCTATGACCTCGGAACGCCCGAGCTGTATACCCTCAAGGCGTGCGTCAACGCCGCCGGAGCCTTGTCGGACAAGAAAGACACGCAGTTCGGCGTCCGCAAGATCGAGAGCCGGCTGACCGCGGACAATTACCGCCAGTTCACCCTCAACGGCAAGGACATCCTCCTCAAGGGCGCCGGCTGGACGGACGACATCTTCCTGCGCGATACGCCCGAAAGCCTCTCCCGCCAGGTCGGATATGTCCGGGACATGAACCTGAACCTCATCCGTTTCGAGAACATCTGGGGCAAGGACGACCGGGTCTACGACCTGTGCGACCGCCTCGGCGTCATGGCCCTGGTCGGCTTCAGCTGCCAGTGGGAATGGGAAGACTACTGCGGCCTTCCGGAAGTGCGGAACTGGGGCTGCATCAACACCCCTGAGACAGAAGACCTTGCCGTGGATTATTTCCGCGACCAGGTCATCCGCCTGCACAACCACGCTTCCGTCATCGCCTGGATGACCGGCAGCGACCGGATCCCGAACCCGGGCCTGGAAGAGCGGTACATGGAGATCTACCGCCAGCAGGAATACCGCCCGTACGTCAATTCCGCCAAGAACCAGCTCAGCACGGTCAGCGGCTGGTCCGGATCCAAGATGGAAGGACCCTATGAGTATGTCGCCCCGAACTACTGGTATCTCGACACGAAGGCCGGCGGCGCTTTCGGCTGGAACACGGAAACCGGCATCGGCGCCAACCTGCCGCAGCTGGGCTCCCTGCGCCGGATGATCCCGCAGGACAAGCTCTGGCCGCTCTCCGAAGACTGGGACTACCACTGCACTGCCTCCGGTTCCGCGATGAACAAGACAAAGGTGCTGCAGGAGACCATCAGCGGATTGTACGGCGGTTTCGACGGGCTGGAGGATTTCGTCCGCAAGGCCCACGCCGTGGATTACGACGGCACCCGCGCCATGTTCGAAGCCTTCCGCGTCCGCGTCCCGAAGACCACCGGCATCGTCCAGTGGATGCTCAACTCCGCCTGGCCGTCCCTCTACTGGCAGCTCTACGACTGGTACGGCGTCCCGACCGCCGGCTACTACGGCACCCGGAAGGCCTGCGAGCCGGTCCAGCTGCTGTTCGACTATGCCGACCGGAAAGTCTATGCTGTCAATGAAGGCCAGGGCAGACAGGACCTGGTGGCCGAAGTGAAGGTCTACGACATTGCCTCCAACCTGATCGGCAAGCAAAGCCGGACCGTCTCCGTCGGCTATCGCGACGTGGTTCCGGCCTTCGACCTGCGCCGCTTCGACGGAAAACCGCACTATGTCGCCCTGACCCTCACGACCCCTAACGGAGCCCCTGTGGCGGACAACTTCTACGCCCTCCCTGCCAGGGATTCCGAATTCCAGTGGGACAAGACCAACTGGTATGTCACGCCGATTACCCGCTATGCGGACCTCGGCTTTGTCTTCTCCGGCAAGAAAGCCGATCTGGAACTGACCGTCGACGGGGACCGGGTCACGGTCGCCAACAAGTCCGACGTCATCGCCCCGATGGTCATCCTGGAGGCGAAAGACGCTGACGGACAACTGATTGTCCCCGCGTATTGGAGCGACAACTTCTTTGCCATGCTGCCCGGTCAATCCAAGACCGTGGCCTGCAAGACGGGAACCACCGACGTTCACTTTGAAATCAGCAAGTAAGCCATGAAAAAGATCCTCCTCCTGATGCTGGGGGCCGGCTTCGGCCTGACCGCATTCGCCCAGACGGACCAGGGGCGCGACCTGTCCAAATACGCAGACGACAAGTTCAGCGCCGATGACCAGTACACGGTCGCCGTCCCCTATCAGACCGTTTCCGTCAAACCGGTCAAGTCCAGGAAAATCAAGAATGTCATCGTCCTCGTCGGCGACGGCATGGGACTGGAGCAGATCAGCGTCGGCTGGACCCTCAACGGCGGGCGGCTCAACCTGGACAACTTCCCGGTTGCAGGCTATTCGCGCACCTGGGCTTCCGACCGGCTGGTCACCGACTCCAGCGCCGGCGGCACCGGCATCTCCTCCGGCATCAAGACCAAGTATGGCTATATCGGCGTGGATGACGACGGCAAGCCCGTCGAGAGCCTGCTGCACTATGCGCAGCGCCTGGGCAAGAAAACCGGCGTCGCCGTGACCTGCCGCATCAACGATTCGACCCCGGCCGACTTCGTCTGCCATTCCAAGGACCGGCACGAAGAAGCCGACATTGCCGCCCAATATATCGACAGCGGCGTGGACTTCATCACCGGCGGCGGCCGCCAGTTCTGGGACCAGCGCGAAGACGGCCGCAACCTGATCCATGAGATGCAGGCCAAGGGGTATACCTTCGTGGATAACGATGAAGACCTGAAAGCCGTCCGCTCCGGCAAACTCCTGGGCCTGTTCGCCCCGCTGGACTGCCCGCCGGTCCTGGACCGCGGTCCCATCCTGGAAGACAGTGCCATGAAAGCCATCGAACTGCTGGATGGCAAGAAAGGCTTCTTCCTGATGATCGAAGGCTCCCAGATCGACGACTGGGCCCACCGCAACAAGGTCGGCCACATGGCCGAAGAGTTCTTCGAGTTCGACCGGATCATCGGAAAGGTCCTGCAGTGGGCGGAGAAAGACGGCCATACCCTGGTCATCGTGACCGCCGACCATGCCACCGGCGGCCTGACCCTGATCGATGGCAGTCTCCAGGACCGTTCCGTCAAGGTCCACTTCTCGACGAAAGGCCACAACGGGATCATCGTCCCGGTGTTCGCCTACGGTCCCCACGCGGAAGACTTCGTCGGCGTCTACGAAAATGCCGAACTCTCCCGCCGGATCCGTGCACTTATGAAATAACCAAAATCCAACCACATGACACTAGGAATCGACATCGGAGGCACCAACCTCTGCCTGGGGCTGGTCCACAACGGGACCCTCATGCAGCGGTTCTCGACGCCCTCTTTCGCACAAGATGCCACCATGGAACAAACCCTGGACTACCTGTCCGAGCAGATTGACCGGATTCTGTCGCCGAACACGAAGAAGATCGGCATCGGAGTCCCGTCTGCGGTAGATATCAAACGCGGCATCGTCTACGATACCTGGAATATCCCTTCCTGGAAAGAAGTCCCGCTCAAGGACCATCTGGAATCACGCTACAGCCTGCCTGTCGCCGTCAACAACGACGCCAACTGCTTCGCCATGGGAGCCTACGGGACCTATCCCGAAAACGAACGGCCGGAGATCCTGGTCGGCATCACCCTCGGCACCGGAGTCGGCATGGGCATCGTTGACCACGGCAACCTGTTCTGCGGCGTCAATTGCGGTGCCGGCGAGCTGGGCGGCATCCCCTACCGGGGTTCCATCATCGAAGACTACGTCAGCAAGAAATTCTTCGCAGACAAGCCCTGGGATGCCCAGGGGACGGCGGAAGCCGCCCTGGAAGGCAACCTGGGCGCCATTGCCATCTACGAGGAATTCGGCCGGCACATGGGCGCCCTGATCTGTGACGTCATGTTCGCCTACGATCCCAGCCACATCGCCATCGGCGGCGGCATCGCCCGTTCCTTCTCCCTGTTCCGTCCCGCCATGGAAGAATACCTGAAGTACAACTTCCCCTACCGAAAAGCCCTTGAGCGGGTCGTCATCCAGCCCTTGGTCAGCGATGACATCCAGCTGATCGGGGCTTCCCTGATTTAACGCAAAACCTTCGTTCCTTAAAAAACACGTCTTCGTTTAATCAGATGATGACGAAGAATTTAAATCGTTTCACATTTTGACGCGATTTGCGTATCAAAATACGCAAATTTGTATTTATCGTGATTCTCGAATATTTAATTTTGTATGGGGAAACCGTTATTCCCCCTGCACATGCTATTTAATAACACGCGATATCCTATGAAACGAAAACTGCTAGCAATCGGCACAGCCATCCTGGCGTTGGGCATGCTCTTCAGCCTGTCCGGCTGCACCAAGGAAGGCGGCACCGGCATCCCGGCTCCCAGGCCGGTCGATGAAGTCATCCCCGACGATGACGAAGACCCCGGCGGTGGCGGCGGTTCGGATGACTCCGGAACCTTGTGCACGGACATCGGACAGACTCCGATGATCGTGGCGTATTACACGGAGAATTCCAAGGCACTCCCCGACCCCACCTTGCTGACCCACATCAACTATGCGCACGGCCGTTTCGGCAATCCCTCCACCGGCGACGGCGGCATCGTCATTTCCGATACCGGCCTGATGCAGAAAGTCATCGCCCTCAAGGACAAGAATCCCAAACTCAAGGTCCTCCTGATGATCGGCGGATGGGGCATGAAGGCAGACGGTTTCTCGATGATGGCCCGCGACGCGGCGAAAAGGACCGCCTTCTGCGAGGCCGTCAAGGCGCACCTCGACAACTACGGGCTCGACGGGGTCGACATCGACTGGGAGTACCCGACCTACTCGGCCGAAGGGACCGGTGCATCCGCCTATGACACCCAGAATTTCAACCTGCTGCTCAAGGAGTTGCGCGAGACCATCGGGACTTCGAAGATCATCTCCTTCGCCTCCTCGTCCAGCGCGAAATACGTGGACTGGCCGACCGCCATCCAGTACATCGACTACGTCAATGTCATGACCTATGACATGGGCGCAGCCCCGAACGGACACAACTCCCCGCTCTACCGCTCCGCCAAATTCAACCAGCGCAGCTGCGACGAGAGCATCGACCTCCACGCCAAGGCCGGCATCCCCCTGAACCGGATGAACCTGGGTATCCCCTTCTACGGGAAATCCGAGAAGAATCCGTCCGCGGACCGCAAGGTCTACGACTACGAGGTCAACTACAACGAGATGGATAACATCCTGAACAAGAACTGGTACGCCAAGCGCAGCCTGGACGTGACCGGCAAGAACAACCGGGCCTGGGACGAC
The DNA here is from genome assembly GCA_017483985.1 of Bacteroidales bacterium. The sequence goes on along the minus strand of JAFUUB010000093.1, from coordinate 17,464 downwards.
GTGGCGAAGGTGCCTTTCCTGACCAACAACCTGGGCTACAACCTCCTTTCCTACGACGACCCCGAGTCCGTCGGCTACAAGGGTGCCTATGTCCTGGAGAAGAAACTCCTCGGCGCCATGTTCTGGGAGTATCGCCACGACGACGACAAGCAGTCCTTGCTGCGGTCGCTGGTACGCTCCGTCTACGGGAAAGAATCCGTCATGGAATAAAGTAATTACCTATTAATATACAACTTATGAAACAGAAAACAGTCCATTTGACAAGACTGGCTGCTGTCGGTTTCCTGCTCCTGGGCATGTGCACGGGTCTGTTCGCACAGAACCGCGCCATTCTCGTCAAGGGCTCCGTCATCGACTCCGAAGGCCTTCCGGTCATCGGCGCAGGCGTGACCCTGAAGGGGACGACGACCGGCGTGGCCGCCAGCGTGGACGGTCTCTTCGAGATCTCCGTCCCCAGCGAGGCGGCTGTACTGGAAGTTTCCGCCCTGGGCTATGTCACCCAGGAGATCAAGGTCGGGTCGCAACGCAACCTGACGATCGTCATGCGGGAAGACGCGCAGTCCATCGAAGCGACCGTGGTCGTGGCGTATGGTACGCAGACCAAGGCGACAGTCACGGGCGCCCTTACGTCCATCGACGCCAAGTCGCTCGTCAAGGCGCCGGTCGCTGACGTGACCAACGTCCTGGCCGGCCAGATGCCGGGCGTCACCACCGTTCAGCTCAGCGGCCAGCCGGGCGAAGACTACGCCGAGATCTATATCCGAGGCGTCAGCTCCCTCTCCGAATCCGCCTCCACCCCGCTCATCCTCGTGGATGGCGTCGAGCGTCCGATGAACACGGTCGACCCGAATGAAATCGAAAGCCTTTCCGTCCTGAAAGACGCCGCCTCCACGGCGGTGTTCGGCGTACGCGGCGCGAACGGCGTCATCATCATCACCACCAAGCGCGGCGAGGCCGGCAAACCGAAGATCAACGTGAGTTCCATCACGGGCGTCCAGGTGCCGCTGTCCTACATCCGCCAGGCCAACAGCTACGAATACGCGAAATACTATAACGTATTCATGTGGAACGACTCCAACCCGGACCCGTCGGCCTATTTCACCAAGGAAGCCATCGAGGCGTACCGCACGGGAGCGGATCCCCTGATGTTCCCGAACACCGACTGGAGCGAACTGATGTTCCGCAAGATGTTCCTGCAGACCAAGAACAACATCAACATCTCCGGCGGTTCCGACAAGGTCCGCTACTTCGTGTCGATGGGCTACATGTTCCAGAACGGTCTGCTCAAGCAGATGCCGGGCCTGGACTACGACAACAACTACTCCTACAACCGCTATAACTACCGCGCGAACCTGGACTTCAAGCTCACCGAGACCACGGACATGAAGTTCAACATCGGCGGGGTCATCGGCGACACCCGCGAGCCGTATTCCACGGCCTCCAACATCTGGATGCGTACCATGCTCTGGTCCCAGAACTTCTCTTCTCCGGGCATCGTCAACGGCATGACCGTCACCCAGGTATCCGAGAACGCCGTCCCGGACGGCCTGACCCGCTGGAACGGTTTCGAATACTATTACGGCCTCGGCTGGACCGAAAAATACAAGACCAGCCTGAACATGGACATGACCCTGACGCAGCGGCTGGACTTCATCACCGAAGGCCTCAGCGCCGGCATCAAGGGCAGCTATGACACGGACATGGCCATCACCAAGAAGCACACCGGCGGCAGCGCCATGAAACAGACCGTCGAATACGCCTCCTGGAAGGACGGCTCCGGCCTGAGCATGACCGACCCGGATTTCGACAAGACCCACCTCTTCGTCATGTCCGGCAGCGACACCCCGCAGTCCTACAGCGAATCCACCGACTCCGACAAGAGTTGGTACCTGGAAGCCCGCCTGGACTACAGCCACAAGTTCGCCGGGAAGCACGCCGTCAGCGGCCTGCTGCTGTACAACCAGTCCCGCGACTACTATCCGAAGAAGGACGGCAGTCCCATGGCTTACCAGTGGCTGCCCCGCGGCTATGTGGGCTGGGTCGGCCGCGCCACCTATGCCTATGACGACAAGTATATGGTCGACGTCAGCGCCGGTTACAACGGCTCCGAGAACTTCGCTCCGGGCAAGACCCGCTACGGTCTCTTCCCGTCCATTTCCCTGGGCTGGGTCGCCTCCGAAGAACGCTTCATGAAATACGTCAACTGGATCGACTTCCTGAAACTGCGCGCCTCCATCGGCAAGGTCGGCAACGACCTCGGAACCTCCTCCCGTTTCATGTACATGGAGGGCATCTGGACCGACGCGGGCAGCTACTATTTCGGCGTCAACCGTTCCGACGGTGTCCCCCGCTACGCGCTGGGCACCCCGGGTAACCCCGGCGTCACCTGGGAGACCGCGGTCAAGACCAACATCGGTCTGGACATGGACCTCTTCAACAACCGGCTGCATTTCTCGGGCGATCTCTTCCAGGAGCACCGCACGGGCATCCTGATCTCCCCGAACACCCTGCCGGCCATCATCGCAACCAGCCTGCCGAACATGAACCTCGGCAAGGTGGACAACAAGGGCTATGAAATCGAACTCGGCTGGCACGACAACATCGGTGCCTTCCGCTACGACATCAACGCCAACGTAACCTTCGCCCGCAACAAGATCATCTTCATGGACGAAGTCGCCACGAACTATCCCTACCAGGCCCGCACGGGCGGCTCCACCGACCGCTACAGCCTCTTCCAGTTCGAGCGGCTCTACCAATATGACGACTTCTACACCGACGAGAACGGCAACCTGCACGTCAAGCCGGAACTCCCGCAGCCGAACGGCACCGTCCTCCCGGGCGACGCCATGTACAAGGACCTCAACGGTGACGGCAAGGTCGATGACGAAGACCAGATGATTGACGGCTACCCGAACCGTCCGGAATACCTCTTCGGCTCGAACTGGAAATTCGGATGGAAGGGCTTCAGCCTCAACCTCAACTGGATCGCCGCGACCAATGTCAGCCGCGTCTACAACGAGGACTACCGCGTCCCGTTCACCAACACCGGCCACCGCGGCCTCCTGCAGATGTTCGCGGAGAACTGCTGGCTGCCGGAGAACTGCGAGTGGACCGAGCCCCGCACGGACGGCACCCTGCCGCGCATGACCAAGACCAATTATAAATGGAACGCCAAGGATTCCACCCTGTGGACCGTGGACGCTTCCTACATCCGTCTGAAGAGCGCCAGTTTCGGCTACACCTTCACCCAGGGCAAGCTCCTGCGGAAACTGGGCGTCGGCAGCCTGGGTCTCATGTTCACGGGCTACAACCTGTTGACCTTCTCCAAGATGAAGCTCCAGGACCCGGAAGCCAAGTCCAGCTCCTCCAACGGTGAATACCCGCTGGTCAAGACCTACAACCTTTCCGTCAACATCAACTTCTAATCCCTGCAAGCCATGAAAAAATACATAGAAATATTGGTGTTCATCCTGCTGGGAGCAGGAATGATGGCATGCGAAAGCCTGCAGCTGGGCGATGCGGGTCTGTCCGACGCCCCGGAAACCTCCGGAGCTACGGTCGACACCCTCTTCGCCACCGTCAAGGATGCAGACAAGGTGTTGGCGCAGGCCTACTATTACCTGCCGTACGGCATCATCTCGAGTTTCGACAACAAGATGGGCAGCGACCAGCTGGAGGCCCTGACCGACCACTATATCAGCAACAAAATCACCGACAGCGACGGCCCGAACCTGCTGTATTACAACGGCGGACTTTCCGCCAGCGTGGGAAGCAGCCTGCGACGCAGCATGGCCTTCAATTTCGGCGGCACCTCCGATGACCGCGACTACTACGCCATCCGCTACGGCTGGCTCTTCCTCGAGAATGCGGACCGCATCCCGAACGCTCCCGCCGCGGAAGTCGCCAAGAAGAAAGCCGAGGCCAAGATGTGCATCGCCATCGCCTACGCGGACATGCTCCGTTTCGTGGGCGGCGTTCCGCTGATCGACCACGCCGTGACGGCTGACGAGGAGATGAAATATCCCCGTGCAACCTTCGCCGAGACCGTGGACTTCATCGTCAAGCTTTGCGACGAAGCCGCCCCGGCCCTTCCCTGGTACACCAGCCAGGCCGACGACGGCCGCATGACCCGCGCCGCCGCGCTCGGCCTGAAACTCCGCGTCCTGCTCTTCGCGGCCAGTCCGACCTTCAACTCCAACGCCCTCTGGCGTTCCGACGCCAACGAATACGTCTGCTACACCAACTACGACGCGGCCCGCTGGCAGCGTGCCAAGGCGGCTGCCGATGAATTCATGACCCAGCTCGTGAACAACGGTTACTACCAGCTGGTCCAGGCGGAACCGGACGCCACCGGCGCCATCTCGCCCCGCCAGTACCGCCTCGCCTACCGCAAGGGCTATTTCAACCGCGGGACGACCGAGACCATCATCTCGATCCGAAAGAGCAATTCCACCGGCTACCACGACGACATGATCAAGAATGCCGGCGACTACGGAAACGGCTGTACGCTCGACTATGTTAACAAATTCGGATGGGCGGACGGTTCCGAATTCCCGGCCGACTTCGACTGGGAAAACCCGTCCCGGAATCCGTTCTTCGATCCGGATCCGACCGGCGTGATCAAGATCCCCGGCATCGAGACCCGTGACCCGCGCCTGTACGAGAACGTCGCCGTCCCCGGTGACATCTGGCGCGACGGTACCGTAGGCCGCGCCTACGACAACCACCGCTACCACCAGGCCAACTGCCCGGGTTTCCTGCAGATGAAATACATCCTTCAGCAGAGCAGCGACCGCAGCACCCCGCCCCACTGGTGCATGATGCGCCTCCCGGAGATCCTGCTCAGCGCGGCCGAAGCCTACAACGAAGCCGACGGCGGCCCTTCCCAGAAGGCCTACGACTGGGTCAATGCGGTCCGCGCCCGCGTGGGCCTGAGCCCGCTTCCGGAAGGCCTCTCCAAGGAAGAATTCCGCAAGGCGGTCCAGCGTGAACGCGACTGCGAATTCGGCTTCGAAGAAGTCCGCTGGTTCGACATGGTCCGCTGGGGCATGACCGAAGCTTTCACGACCCCGCTTTCCGCCCTCTCCTCCATCGGAGACAAGGACAGCGAAGCCACCTCTTTCAAATTCAAAGTCAAAGCCGCATTCCCGTCCCGCAGCTGGTGGACCAATTGGGATACCAAGTGGTATCTCAGCCCGATCCCGACCGTGGAGATCAACAAGGACTACGGCATGACGCAGAATCCGGGTTGGTAACCGATAACGCATAAAACTACCCGAAGATGAAAAGATTATCTCTATACTTCATCGTCCCGCTGCTGCTTCTGGGCAGCGCAGCTTCCGCGCAGGATTACTCCCTGACGCAGATGGACTCCATCGTCATCGGCAACCCGTTCCGGCTGCAGGCCAATGCCAATGCCGGTGCCGGGCAGTCCCTCTTCGACCGGAGCCCGGAAGTGGACATCGCCAAGGCGCTTTACGGCCAGTTCTCCGGCCTGCTGGTCAAGCAGGGCACCGGACGGAGCGAGGAGAACCAGTCGAAACTCCGGCTCCACGGCCACAGTCCGCTGGTGCTGGTCGACGGTTTCCCGCGTGAACTTTCCGATATCACCGGCATCGAGATCGAATCCATCCAGGTCCTCAAGGATGCCGCCTCCGCGGCCCTGTTCGGGGTCCGCGGCGCCAACGGCGTCGTGATGATCACGACCAAGCGTGGCAAGGATTCTCCCCTCAAGGTGACGGCCAAATATCAATACGGCTATGCCACGATGTTCCGCGCCCCCGAGTTCTCGGACGCCTATACCTACGGCTACAAGGTCAACGAAGCCCGTCTGCTCGACGGCCTGGAGCCCAAGTATACCAACAACGAACTGTACGCCCTCTACACGGGCGCCCACCCTTATTCCTACCCGAACGTGGACTGGTGGAACGAGATCTACCGCAACCACGGTGACAACCACCGGGCACAGTTCACCTTCACGGGCGGCAACCGCAACTTCCGCTATTTCGCGGCCATCGACTACATGAAGGACGACGCCCTCTATGTCAAGCCGAAAGCGGACGATCGCTACAACGCCAATGTCTATGACAACCGGCTCGGCATCCGCGCCAACGTCGACGTGAACATCACCGCGACGACCGCGATGAAGGTCGGCGTGATGGCCCGCCTGTCCGAGTTCAACACCCCGAACTGGTCCAGCCGGATCGAGAGTATCCTGTACCGGACCCCGTCCGCAGCCTTCCCGATCAAGCAAGCCGACGGCATCTACGGCGGCTCCTCGATCTACGGATCCAACAACCCGGTCGCCATGCACCAGGAAAGCGGCAGCCACCAGTACACCCAGACCAAGGTGTTGGCTGACATGGTCCTGCGCCAAGACCTGAAGAGTGTGCTTCCGGGCCTGTCCGCCGACGCCAGCGTCGCGTTCGACTATATCGGCAAGATGACCGAGGTCGCCGAGAAGCAGTATCAGTATTCCGAACTGATCAGTTCCCTGCTGATGAACGGCAACGACGCCCGGCTCACCACCGAGCAGAAGTATTATGGCACCAACTCCAAAACGGTGGAGTTCGGCCACTGGTTCAACAGCCTGCAGATGAAATTCGACATCATGGGACGGCTGCAGTGGGTCCGCGACTTTGACAAGCACCATGTCAACGTCTTCGCCGCCTACCGCCAGCGTTCCTACATCGAAAACGAGCGGAATGCTTCGTCCAAGACGCAGGAGATCCTGGGCTCCGCCAGCTGGAGCTACGACAAGCGTTTCTTTGCGGACCTGGTCCTGAACTACTCCGGCACGGCCTACCTGCCGAAGGGAGACCGATTCAATTTCTATCCGGCCCTTAGCCTGGCGGCCATCGTCCTGCAGGAACCCTACGTCAAGGTCTACGGATCCGCCGGCCTGTCCGGTGCGGATTTCGACATGACGCATGAGCTGTTCCGCCAGGGCTACGGCAGCAGTAACGGCCACAGCTTCTACTTCTCCGACGGCACCTCCGTCTCCGGACGCGCAGAAGGGAATCTGGCCGCCCTGACCCTTGCCCCGGAACTCTCCCGCAAGGCCAGCTTGGGCGTAGATTCTAAATTCTTCAATAACCGCCTGTCATTCAATCTCGAAGGCTTCCTCGAAGACCGCCGCAACATCCTGATTTCGCCATCCAACATCTCTGGCGTCATCGGTATCGGTGTCAATGAGCAGAGCCTCGGCCAGGAGAAATACCGCGGCGCCGACATCAGCATCGCCTGGGATGACCAGGCCGGTGACTTCGAATACGGCGTCTACGGCAACGGCGGCTGGCTCTTCAGCGAAATCGTGGACGACGGCCAGGCCTTCCAGGCCTATGACTACCTCTACCACAAGGGCAACCCGGTGGGCCAGCGCTACGGCCTCGAGGTGATCGGCATCTTCCAGAACCAGCTCGAGATCAACAACTCTCCGCAGCAGACCTTCGGCGAGGTCCGGCCCGGCGACCTGAAATACCGCGACCAGAACGGCGACGGCGTCATCGACAGCCAGGACCGCGTCAAGATGTTCGGATCCTCCATCCCGCTCTTCTCCTTCGGTTTCGGCCTGCACGCCGGCTGGAAGGGATTCAAGGTCTTCGCCGACTTCCAGGGCACCACGGGCGTCACCGTCAACCTGCAGGACAGTCCGCTGTACCAGCCCCTGATCGGGAACGGTACGATTTCCGACACCTTCCTTAGACGTGAAATAACTTGGACCCCCGAAACGGCCGCCACCGCCACCATGCCGCGCCTGACCACCACCGACGGCGCCAACAACTACGTGAGCAACTCCCTGTGGTACCGCGACGGCTCGTTCATCAAGCTGCGCAACGTCGGGATTTCCTATACGTTCGGCAAGCAGATGCTGAAACTCTGCGACGCTACCCTCTCCCTGAACGCCACCAATCTGTTCTGCCTCGACAACCTGAAGTTCGCCGATCCGGAACAGCTGGGCGCCTATTATCCGACCACCCGGGTCTTCTGGGCCGGTCTCAAGTTCAACTTCTAAACCGGGAAATGATATGAAAAAGATTCTTTATCTCCTTTCAGCCGTCCTCCTGCTCGCAGGATGCAACTTCCTGGATTTCGACGAGACCTCCGGCAACTATACCCGGGAGGACATGTATGCTACCTATAGCAACATCCGCAGCATGCTGACCAATGTCTACGGCTACATGCCGAACAAAGACATCTACGATGTCGGCAGCGCCCTGCGCGACTGCGGCTCCGACGACGCCGAATACGCCGATCCGGATGCCAGCGTGCAGCGGTTCAACAACGGCAACTGGTCCGCCCTCTCGACGGTCGACGACAAATGGAGCCTCTACAACGGCATCCGCGCCGCCAACGAGTTCCTCGCGTCCTACGAGACCATCGACCTGAGCAAATACCGCTATGACGGCAACTACGACAACTGGCAGGAACACCTGAAATACTATCCGTTCCAGGCCCGCGCCCTGCGCGCCTACTACCTGTTCGACCTGGCACGCCGCTACGGGGACATTCCCGTCCCGACCACGGTACTCTCCATCGAAGAGGCGAACAGCATCGAAAAGACCCCGTTCGACCAGGTTATCGACTTCATCGTGACCGAGTGCGACGACTGTATCGAAGGCCTGCCCACGACGTACGCCAACATGTACAACAACGAGTACGGCCGCGTGACCAAAGGCTTCGCCATGGCCCTGAAAGCCAAGGCCCTGCTCTACGCCGCCAGCCCGCTGCACAATCCTTCCGGCGACAAGGCCAAATGGCTCAAGGCAGCCCAGGCGGCCCAGGCCATCATCGATTCCGGCCTGTACCGGCTGGATCCGGGAGATGTCTGCAACAACATCGAATCGCCCGAAGCGATCTTCCTGATCATGCGCTCCGAGAGCCAGAACCTCGAGCGGTACAACTTCCCGCTCCGTTTCACCGAAGGCGCCCGGACTTCCATGGCCGGTTCCTTCCCGACCCAGAACCTGGTAGACGCTTTCCAGACCGCCGGCGGCTATGACATCACCCTGGGCGCAAGCGGCTGGACCACCGATGATCCGGACTTCGACCTGTCGACCCCGTACGAGGGCCGAGACCCGCGCTTCGCCCGCACCGTCCTGGCCAACGGCATGGCCTTCAAGGGTGCGAGCATCGAGACCTGGGAAGGCGGCGCGGATTACTCCGCCACCCGCAGCGACCTGGGCTCCCCGACCGGCTACTACCTGCGCAAATACATTCAGGAATCCACCAGTTTCACCCCGGAGAACCAGGTGCAGAACAAGCACCACTGGATCGTCTTCCGTTACGCTGAATTCCTGCTGGCCTACGCAGAGGCGGCCAATGAGTATTTCGGCAATCCGGCCCAGACCGACGGGACCCTGCACATGAGCGCGGCCGACGCCCTCAACCAGGTCCGCGCCAACGCCGGGATGCCCGATGTCTCCGCAACCTCGGCCGATGCCTTCCGGCAGGCCGTCCAGCGCGAGTGGCGCGTGGAATTCGCCTTTGAAGACCACCGCTTCTGGGATGTCCGCCGCTGGAAACTGGGCTCCACCCAGTCCCAGATCGACGGCGTCCACATCACCAAGGCCGGCAGCAAGCTGGAATACAGCCGCATGACGGTCGAACGCCGGACCTGGTCGGACAAGATGTACCTCTATCCGATCCCGCAGTCCGAGCTGTTCGCCAATACCAATCTCAATCCCCAGAATACCGGATGGTAGCAGTCAAACCGAATAAAACAAACAGCTATATGAAAACCATATTCAAATCCGTTGCTTGCCTGTCCTTCCTGCTGGCCCTTGCCGCTTGCCAGCAGTTCCAGATCGACACGCAGATGACCCCTGAAAAGGAGGCCGCCTCCATCCGGCTGGAATGCGACGCGCTGGAATCGTACACGATTTCGGCGACCAACCCGCAGGCCGTTTCCTTCAAGGTGGCCTCCACCACGCCGTGGACCATCTCCCGCTCCGACAATGCCGACTGGCTCGCCGTCAGCCCGGCTTCCAGTTCGGTCTCCAGCCTGAGCGCCGACATCAGCGTCACCGCCGTCGAGAACACGACCCTCGAAGACCGCAGCGTCACGCTGACCCTCACCGGCGAGAACACCGAGGCCGCCTATACGATCGTCATCACCCAGAACCGGGCGGGCAAACTCTATGTCCAGCCCGTGGACGACCAATTCGCCGCGGCCGGCGGCACCCTCCCCTTCACGATCGAGACCAACATCGCCTGGGAGGCCCGCTCCAGCGAGCAGTGGCTGACCCTCAGCGAGACTTCCGGTACCGGTGACGGCTCCGTGATGACCCTCGAGGCCACCGCGACCGAGAATACCTCCATCGCGCGCAAGGCCACGGTCACCGTGACCGCCGGCGAGGACACCGAGACCTTCGAAGTCACCCAGAAAGGCATGTCCCTGGACATCCTGCCCGTCGAGGATCCGACCATCGACCGCAAGGGCGGCGAACTTCTCATCGGGGTTGACGCCACCATCGACTGGAAGGTCGAATCCAGCAACGACTGGTTCACCGCCGAGAAGACCGCAGACGGCATGATCAAGGTCTCCGCCCCCTGGAACAACGCCTTTGCGCCGAAGACCACCACCATCACCCTCCTCCCGACCTCTTCCGCCTACGGCGACATCAAGTCCGAGGTCGAGATCACCCAGGCCATCAACTTCAAGTTCGAAGGCAACTACGAGGTACTCGAGGACGGCTCCATCAAGATCAGCAGCGGTGCCAAGTCGAGGGTCACCACGCTCGACAACTACCGGTACGCGACCATGACCATCAAGTTCGGCGACGTCCACTTCGGCGAGAAGGCCGAGCTCTGGGCCGTCACGGCCGCCAGCGGCTGCAACATCTACAACCAGCTTTCGCTCGGCGGCAACCTCCGCATCCGCCAGGACGGTACCCTGCCCAACTCCGGCAAGTCGACCTATAAGAACGAATACCACTCCGGCATTACGCAGGATGTCCTGAACGCCATGACCGAATACCGCTTCGAAGTCCTTCCGGAGATCACCCCCGAAGAGGGCTACGACAATGTCTGGTGGCATGTGGTCAACTTCTGGATCAACGGCGAGATCAACACCACCCTGAACTTCCGTTCCGTTTACGAGGACGATCCGACCGCCGAGGGCGCCTACTGGTTCGGTTTCTACAATACCACCAGCGACGACACCTGGTACATCGTCAAGTCCTGTGACATGATTGCGCACGAAGAATAAACTTCCCCACAGCCATGAAAAAATTGATTTACATACTCTTGGCAGCCGCAGCCCTGCTCCCGGGGCTGCAGGGCTGCAAGGAGAAGGAAGAAAAGCCGGGGACCATGGTCGACCTGCGCTACCGGGTCGAGGACAGCTATGAGCTGGACGCCGTCAATGCCCGGGCGTTCTCGATCACGGTTACGTCCACCGATCCCTGGACGGTCACCAGCCGCCATCCCGACTGGTGCATCATCGAGACTGAGGAAGGTGAAGGTTCCGATCCGGACATGGTCCGTGTCGGCAAGGGGGAGAAGACCACCCTCCGCGTCCAGTACTATGACAATACCGAGCTCGACGACCGGATCGACTACATCGACATCCGCACCGAAACCTGGCATGGCAAGACCGTGACCATCAAGCAGAAGGGCATCGCCTACCTGACCGTCGCGGAAGAAGCCGTTGAAATCGAAAAGGACGGCGGTGAGGTCGAGATCCATATCGCGGCCAACCAGGACTGGAGCGCTGCCGTCACCGAGGGCGACAGCTGGCTCAGCATCGAGGAAGGCGCAACCGGCACGCTCGACGGAATCATCACCCTGTTCGCCAAGGAGAATCCGGGCGAAATGCGGTATGCCGCCATGGAGGTCTACGACCGCCACAACGTGCTGATGGCCACGGTCAGCTTCACCCAGGACGGTGTCCTGCTGGATCCGGAGACCCTCGAAATCCGCGCCGGCTATGACCAGCCGTCCGCCGAGCTGAGAGTCAGTTCCAACGCGGAATGGAAGGCCGTCAAGGACAATGAGAACGACACCTGGTACACCATCGAGAACCCGGACCACGACGGCGACGGCGTCATCCGCATCACCCTGAAGGAGAACACCGGCGACCAGCTCCGCAGCGCGGGCATCATTCTCAAGACCGTCTCCGACGATCCGGAGGCCTTCACCGCCGAACGGATCATCACCCTCAAGCAAGCCTACAAGATCAACCCGGTCCGCGTCATGATGGACAACGACGAAATGAGCAAGTGGAAGTCCGACAAGACCAACACCCCGGTCTACACCGCCGGCGTGGGCATGCTCTTCCCGGGCTACGCCCGACTCAACAACGGCAGCATGGCCTTCGGTTCCTACACCTTCCGCTGGAGCAACATCTCCGCCGACGCCCTGATCCGTCTGTGGTTCTGCTACAGCGACGGCGAGGAAATCAAGTACAACCTCAACGCCGCCTCCGGCAAGACCGCCGTCTCCGTGAACAAGGGCTCCGGTGCTGATCCGGGCATGGTCAATACCACGTTCGATCCGTCCGTACCGCATGAGATGACCTACAAGTTCGATCCGAGCGGCAGCCAGTACTGCCACGTCACCCTCCTGCTGGACGGGGTGGAATTCACCAGCTTCGACTCCAGCCCTGCAGTCATGCCGTACGTCCTCTGGGGCAAGTCCGTGAACATGTACCTCGGCGTGGAGACCGGCAGCGCGGTCCTCGAATGGTACGAATACACACCCCCGATGAACTGGGATGAATAACTCTTAAACGACGAAAAGATGAAACGCATCCATATCTTTGCACTCCTTTTCTGTACGGCCGCCCTGGTCGTCTCCTGCCGCAAAGGCGGGGACGACCCGGACCCGGTCGGGCCGCAGGAGGAGGAAACCGTCTCCAAGACGCTCAGTTTCGTACTTCCTTCCGATGCTCCCGGCAAGACGGCCTGGACCGCCGGAGACAAGATCGTGGTCCATGGCGAATACGCCGCCGACCAGGTGACCGTCACCCTTTCCGCCGGGGACATTTCCTCAGACGGCAAGACGGCCACCCTGCTGGTCGAAGGCCTCAAGCCCTATGTCCGCGAGGACTATGGCAGCAGCCTGTACGCCGCATGGCCGGCCGAGGCGGTCGACAACCTGCGCCACTGCTTCTTCTACAGCAAGTTCAACGGGACCAACCGTCCCCTGCTGGCGGCCTGCAACGACGGCGACAGCTTCCGTTTCCAGCCGGTCGGCAGCATCCTTTCCTTCACCGCGGAAGGCATGGATGAATACGAACTCAGCGGCAACAAGAAAGAAGCCGTCGGCTATGAGTTCCTCCAGGTCAAAGTCACCGACAAAGAGCAGAACTACGCCCAGTACAAGGGGAACGCCCTGCTGACCGTGTCCGGTCCCGTTGACGGGACGACCTTCGTCTACCTGCCGGAGGGAACGGAATTCCCGCACGGGCTCACCCTGAAATTCAAGAAAGCCGGGAAGGCCGTCAAGATCCTGAAAATCACCGATGCGCAGGAACTGGTCCGCGGCCAGGTCACCGACCTGGGCGACATCACGGACGAACTGGACGACTATGACGACCCGTTCTCCGACGACATCCTCGACATTGACAAGGACGGCAACGCCAACTGCTACATCGTGACCGCACCGGGCGTCTACAAGTTCAAGGCCGTCAAGGGCAACAACACGGCCTCCTATGTGGAAGACGTCGACAGCGCCGTCATCCTCTGGGAGACCTGGAACAATGCCGAGGAGGTCACGGAGCACTCCGTCGTCACGTCCGTTTCCTATGCGGAAGACTACATGATCTTCCATACCCCGGAAACCCTCCGTCCGGGCAACGCCGTCCTGGCAGCCCTCGACGAGGCGGGCAATGCCCTCTGGAGCTGGCATATCTGGGTCCCGCAGACCGCGATTACCACTTCTTCCTATGGCGACATCTTCGGGGCCGAAGCGATGGACCGCAACCTAGGCGCCCTGCTTCCGGCCACCGCCGGTACCGACCCGCTCGCACCGGAAACCTTCGGCCTGAGCTACCAGTGGGGCCACAAGGATCCGTTCCCGGGTCCGCAGGCCTACAAGAGCAGCAAGCCCGCCACCGTGGCCGGCCAGGTCGCCGAAGTGGCGCCCGGCCAGATCAGCCTCGAGGAATCCATCGCCAACCCGACCCTGCTGGGGCACATGAACAACCTCGGCTGGCTCAAGCCGGCGGACAATACCCTCTGGTCCAACGACGACAAGGCCATGTACGACCCGTGCCCCGCCGGTTACCGCGTCCCGAAACGCGACGGCAGCAAGCCCTTCTGGGGCAGCGACCTGACCAAGGCGGAAGGCTGGAACGGCAACACCGCCGCCGGCTGGTTCACCATCGGCAATCCCGCCGCCGTCTTCCCGCTGGCCGGCTACCGGGACGACTATGACGTGGGCGGTTTCACCCACGTCTACGACCGCTGCCTCTACTGGACGGCCTATGCCTCCTCCGATGGTGTTGCCTACGGATCGGATGTCCGCTACGGCAGTTCGGCCAAACTCAAAGAATCCCCTAAGGCGCGCGCCGGCTACGTCCGCTGCGTGAAAGAATAGGCTACTGTGTTATTTGTTGAACGTCCGGGAGGGCCGCTTCCCTGCAGCCCTCCCGGATTATTGATTTCAAAACCATGAAAACCCACTGGCTTCCAGCACTTTGTTTGATACTGGGGTTGTTCCTTTCCGGCTGCAACGGTACCGTTGAGGGCATTACGGTCGATCCGCCGAAGAAAGTGGACGACGGGAGTGGTTCCTCGGGCGGAACAGGCTCTGGCGGCTCCGGCGGCAGCAACGAAGACCCTTCCCAGAAAGAGAAGGAGCGACTCGCCCGTCTGGGGCTGACGCCCATCGTCTGCGTCTACCTGACGGAGTACACTCCCTCCTCCGAATTCCCGGACGAGAAGGAAATCCGGTATTACACCCATGTCAACTACGGACACGGCCGTTTCGTCGACAAGAAAAACGGGACCGGGCTGGAGATCGCCAAGCCGGAATACCTCAAGAAACTGGCCTCCTACAAGAAGGACTACCCCGAGCTGAAGATCCTGCTGATGGTCGGCGGCTGGGGCAAGAATGCCGACGGCTTCTCCATGATGGCCCGGGATCCGGCCAAGCGCAAAGCCTTCTGCGACAATGTCCTGAAGGCCTGCGTAGACTATGGCATCGACGGAGTCGACCTGGACTGGGAATATCCCACCTACGGGGCGAAGAGCGACGGCGGCGCCTATGTCAACGGCTACCATGTCGATGACACCAAGAACTTCACCCTCCTGGTCAAGGAACTCCGCGAGACCCTCGGCAAGGACCGGCTGATTTCCTATGCCGCCTCCGACAGCGGCAAGTACATGGACCACAAGGCCGCCCTGGAATACGTCGACTACCTCAACATCATGACCTACTCCATGGGCGATCCGCCCTCCAAGCACAACTCCCCGCTGTACAAGTCGTTCCAGAACAGCCGCGGCGGCGCGGAGAGCATCGACATCTATATCGGCAAGGGCGTTCCTGTCGACCGGATGAACTACGGCATGGCTTACTATGGCCACGGCGACGGCGAAATCTACCCCTCCTCCGTCCAGTTCCACCGGATCAAGAACATCCTGGAGAAGGGCGTATGGACCGATGACAAGGGCAAGGAGCACAGCGTTGCAGGCTATAACATCCGCTACTGGGACAAGACCGGGAAGGTTCCCTACCTCGGCGATGCGAGCGGAAAAATGTACGCCAGCTATGAAGATTTGGAATCCATCGCAGAAAAGATTAAATTCGTCAAACAGAAAGGCTTGCTCGGCGCCTTCGGCTGGGAATATCGAGAGGACGAAGCCTCCGGTACCCTCCGCCACGCCGTCTACGAAGGGCTCCGCGGCAAACAATAGGAAAACAATAACTGACAACCGATATGAAACGAATCCTCTTTTGCCTGGGCATCCTGCTGACGATGCTCTCCTCCTTGGCACAAGCCCAGGAGACCCGTGACAAAGCCCTTCCCGTCCGGGGTCTGGCCATCGAAGCGCCGAGACAGACCGATCTGGATGCCTTCCTCCGCTTCATCGAGCAGGACCTCGCGCCCGCCCATGTCAACCTGCTGATCCTGCGGGTCGACTGGAACTATGCCTACGAATCACACCCGGAACTCCGGGACCCGAACCCGCTGACCCGGGAAGATGTCAAGAGAATCGTTGCGGCCTGCCGCCGCCACGGGATCCGCATCGCCCCGCAGATCAACCTGCTGGGGCACCAGTCCTGGGCCAAACAGACCTACGCCCTGCTCCGGGAGTATCCGCAGTTCGACGAGAATCCGTCCGTCAAGACCGAGGAACACTACGGCAGCTGGCCCAACCCCTACCGCTTGTACTGCAAGAGCTACTGTCCCCTGCATCCGGACGTACACAAAGTGGTTTTCGCCCTGATTGACGAGATTTGCGAGGTATTTGAGACCGACGCTTTCCACGCCGGCATGGACGAAGTGTTCTACCTGGGCGAAGACGAATGTCCCCGCTGCCACGGGAAAGACAAAGCCGAACTGTTCGCCGGTGAAGTCACCCGGCTGCAGAACCACCTGGCCGAATCCGGCCGGCAGCTGATGATCTGGGGCGACCGCCTGCTGGACGGCTATACCACCGGTCTGGGTGAATGGGAGGCCAGCTACAACCAGACCTGGCGGGCCATCGACATGATCCCGAAAGACGTCTTCATCTGCGACTGGCACTACGAACGTGCCGACCTGACGGCCGTCTACTTCGCCACCAAGGGCTTGAACGTCGCCGCCTGCGGCTACCGCAATCCCGAGACCTCCGTCCTGCAGGCCCGCGACATGATCCGTTTCCGCCAGCAAAGCGCCCCCAGGACGGCGGAACGCCTCCAAGGCTATATCCACACCATCTGGTCCGGTTGCGGCGCCTTCCTGCGCCGCTATGAGGCCCTCAAACAAGGAAAAGACGGCGACACCCGCAGCGGGGATGCCCAGGCTCTGAAAGAAGTCCTTACCCTTTTCCGGGGACTGGAATAACTAATCCAATTCCCATCCAAAACGCGAGCAAATCTCCTTTAACAAAGAAAGGTCTTTTTTAGGGAACCGTACAAGCGCGGTTCCCTTTTCTCCATATACCGCGGATTCTTGCTCGGCAAGCGCTGGCATTGTCCCTCTCTGCGCGGAATATCCATCAACCAGGCCAGAAGTCCCAACCTTTGCATGCAGGCGTTTTTTGTCCAGGTTGTATGTCGCCTGCAGATTCATCCAGAAAGATGCAGGAATATCCAATCCTTTTTCCAAACGATCGGCAATAACGGCTGTAATATTGCGTACACCGTGGATCAAAGCGCTCAAATGGGAGGGTTCCATCCCTATTCTTTTTGCAAAATCAACTTGCTTGACTCCTCTGGATTTAAGTTCTTCACCCAATACGCTTCCTGGATGGATAGCATATGATAACTCAACCTCATTCAGGCACCTTGCATCATTATTATTTGTTTCCATAAT
>JAFUUB010000092.1 GCA_017483985.1 Bacteroidales bacterium | reverse complement strand
TCACCAATCCGAACAACACCATCTTCTCGATCAAGCGTTTCATGGGTGAGACGTTCGACCAGGTTTCGACCGAGGTCGGCCGCGTGCCGTACAAGGTCGTCCGCGGCGAAAACAACACCCCGCGCGTGCACATCAACGGCAGACTGTATTCTCCGCAGGATATCAGCGCCATGATCCTGCAGAAGATGAAGAAGACCGCTGAGGAATACCTCCGCCAGGAAGTGACCGAGGCCGTCATCACGGTCCCTGCCTACTTCAGCGACTCCCAGCGCCAGGCGACCAAGGAAGCCGGCAAGATCGCCGGTCTCGAGGTCAAGCGAATCATCAACGAGCCTACGGCCGCGGCCCTTGCCTACGGCCTTGACAAGAAGGACAAACTCCAGAAAGTCGCGGTCTATGACCTCGGCGGCGGTACCTTCGATATCTCCATCCTGGAACTCGGTGACGGCCTCTTCGAGGTGAAGTCCACCAACGGCGACACCCACCTGGGCGGCGACGATTTCGACCAGGTGATCATCGACTGGCTGGCCCAGGAATTCGCCAACGAGAACTACGGTTCCGACCTGAAGAAGGACCCGATGGCCCTCCAGCGTCTGAAGGAAGCGGCCGAGAAGGCGAAGATCGAACTGTCCAACCAGACTTCCACGGAGATCAACCTCCCGTACATCATGCCGGTCGACGGCGTGCCGAAGCACCTGGTGAAGACCCTGACCCGTGCCAAGTTCGAAATGCTCTGCGACGACCTGTTCCAGCGCACCGTCGAACCTTGCCGCAAGGCGCTGGCCGACGCGAAGCTCTCCGCTTCCGACATTGACGAGGTCCTCCTCGTGGGCGGCAGCACCCGTATCCCGAAGATCCAGGAGATCGTCCGCAACTTCTTCGGCAAGGAGCCGAACCGCAGCGTGAACCCGGATGAGGTCGTCGCGATCGGCGCTTCCATCCAGGGCGGTGTCCTCGCCGGCGACGTCAAGGACGTCATCCTCCAGGATGTCACCCCGCTGTCCCTCGGTATCGAGACCCTCGGCGGCGTGATGACCAAGATGGTCGAAGCCAACACCATCGTCCCGGTCGACAAGGAGC
Organism: Bacteroidales bacterium; assembly: GCA_017483985.1. Next base: position 6,593 of record JAFUUB010000092.1, on the reverse strand, counting down.
AGATCTTCTCCACGGCCGCTGACAACCAGCCTTCCGTCGAGATCCGCGTCCTCCAGGGCGAGCGTCCGATGGCCAAGGACAACAAGCAGATCGGCGTGTTCCACCTGGACGGCATCGCTCCGGCTCCGCGTGGCATCCCTCAGATCGCGGTGAAGTTCAGCATCGATGCCAACGGTATCCTGAATGTCTCCGCCATCGACAAGGCGACCGGCAAGGCCCAGAGCATCCGTATCGAGGCTTCCTCCGGCCTGTCCGACGCCGAGATCCAGCGCATGCGGGATGAGGCGAAGGCCAACGAGGCTGCCGACAAGGCTGAGAAGGAGCGGGTCGACAAGATCAACAATGCCGACGCCCTCTGCTTCCAGGCTGAGAAGTTCCTCAAGGACAACGGCGCCAACGTCCCGGCAGATGTCAAGTCCGAGGTCGAGACCAACGTGGCCAGCCTGAAGGAGGCGGTCAAGAACCAGAACCTCGCCGACATCGACCGCTACAGCGAAGCCCTCAACAAGGCGTTCGAACGGATGTACCAGGCCCAGCAGCAGGCCGGTGCCCAGGGCGGTCCGCAGGGGCCTCAGGGCGGCAACCCGTTCGGCCAGGGCGGCCCGCAGGGCCCGCAGCCGGACAACAACGCTCCGGATGAGCAGTAAAATTCGTATCTTTGCAAGGTCGTCCCGCAAGGACGGCCTTGCATTTTTTTTGACGATATGGCAGTAACCCGAAAGAATTTCCCGGTAACGGGCATGGGATGCGCAGCCTGCGTGGCGCGCGTCGAGAATACATTGAAGAACCAGAAAGGCGTCGCCGGTGCCTCGGTCAGCCTGGCGTCCAACAGCGCCCAGGTGGATTATGACCCGCAGGTCGTGTCGGCCGGGGACCTGAAGAAAGCCGTCCAGGATGCCGGTTATGACCTGCTGGTCCCGGATGAGGCCGATGACGAGGCTGACCTAGACCCCGAATCGGAAGCGGAAGCCCAGGCGGAGCGGCAACGGGAAGACGACTATCAGGCGCTGCGGCGGGATATGATCCTCGCGGTGGTGCTGGCCGCCCTGATCATGCTGGTCGGGATGGGGTTTCAACCCTTCCCCGGAAAAGGCTGGGTACTGGCGGCCATGGCTGCCGTTTCGGTCTTCTGGTGCGGCCGCCGGTTCATCCGGACGGCCTGGAAGCAGGCCCGTCACGGGTCTTCGAACATGGATACGCTGGTCGCCCTTTCGACCTGCATTTCCTTCTTTTTCAGTCTGTTCAACCTGATCTTTCCCCAGGTCTGGACCTCCCGGGGACTGGAGGCACGGCTCTATTTCGAATCCTCTTCGATGATTGTCGCCTTCATCCTGCTGGGCCGGGTTCTCGAAGAACGGGCCAAGCGGGGAACGACCGCCTCCATCCGCAAGCTGATCGGTCTGCAGCCCCGGCAGGTCAGCGTCAGGGTGGGCGAGTTGGTCCAGGTCCGTCCGGGGGAGCGTATTCCCGTAGATGGCGTCGTGGCAGAGGGCAGTTCCTTTGTCGATGAAAGCATGCTGACCGGTGAGCCGCTGCCGGACCGGAAGCAGGCTGGCTCCAAGGTGTATGCCGGAACCATTAACCAGAAAGGCGCGTTGACCGTCCGGGCCGAAAAAGTGGGGAAGGATACGATGCTGTCCGCCATCATCCGGATGGTCCGGGATGCGCAGGGCAGCAAGGCGCGGATTCAGCAGACCGTGGACAAGGTGGCCGCCATTTTCGTCCCGGTCATCATCGGCATCTCCCTGCTGACGTTCCTGTGCTGGGCTTTCCTGGCGGATGACGGCATCGCCCGCGGCTTGCTGTCCATGGTGACGGTGCTGGTCATCGCCTGTCCCTGTTCGCTGGGACTGGCAACCCCGACGGCCCTGATCGCCGGCATCGGGAAGGGGGCCTCCCAGGGGATCCTGATCCGGGATGCGGACAGCCTGCAAGTCGCGTCCCAGGTCTCGACGGTCGTCCTGGACAAGACGGGGACCCTTACCGTCGGACATCCGGAAGTAACCGATATCCAATGGATTGATGCTGCCGCCCGCAAGGACGGGGAGGGAATCCTGAAAGCCATGGAGGCCCGGTCGGAGCATCCTTTGGCTGAGGCTATCCTGCGTTCCCTTTCCGAAGTGGATGCGGCCGACGGGGTCGAGGCATTCGAGTCCATGCCGGGCGAGGGGATCCGGGCCGTCCACGGCGGACGCCGGTATTTCGTCGGCAACCGGGCACCGCAGAAATGCAGCGTCTCGGATACCTGGCGGGCCGAGGGGAAGACCGTGATGTTCTTCCATGATTATGAACGCGTCCTGGCGGTCATCGCCGTCGCGGATGCGATCCGGGACTCCTCCGCGCGGGCGGTCCGGCAGTTGAAAGATGCCGGCGTGAAGGCGGTCCTGCTGACGGGAGATAATGAGGATGCCGCCCGGGTCGTTGCTTCGCAGGTCGGTATCGAAGAAGTGCATGCCGGGATGTTCCCGCAGGATAAGGCTCTCTATATCAAGAATCTGCAGGCTTCCGGAAAGAAGGTGGCCATGGTGGGTGACGGCATCAATGACAGTGCGGCTCTGGCGCAGGCGGACCTGAGCGTAGCCATGGGACAGGGGAGTGATATCGCCATTTCCACGGCCATGGTGACCATTGTCGCCTCCGACCTGGAAAAACTGCCGCAACTTTTCAAGCTGTCCCGCAAGACCGGCCGGATCATCCGGGAAAACCTGGGATGGGCCTTCCTGTACAATGTCATCGCCGTGCCCGTGGCGGCCGGACTCTTCTATCCGGTCAGCGGTTTCGTGCTGAATCCGATGATCGCGGCGGCGGCCATGGCCCTCAGCTCCGTCCTGGTCGTAACCAACAGCTTGCGGCTGAGGCGGTAGTTATTTCGAATAATAGGAAATCAGTCCGTCCATCGGGCGGGCCAGGAACCGGCTGAACGTCACGTCCGGTGCAAGGGCCCTCAGGATGGGCTCGCAGGCTGCGCCGAAACCGCCGACGACGCCGACGGGGTACCGTGCGGGATCGTATTGGCGGAGGAACCCTTCGATGAAATCCCTCAGGTTGTCCTCGATCAGTTTCGTCATCCAGGGATCGCTTCCGTACCACTGGAGGATCCAGGGTGCGAAAGATCCCAGGTAGCGGGAGGGGGCTTCTCCCCGGTACACATGCCGGACAACCGTTTGGTAGTCCGCTTCATGGACAGCCGAGAACGCGTTCGCGACGGCCTCGGGAACCCAACCTTTGAGGAAGGCGCCCAGAAACCGCTTGCCCAGGCAGGCGGCACTCCCTTCGTCCCCGAGGATGAATCCGCAGGGATGGACATTCTTCACGATACGTGTTCCATCGTACAGGCAGCTGTTTGAACCGGTGCCGAGGATGCAGGCGATGCCGGGGTCCCGTCCGCAGACGGCCCGTGCGGCTGCCAGCAAGTCAGAAGCGGCTTCGATTTCCGCCTCCGGGAACAGGGCCTGCAGGGGAGACGTGTCCCCGTCCAGGAGGCCGGCGCCGAAGAAATGGACCTCCCGGATCCGTCCGCCCCGGCTCCTGAGCCGGGTGGATGCTTCCTGGAGGATGGCCGATGTGGCTTCCTGCGTCTGGGTGGAGAGGTTGAGGCCGGGCGTGACGAATCGGTCCCGTACGTCGCTTCCGTCCAGAACGCACCATTCGGCTTTGGTGGCGCCGCTGTCAACCAGTACGATCATGTTTTCCATTCTTTGTAGGGATGCAGGCAGAGATGAGAATTGTAGTACCGTTTGTCTCCGGTGACTTCCTTCCCGAGCCAGGCAGGCTTCACATAGAGTTCTTCGGGGCTTCCGAGCTCGATTTCAGCCATTACCAGACCTTCGTTGTCTCCGTGGAACTCGTCTACTTCCCATTTGCGGCCGCCCGGTGCGGGTATGATGTGGCGGACCTTGTCGATAGCGCCTTCCTTGCAGAGCAGGAAGAGGTCTTCGGCATCCTGCAGGGGGATTTCCCGTTCCCATTCCTGGCGGCTGATGCCGTCCCGGCTGGGACCTTTGATGGTCAGGAAGCCTTTGTCGTCGGCGATGCGGACACGGACGGTCCGGCCGGCGTCGTGGGCGATGTATCCCTGGCGGATGCGGATGGCCCTGACGGCTTCCTGTTTGAAGCGGTCGTCAAGGACGAGGAATTTGCGTTCGATTTCCAGGTTCATGTTACATCATGTATTGGCTCATGTCACGTCCTTCGGCCAGGCCTTCCCGGATCTGGGTGGAGGAGATATCGACTTTCGGCGCGTCCAGCACGTCGATTTTCCAGGCGGGATTCTCGGCCCGCAGGTCGCGGATGAGGGTATTCAGGTCGAAACCGGTGCGGGGATAGACGGCCAGGCCGTATTCGGTCATGATGCGGTCATAGTCACGCCACCGGTGGATGTCCGCCAGGTTGTCGGCGCCGATGACCAGGGTATAGTCATGCTCTGGCTCGCGGGCCTTGAGGGCGTCAAGGGTGCGGATGGTGTAGTGCGGCGGCTCCATGCCCAGTTCGATGTCTTCGACCCAGACTTTGAGTTCGGGATGGCGGCAGACGGCCTGGACGGCGGCCCGGTAGCGGTCGGTGCCGGTATCGGCGGAGATACTGTCTTTCAGCGGGTTCTTCGGGGATACGACGAGGTAGGTCCAGTCGAACCGGTCCCGCAGATGCTGCATGATGGCGAGATGGCCGATGTGCAGGGGATTGAAGGATCCCGAATAGACGGCGATGCGCATCTTATTCCGCGGCCAGGAAGTCATCGACCATTTTCTCCACCTCGGTGAACGCGGTCTGGAGGTCGTCATTGACCAGGATCCGGTCGAACTTCGGGGCATAGGTCATTTCTTCCGCCGCCTTGGCGACCCGGTCTTCGATGGCCTCCATGGAGTCGGTTCCCCGCTTGATCAGCCGATCCCGGAGCACCTCGACGGAAGGGGCCTGGATGAAGACGGACATGGCGTTGTCCCCGAAGTATTTCGTCAGGCTGACACCGCCTTTAACATCCACGTCGAAGATGATGACATGGCCTTTGGACCAGATGCGGTTGACCTCGGATTTCAGGGTGCCGTAGAATTTGTCCGTATAGACTTCCTCATACTCGACGAATTTGTCCATCTCGACGAGCTTGCGGAAAATGTCGGCGCTGTAGAAAAGGTATTCGACGCCGTCCTGCTCGGTGCCGCGCGGGGCGCGGGACGTGGCGGAGATGGAAAACTCCATTTCCGGGTGCAGGGGCAGCACATGATTGACGATGGTGCTTTTGCCGGAACCGGACGGAGCGGAGAAGATAATGACTTTGTGGCTCATTGGTTGAATCTTTCCACAAAAATAGTTAAATTTGCGTGATTTTCCGTGCAATGGCAGAAATATTGCAGCGGAATGACCCGGGAAATAATTTTATTATTATATCTATTTTATTTATGGTTTCTTATAAAGAATTGGGCCTTGTGAACACCAGAGAGATGTTCAAGAAGGCTGTCGCAGGCGGATATGCCATCCCGGCATTCAATTTCAACAACATGGAGCAGCTCCAGGCCATCATCCAGGCGGCCGCCGAGACCAAGTCCCCGGTGATCCTCCAGGTTTCCAGCGGTGCCCGTAAGTATGCCAACCAGACCCTTCTCCGTTACATGGCGGAAGGTGCTGTCGCGTATGCGAAGGAGCTCGGTTGGGAGCATCCCCAGATCTGCCTCCACCTGGACCATGGCAACAGCTTCGAGCTCTGCAAGAGCTGCGTGGACATGGGCTTCTCTTCCGTCATGATCGACGCCTCCTCCCTCCCGTATGAGGAGAACATCGCCCTGACCAAGCAGGTTGTCGAGTATGCGCACCAGTTCGATGTGACCGTCGAGGCTGAACTCGGCGTGCTCGCCGGTGTCGAGGATGAGGTTTCCGCCGCGGAATCCCATTACACCAAGCCGGAAGAGGTCATCGACTTCGCCACCCGTACCGGCTGCGACTCCCTCGCCATCTCCATCGGTACCTCCCACGGTGCTTATAAGTTCACCCCGGAGCAGTGCACCCGTGACCCGAAGACCGGCCGCCTCGTTCCGCCGCCGCTGGCTTTCAACGTCCTTCACGAGATTGAGAAGAAGCTTCCGGGCTTCCCGATTGTCCTCCACGGCTCCTCCAGCGTCCCGCAGGAGTATGTCGACATCATCAACGAGTACGGTGGCAAACTTCCGGACGCCGTCGGCATCCCTGAGGAGCAGCTCCGCGAGGCCGCCAAGAGCGCCGTTTGCAAGATCAACATCGACTCCGACAGCCGTCTGGCCATGACCGCCGCCGTGCGCAAAGTCTTCCACGACAAGCCGGGTGAGTTCGATCCTCGCAAATACCTCGGTCCCGCCCGTGACGAGATGAAGAAGCTCTACATGCACAAGATCATCAACGTCCTCGGTTCCAACGGCAAAGCCGAATAATCCGGAATCCCGACCATCAAAAAAACCGCCTGGTGAAAGCCAGGCGGTTTTTTTGTAATTGCGTTGAGCAGGTAGTCCTGGGTTATACCCTTTCGGATGTTATCAAGGATTTTACAAAAGATTTACATTCGTTATGATTTAGTTTTGCTTTTATTTCTTATATTTGCATCCAAGCGAATGTAATTATGAGTAATA
>JAFUUB010000091.1 GCA_017483985.1 Bacteroidales bacterium | reverse complement strand
GGACGCCCCGCTGTCGGTCGGCGCGCGGGTGCGGGTGACCAAGGGTGCCCTGAAGGGCGTGGAGGGGTACGTGCTGGAGCTGCAGGGCCGGACCTACGTGGTGGTGGGCCTGCTGGGGAGCCTCTTCGCCAAGGCGCGGGTGCCCCGGGCCTGGCTGGAGGAAGTGTAAGGACAAGAGGAGAAAACGATAAAAGATACAAATGGTCATGAAGAAGAAACAATTCGAGACACCGAGGGTCGTCCGGGAAGTGCGCCTCCAACTGGAGGCGAACTTCCTCGGCTCCATCGTGGACGAGAGCATGTACGTCGAGTCGGACGGACAGGCCGTTGCCGACATCGATGCCGGCAGTTCCGACTTCAATTGGAACGAGAAATGGGAATGGGAGTAAACAGAAGGAGGATGAAAAGTATGAAGACAAAAGTTATCATCATCGCCACCCTCCTGGGATGCACCTTCATCCCCGGAGGATGCAGCAAGAACGAGTTCCGCCAAGGCGGAAAACTCATCAAGTTCAGTACCTGGAGCCAGGACAGCTGTACCAAGACCGAGTACGGCGGCAAGGACAATGACAACACCAGCAATGTCGAACCCATCTGGTGGACGGCGGGAAGCGACAAGATTAAAATCGTCAGCGACATTGCCGAAGTGACCAGCAATCCCGGCAGGCACGATGCCGTCTACAACGTGATCGGCTACAAGGACGGGGACCGCAGCAGCGCCATCGTCGAGAACAGTGGCAACGGCCTGGCCTGGATAGACGGGCAGGACGACTACAGATTCTGGGCGGTCTATCCTTCCAGCCTTTCCGTCGGCACTTCCGGCGAAGAGATGGGAAAGGTTACTGCGGCCATAGAGAAGGAGCAGGCCGTTGTCGCCCACGTCTATGCAACAACCGCAGACAGCAATGCCTCTGACTGGTATACCACGACCACAGAGGACGGCGAGACAACCTACACCGTTTATGAGCCGGAAATGGAGTACGCCTACATGACGGCCTATAATATCGCCAAGGCTTCCAATAAGACCGTGGAACTTCACTTCAAACCGGCCTTCACTGCTTTCGAGTTCACTTTTGAAAGTGCCGACACTCCGATCGACCTGACGGAATTCCGGATGGAATCGACGTCCCAGGCAATCTCAGGAACTTTCTCGGGACCCGCCGACGGCAGCGGATTCACCAGCGACGAGGACTATGACCGGACGGACAATGGAACAGTCCATGTGCAGAATATTGACGAGATCGGCACGCTTGAGCAGGGCAAGTCACGTTCTTTCACGGTTTTCACCCTGCCGACAGACCTGACGGACCTATCCGTCTATTTCAAGGACGAGGTCGGCACACGGATCCTGAAACTCAATTATAGTAAAGATTATCCCGATGCCGCCCTCGCCGGAAAGCCGATCGCCTTCACCGGTGGCCGCAAGTACCGGATCAGAGGCCTCAAACTGCCGTCCAATCAATGGAAGTTCACAGTCTTCAACCTGTCGCTTCCGTGGGATGTCGATGTCGAGACGCTGGATTATACGGACAGCCCGATTATCAATGCCGGCGCCCTCTACCGTATCAGTGGGGCGGCAGAGTGGAGCCGGACAGCCGCGTCGTTCGCCGGAGAGGCCCCCATCCAGGAGTATTTCTCAGTCTATGCCCCGACGGGCGGGAGGTGGCTCATCACCAACAGCAATCCGTCGGCGGTGACGCTGGCTGCAGATGACGCCACGGTCGATGGAGACGGTACGCTCTCCGGCGTTATCAACGGCCGTATCAATCTGACGATAACGAAGGGAACCTCGACCGGACAGGGCGAATTGAACTTCTACGTCGAGGTCGACGGGCACCGGTATTGCATCAATAGCGAGGTCACTCGAGGGGGTGCCCAGGTCATAACCAATAATTAGTCGTATATGAAAAACTCCATGATATTCGCAGCAGTAGCCTTGGTGCTGACTGGGAGCGCTTCTTGCAGCAAGGACGGAAGCGAAGTGCGGCTGGATGAAGCCGCTCTCCGGCTGAACCTGTTGTGCTCATCACCCGTCACCCGTGCTGCGGCCGATCCGATGACCGGCGAGGGCCGTGAGAACTATATCGGACGAATAGACTACTTCTTTTTCGCAGACGAGGAAAGCCAACCTCTCTATTCCAGCACTTATACGCCTGAAGACAAAATGGCTGAGAAACACTCGTTCACGGTCCGTCTCGAAGACGAAGGCGTTCCGAACGCGGATGAACTTTTCCCGCATGGTAGCGCCATCTTCTATGCCGTTGCCAATTATACCGGTGACCTCTCCGGAAAGACACTGAGCCAGATCAAGGGGCTGGCCGTCGGAGACACTCATGGCACCTATGCCGAAGTGATAGCTGAAGGATCAGAGAAATATTTCGTGATGACGGCAGAGAAACGCCTCTCTGCCAGCACGAAAGAGGTCGATATCCCGTTGAAGCGCCTGACGGCGAAGCTGAGCCTGACGTTGGATTTCGGTACCGAACCCATCGAGACGGTGGACGGGGACAAGACCACGACTTGGACACCGATGTACGAGGTGGCGCGCGTACGCTTGGAGAAAGAGGCCCTGCAGGCTCTGCTCGGCGCGGGCGCGGCGAAGTCGGAAGGTGCCACCTTCTGGCTTCCTGATGACCTTGGACTCGCCAACACGGAATACCTGCGCTATGCGGAGGACAACCTGACCCAGACCCATTACTCCTACCCGCAGCGGTGGGAAGAAGGCGCGGCGGACGCACCGGCCTTGAAACTCATCCTCCGCTGGGGTATCGAGACCCGCAAGGACGGAGTCGTCACCTATAAGGGTATCTCTGATGAACGGTACTATAAGATCATGCTGCCAGGCGGAATCACTTCGCTCAATGCCAACTGCTGGTACCGGCTGACGGCTGCTGTCCGGGTCAGCCCGGCAGAGAAAGAGCCCCTGGTCGAACTGGAGGCCTTCACGGTCCTGCATTGGAATGATTCCGGAGAGGACCTGATCAGCAGCATCATCCCGGATGTCAAGTATATCAGCCCCGAGCGTTCTTCCGTTACCTTCTATGGGACAAGCACCACGATTTCCTACATCGCCTCGGGACCTGTCGAGATGAGCATCGACAAGATCTACCAAGTCAAATACACCAGCAGCGGGGCCGCAGAGACGGTGCTGATCCTGAGCGGGACACCGTACGAGGCCAACATTGCCACCCTCTGCCGTCCGGACGGAGCACGCTTGACGGCGGACGATGTGAAGGGGTGGGTATCCTATGACGATGTGGGCAAGACGCTGAGCATCAACCACCGGTTGATCGACGATTTCACGAAGAGCTATTTCGACGCCTCGCCGTATGTCTATGTTCTCCGCCTGCACCTGACCGGAGAGGCAGCCTCCTACGACAAGGTGGTCACCCTGACACAGAATCCGAACTTCGTCCTGCGGCAGATCCAGTCAAACAAGAAGGTCTTTGTGAATAAGAAGGGGGCACCTGCAAGTGGAACATCTCCCGTAACATCAGACAATTCATTTCGCGGGTGGTATAACAGCGGCTGGAAAACATCTAATGTCCTTGGACGTGACTGTTCAGAATCTGAAGTCTCAACATCCGCCCATAACAAATCCGAATTTTTGCACATTGTTTCGGCGGCCATTTCTGATGACATTCCCGTTTTAGACCCGCGCATGATACAAGAAGACAATCTCCGATTTGGTAGCACAACAACAACGGGCGCAACGCTGAGTGGTTTGACCAATTATCATTCAACAAGGGACGACATCCATGGTGTAGCTCCTCTGTTCATTATTGCTTCATCGTATGGCAAGACAGCACCGGTCCGTTATAATGAAGCAGTGGTAAGATGTGCCGCCTATCAGGAAAACGGTTATCCGGCGGGGCGTTGGCGGATTCCTACAGAGGAAGAAATAAACTTTCTGCAGAAGTTGAATGCAAACAAGAAGATAGAGGATCTTTTTTATTCAAAGGTTAAATCTACTAAAGATGAGTCAGAGGAAGGATATTGGGCCTCTTCTGGTAGATTTTATTCATATCACCGAAAAAAATTCAGTAATCAATCATATATAGGGGAGTCAGCGACTCAAGGAATGAACCAATACGTCCGCTGCGTCTACGATGCCTGGTACTGGGGAGAGGAGCCGCTGGACGACAATGGTAAGCCGACGACCAACGACAAAGCCGCCAAGAAATGGCTGGGCTATGATTTTGCAAACAAAATGAGCAATTAGACGGTATGAAGAAGATATTGTATTTGACGGCGGCGCTGCTTTGTGCGGCAGCCTGTACCAAAGGGATGACGGTCCCGGCTCAGGAGGACGGGGCGGAACGGGTGACCTTCACCATGGGCCTGAACCTCCCGCAGAACCGGCCTGTCACTCGTGCGATGGGTGAAACGCCTGCGAAGGACCTCCATGTCTACGTGCTGGTCTTTGGTTCCAGCGGCAACTTCAACGATCTGGTCGAGGTCTTCCCGGCCTCGGACGCCGATTTCAGTAAGGATGGGCAGGAAAATTACCATAAGGAATACATCGTGTCGCTCCGGAAGACGGAATCCCACCAGTCCGTCCATGTCATCGCCATGCCGGGAACGCTGGATTTCGCCACCTTGTCCGGCGGGGCGACGGAAGCCTGGCAGGACATCATGAAGACCCTCGTGACCCAGGGGACGGACGATGGTTACTGGCAGTATATCGACCTGCCCGGCGGAACGGCAACCGCGGCAGAGGCTTTCAGGCAGGTCCGTCTGGTTCGGAATTTCGCAAAATTGTCCGTGAAGGTCAGCGGGAGTGTCGCCTTGCCATCGGGTGTGGCGTTTAACCTCCTGGGTTTCGAGACCTACAATAAACCCTCCGAGGGGAGTTTTGCCATCATCAAGGATGGAGCCTTCTACAGTGGCTATGCCGATGCCACACTGGATGCGCTCCGGGAGAATTATCCCGGGTACATGCCTGATGAGTCGGCCATCGACACGGAGAATGCCGGCAAGTGGACGGACGAGGACGGGAAGGCGCAGGACTATCTTTATGAGAGGCCCGAGCCTACGGCCAACCCGACCTTTATCCTGATGAAATGTACCTGGAACGGCGAGGTGTGCTACTATCGGATGGACCTGATGGACAGCGATGGCGGTTACCTTCCTATCTACCGGAACTTCCTCTACACCCTTCGGATTGACAAGGTCTCCAAGAAAGGCTATGCCACGCCGGAAGAGGCGGCGAACTATTCTTCCAACGGTAATATATCCACAGATCTCTCGACCCAGGAACTCGAAGACATTTCGGACGGCTTGTCCCGCATGTATGTCCAGTATATCGAGAAAGTCTTTGTCCGTTCCGAATTGGACCAGACCGGCTATTTCCGATATAAATTCCTGCCGGATGCCACGAAGGAGAGTGCTTCCGCCGCGGCATCCCTGACGGTGCCGACACAGCCGTCGCTCATCGTCCCGGCTGGTGGATGGACAGAAGGTGGCACGAAGGCGGCCGACGCATGGTATGATCTCGAATATACGGTGAAGGCGGATCAGGAAGGTCTCTCCACGTTCCGCGTCACCGGACAGACCGGCTCTGGCACGCTGGTCCGCAACATCCGGATCCGGGTACTTCCGGTGCAGACGTTGACCGTCAGCCCCGCCACGCAGACGATCGCCTCCGGTGGCTCCGGTTCCGTGTGCGTTACCCTGCCGGAGGGCCTGCCCAGCTCCATGTTCCCGATCGAATTGACCTTCGAAGATTCCGCCAGTGTACTGAATCCGGACTACGGCTCCGAGAATGGAAAAGATATGACAGCAAGTGGCAGTTCCTCGCTGACCGGTAGCGGGAAGAACGCTGTCCAGTTCATCAAGACCGTGACTTGGGCTGCCTATCAGGATGGCCAGTCTTTCACGGCCGCTTTCAAACGCCTGGCCGCAGGAACCACGAACCTTTATATCGGCAACACCTACTTCAAGACCGAGAAAGTGACAATCAACTGATCTGTTCCTGGTCCGATACTGCTTTTTCCTTTCCGGGGGCTCCTGCAGGTGGCCTCCGGAAAGGGCGTTGTATCATGGATGGTGTTTGTGGTGTTGGATCAGATCAGCGTCAGGGTGTGGTCGCTGGAGGGGAGAAGGCGGATGAGGAGGTCGGCGGTCTGGAACTTGACGAAGCAGGTGGGGGTGCCGTCGGTGCATGCGAACCAGGGGGCTTCGGCGACGCTGC
>JAFUUB010000090.1 GCA_017483985.1 Bacteroidales bacterium | reverse complement strand
CGGACATATATCCGGTACTACAACAACGATAGAATCAAACTGAGGCTAAAAGGAAAGAGCCCGGTGCAATACCGAGCTCTCTTCCAATCTAAGGCCTCGTAACTAATGTTAAACCGTCCAACTTTTGGGGGTCACATCACTCCAGGCGGGTCTTTTTCGTTACAGGATCGGGACGGTCAGTTTGAGGGTCACGTTCCGGCCCATGTCAAAGACGCCGACACGTCCGGTCACCGGATTCTCATCCGCATACTTAAGCCGGCTCAGGTGATTCTGATACGCCACATCCAGCAGATTGTCTACCAGAATCTGTACACTGGCGCGCGTTTTTCCCCGGATGACGAGGTCCGTTCCGAGCGACAGGCCCAACAGGGTATACGCCGGCGTCGGGGTCTCCGTGCCCGGGAGGATATGGGTTTGCCGGAAATACTGCTCCAGATTACAGGCGAAATAGGTATTGTTCAAGAGCTTGCCATCATGGGTCAGCTCATATTTCACCTCCGACGTCCAGCGGGGAGCCGGCATCATCGGCAGGTCATCTCCGCCCGGCTGCCAGCCGCGGACATAGGAGAAGGTGTTCTCGAGATGCAGGCTGTGGACCGGATGGATATCCAGGCTGGCTTCGATGCCATGGAGACGGGCGTCACCGGACCGGTATTCATAGACCGGAAGGTCCTCTTCCGCGTATTCCCCATTCCGGGCCGTAAAGATATAGTTGTCGATCCGGCTGGCGAAAACGGCCAGTTGGCCCGACACGTATTTCGAGGAAAAATCCATCCCCAGGTCTCCCTGGAGGCTGTATTCCGGTTTCAGGTCCTTGTTCCCGACCTCATAGCGGAGCGTACCTTCATGCTCTCCGTTCGACCCCAGCTCGCTCAGGTTCGGGGCCCGGAATCCCCGCGCCACATTCGCCCGCAGGTTGATCCGTTCCGTCAGGTTCCACACGGCGCCCAGGCTGCCGGTCAGACCGGTGAAGGAGCGCCGGAAATCCTCGAAACGGGGCGCGCCGTCATCCGTCAGCGGCAGGCTGTGCAGCCGGCGCAGGTCGCCCCGCACGCCACCGGTAAAGTTCCAGGCACCGGCCTGCTTGCTGACCGTCCCGAACAGGCCGGCATCGAAGAGACGGTACGCCGGGATCAGGTATTCCTCCCCTTTGTTATCCGATTTCTGGTACATGCCGCCCACGCCCGTCGCGAATTTCCAGCCATCCCGGTCATCGGACAGGTACTTCACGTCATAGGTCAGCGTATTCAGCAGGAACCTCAGGCCATACTCTTCTTCAGATTCCTCATATTCCTGGCGGTCGTTCCGCTGCCAGCCAAAGAGCGCTTTAATCCGTCCTAATCCAAGATTGAACGTATTGTCCAGCACTGCTTTATCGTGATATACATGCTGGAACGGGAGTCCCGGCGCATAGCCTGTCTCCCCTTCCAGTCCGCCGGTCTCCGGATCCCGTTCCCCTTCGATGATACCCGGGTTCAGGTGATAATGGCCCAGCGTCAACCGGGAATAGCCCCAGTTACGGTTCAGGCCCAGCATGCCGGATAGCGCCCGCTCGGCGAACTGCGAATTCGCCACCAGGCCGTCATACACATTGCGGTAGGCATGGGCATATTTGTCGGAATAGCGGAGGTCCCAGACCACTCCCCTTCGGTTTCCGCCGAAATCCAGGGAATAGTCGACCAGGCCGTTATTGGTCTGGTACTCCGTATTCACGCTGGCGCGGAACGTCCCGGCCTGTGCCACGGGGGCGGAATGCAGGATCAACACCCCCGCCAGGGCATCGCTGCCATACATCAGGCTGGCGGGACCTTTCAGGATTTCGACGGAATGGATGCCCTGTCCGTCGATTTCGATGCCATGCTCGTCGCCCCACTGCTGGCCTTCCTGGCGGATGCCGTCGTGGATGACCAGGACCCGGTTGTAGCCCAGGCCGCGGATCACCGGTTTGGCGATGCCGCTGCCGGTCGTAATGGCGGAAAGACCGGGCTGGGCAGCGAGCGCGCCGATCAGGTTGGTGGAGGCTCTCGACTGAAGGTCGGAAGCCCTGACGACGGAGACCGGGGCGGGCATTTCCCGCAGCCGGCTGTCGCCGGTAAGTCCGGTGACCACGACTTCCTGCAATTCCAGATGTTGGAAGAAAACGTCGGTAGAATCGATTTCACCGGGAGGTTGGGCTGCCACCGATGCGCACAGGCACAACGATGGCAGAAACAAGAATGCTTTTCTCATTTTCTGTTACGTTTAAAGGGTTGAACATAGGATATCCAGCCCGTAACAGATCGCTACAGGCCGGCGCAACGGAAAATGGAGGGCGGTCCCCGCATCAGCAGGGAGGAAGCATGCTGGAAGCAGACATCCGGGGCTGTCTGACGGAAATGAAGGGCCAGCGGGCAGACGGCATCCTGAAGGACCTGCGTCAGACCGGGCAGATAAGGCAGCCCGAGGAAATGGCAGAGCAGACAGTCGGACAGATGACTGTCGCTGCTCAGGTGACCGTGCGGGACATGGTCCGAGCACTGGACGCAATGGGCGTCTTCAAAAGACTCGGCCGGATGCCGGTGGAAGGAAGACAGCAGCAGCGCCGGAAGGATCACCCCCAGCAGCAACAGCGCATATGCTTTCCTTTTTTGCACGGAGACAAAATTAAAAGAAAATCTACGGGCCGCCAAAAAAGAGCCGGAAAACTGCGCGACTTTTATTATATTTGCGCAAAATACAACCACATGGCAGACGAAAAGATCATTTTCTCGATGAACGGCGTGGGTAAAGTCCTGCCTCACAACAACCGGGTCATCCTGAAAGACATCTACCTATCCTTCTTCTACGGTGCCAAGATCGGCATCATCGGCCTGAACGGCTCCGGTAAATCCACCCTCCTCAAAATCATCGCCGGCGTGGAAAAATCCTACAAAGGCGAAGTGGTCTGGGCGCCCGGCTACAGCGTCGGCTACCTGGAGCAGGAGCCGCAGATGGATCCGGATAAGACCGTACTGGAAGGCGTCCAGGAAGGGGTCCACGAAGTCATGGACCTCCGGCGCGAATATGACGAGATTTCCATGAAGTTCATGGAACCGATGGACGACGACGAGATGAACCGCCTCATCGAGCGCCAGGGGGAACTGACGGAAGCGATCGAGCATTGCGACGGATGGAACATCGAGTCCAAACTGGAAAGGGCCATGGACGCCCTCCAGTGTCCCCCGCCGGATGCCAGTGTCCGCGTACTGTCCGGCGGTGAACGCCGCCGCGTCGCCCTGTGCCGCCTGCTGCTGCGCCAGCCCGACGTGCTGCTGCTCGACGAGCCGACCAACCACCTCGATACCGAAAGTATCCAGTGGCTGGAAGCCCATCTCCAGCAGTACAAGGGAACAGTCATCGCCGTCACCCATGACCGGTATTTCCTGGACAATGTCGCCGGCTGGATCCTGGAACTCGACCGCGGGGAAGGCATTCCCTGGAAAGGCAACTACTCCTCCTGGCTGGACCAGAAGACCAAACGCCTGGCCAAGGAAGAAAAGCAGGAAAGCAAGCGCCGCAAGACCCTCGAGCGGGAGCTGGAATGGGTCCGCATGGCCCCGAAAGCCCGCCAGGCCAAGCAGAAAGCCCGTCTGGGCGCTTACGAGAAACTGGCGGCCGCCGATGCAAAGGAGAAGGAAGCCAACCTGGAAATCTATATCCCCAACGGACCGCACCTGGGCAACAAGGTCATCCGCTTCAACGATGTCAGCAAGGCCTATGGCGACAAGCTGCTCTTCGAGCACCTGAGCTTTGAGCTGCCGCCGGCCGACATCGTCGGCGTCATCGGCCCGAACGGCGCCGGCAAGACCACCCTGTTCCGCCTGATCATGGGCATCGAACAGCCGGACAGCGGCACCATCGAGATCGGTGATACCGTCAAGATCGCCTACGTCGACCAGCAGCACCGGACCATCGATCCCGACCTGACCGTCTACGAGACCATCGCCGGCAATTCCGAATGGGTCCGCCTCGGGAACCGGGACATCAACGCCCGGGCCTGGGTCTCCCGGTTCAATTTCAGCGGCGCCGACCAGGAGAAGCTCTGCGGCGTCCTGTCCGGCGGCGAGCGCAACCGCCTGCACCTGGCCCTGACACTGAAGGACGAAGGCAATGTCCTGCTGCTGGACGAGCCGACCAACGACGTGGATGTCAATACCATCCGTGCCCTGGAAGAAGGTCTCGACAACTTCGCGGGCTGCGCCGTCGTCGTCAGCCACGACCGTTGGTTCCTCGACCGCATCGCCACCCACATCCTGGCCTATGAAGGCGACGGGAAGGTGGTCTTCTTCGAAGGCAACTACGCCGAATACGAGGAAAACAAGAAGATGCGCCTCGGCGATGTCGAGCCCAAGCGCTTCAAGTATAAGAAACTGATGGAATCCTAGGCCATGCTGACCATATATTGCAAGAACACCAAGACGTCCCGGAAGTACACGGAAGGCACTTCCCTGATGCAGATCCTGGG
>JAFUUB010000089.1 GCA_017483985.1 Bacteroidales bacterium | reverse complement strand
CGGGAGAAGAAAGCGATCAATGTCTTTGCCATAGTCGTATTCAATTAACTGATGCAAAGGTCGGCAGATTCTCCAGAAGACATGTTATCAATTTTTCCGGAAGAATTATCGTGAATGCTGGAATCGTATCAGGATGGGGTATTTAACGGGACCGGGCGGCCGGAAAGAATGCTATAAGAGAACTACCGGATGAAGTGCATGGGGGCCCAGGGTTCGTCACCGCGGCCGGGTGCAGGCTTCCCGTCGGTTGCTTTCAGCAGCCAGGCCAGATTGTGGGCCAGTGCCCGCATGGTCTGGAGGCCTTCCTGGTCCAGTGCGGCCTGGCCCGGTTCACGTCCATAGACGATGTTCCAATATTGTGAGCCGATTACCGGCATATCCATCATCTGGAACGGGAGGTTGAGCGTCTCAAAGGCTGCCGTGGCACCTCCTCTCCGGCATACGGCTACCGCAGCAGCGGGTTTCCCGGCAATACTCGCACCGTTGGAATAGAAGGATCGCTGAATGATGGACAACAGCGCACCATTGGGCTGCCCGTAATAGACGGGAGAGCCTACGATGAGGGCATCGGCAGATGCATATTTCGCGCTGATTTCGTTGCAGATATCGTCATTGAAAACGCATGCGCCCGGTTTATTTCCGCACTGGTTACAGGCGATGCAGCCTCTGACCGGCTTGTTGCCAATCCAGACAATTTCGCTGTCGATGCCATCCGCTCCCAGCGTTTTCGCAATTTCGGCCAGGGCAACCGAGGTGTTGCCGTTCCGGCGCGGGCTTCCATTGATAAGCAGTACTTTCATGTTTCTTATTATTTATTGGCAGGTCAGGTTCATAGGGCAAATGTACGAAAATCCTGGCTCCGTGGCAAATAGATTCCGGGCAGGAAATAATTCTCCCGGATGATAGGGTTTGGTACAATAATCCCTTATCTTTGTATCTCCTAAATCCAACAAGGTCATGAATCTCCGCATCCTCCTCCTTCTCTCCATACTGCTTTTCCTGGGCTGCCACCCTTCGTCCGAGAAAGCCGTCATTGCACGGCAGCTGCAGGATTATCCGGAATCCCGCGTGCAGGACATTTACAAGAGCTTCTGCCAGGACAACGTCGGTCCCGGGCACCTGATCCCGGATCCGCAGTCCGCTAGGGAATACCTGGAATCCGAACTCCGGACCTTCCGGGAAGACCTGGACAGCTCCAGGTACGAGGCTCCAGCCATTCTGTACTACCCTGTGGGAGACCAGGGGAACTATGTCCGGGTAGACCTTTGCGTCGTTCTGGACGGCCTGGTCAGTGAGGAAGCGTACCTTGATGCATTCGTCCGCAGTGCCAATGAGGGGAAACGGATTACGGAGGAGCAGTGGGTCGTCAAGTGGAAGGAGGTCGAGAAGGCCATCCGGAAGAGTTTCCCGGACATACCGGATGAAACAGAAGACCTGCAGATGATTGATTCCTACGTGCAGAAGGGAGATCTGATCATGCACCACAGCGAGGCATTCAGCGAAGCCTACAACCCTCATTACAGGATCATTGCGAGGGATATCTTCGAGAAAGAGATCAAGTCCCTCATTGACCGCTGAGCCCTATGTACATCGACCGCATACGCATCAACTGGGACAAGGTGAGCCCAGACTCTTACCTGACACGGATTCCCGCGATCGGGCTGCTGCAGGAGCTCGCGTTCCGTCGGCCCGTGACGTTCTTTGTGGGTGAGAATGGTTCAGGGAAGTCGACGCTGCTGGAGGCCGTCGCGATCGCCTACGGGTTCAACCCCGAGGTCTCCACCAAGGCCATCGAATACGAGAAGGGCATCAGCTACCTGGAATACGAGGAGACGGAGAGCTACCGGATCACTGAGATGATGATCAACCACCGGGACCTAATGGTCTCGCAGGTCTTACCCTAGGGATGGCCGGTCTTCACTTGCCCTCCAACGCATTGATACACCACGAAAAGGCCGCGGCAAGCCGGATGTCGCCATCCTGGAAATGGCCTCCGGGATTCCACGCCAATGTGCAGTTTTCACTCCCGAGTTGAGCTTTCAGCAGTTCATACTCGCCGCGGACACAATCCCCTACCCGTGAAATGAACCGGTTCTTTACACGCTCCTCCTGGTCTCCCAGGCTCAGATAGACTTTCCCGGTCATTACCGGATGCGCTTTCGCATAGTCCAGCCAGTCCCGGATCCACACCGAAGGAGAAGCCGCCGCGATGGCGGCAAAACGGTCCGTCTGCATGGAGGACCAGAGCGCGAAAAGCCCGCCCAGTGAGTAGCCGCCCAGGATGACGGGCAGCTTCCCGTATTCCGCCTCCAGCGAAGGCAGGAGCGACTCCGTCACATAGCGAAGCGTTTCGCCGGTCATGGTTCCCACTTCCGGTTTCCGGTTGATGGCGTCATCATGCCAGGGGGTGAGGTCCAGGGCCCAGTCGAATACCTGGAAGGCTGCCAGGACAAAAGGGACGCCGCTCACTTGGGCGATCAGACCGGCTGTCCGGTCGAAGATGCCGCGCTCGTGGTTTCCCAGGGTCTGGATGAGGAGAAATCGGGGTTTATCGGAGTGGCAAACAAAGCACTCACGGCCGTCTATCGTGCAATTCTTGTGGTTCATGGCATACAAAGTTATGCACTTTCTGAAAAATCGTCAACACCTTGGGAATTATTGATAACGGCCGGCGGTAAAAAGCCTTCTACCTTTGCATTGGAACAAAACACAAAACACGCTCCCTATGAACCAGACAACCCTTACCCTCAACAACGGCGTCGTCATGCCTCAGTTCGGCCTCGGCGTCTATTCGATCCCCGAAGGGGAAACCACGTACAACTCCGTACTGACCGCCCTCAAGGCTGGTTATCGGCACATTGACACCGCCCATGCCTATGGCAACGAGCGCAGCGTCGGCAAAGCGATCAAGGACAGCGGCATCCCGCGCGACAGCATCTGGGTCACCAGCAAACTCTGGCCCAATGAATATGGTGAAGACATCACTCCCAAACAGCTTGACAAGATGCTGGACCGCCTTGGCCTCGAGTACCTTGACCTCGTTTACCTGCACCAGCCCTTGAGGGACTACAACGGCGGTTGGAAAGCCCTCGAAGCGGCTCTTGAGGCTGGGAAAGTCCGTGCTATCGGCATCAGCGATTTCGACTTCGACGACGAACTGTTCAACTCCATCGTGGAGCCCGCCCGGATCAAACCGCAGATGTTCCAGATCGAGTGCCATCCGTATGCCCAGCGTGAACATTGGCAGGAAATGGCCAAGAAGTACAACATCCAGATCGAATGCTGGTTCCCGCTCGGCGGCCGCGACAGCCATGGTGAGATCCTCCGCGACCCGGTGATCAATGAGATCGCTGCCGCCCACGGCAAGTCCGCCGCCCAGGTCATCATCCGCTGGCACATCCAGAAGGGCTTCAGCGTCGTGCCCGGTTCCTCCAATCCCCAGCATATCCAGGAGAACATCGAAGTCTTCGACTTTGAACTGAGCGATGCTGAAATGGCCAAGATGGCTTCCCTGAACAAAGAGAAGCGCTACTTCAACATGACCTACCAGCAGATCAAGGACTGGATGGAGAACTACGAAATCTGGGACTAAACCTGTCCACTCCGATATTCTGACGGCGTTTTGCCGATGGTGCGCTTCAGATAGCGCGTAAGCATCGGCGGCGCAGGGAAATGCATCCGGTCCGTGACCTCGGTAAGGGTCAGGGCCGGATCATTCAATAGCAGCAGGATCTCATGGACGGCGTAATACTCGATCCAGTACAGGGCGCTCTTGCCGGTGATTTTCTGGCAGGTAGCCGAAAGATATTTCGGGGTCACGCAGAGCCCGTCCGCATACCACGCCACTTCGCGATGCTCCCGGCAATGCTGCTGGACCAGCGTGAGAAACCGCATAAAGAGCCTCGCCGCATTCTCATCGGTATCCGCCTTTTCCATCTCGCGGGAATAGATGTCCCACATATCCAGGAGGAGGAGCTGGAAGACCCTGCCCACCAGTTCGTCGTGGAAGAGGATACGGCCGGAATGGATCCTGCGCCAGAACTGGTTGAAATCGGCTTCCATGATATCCCATTCATCGGCCTCAAGATGGAAAACCGGATGGGCTTTGATATAGACGTAACCCTTGGTCGCCCAGACCTGCTCCGGGTTGTATAGGTTCAGGAAAGGATTTGAAATCAGGAGGAAATCGGCATCGAAACCGGGCGAATAACGGACATTTGAAATCAGCGTCGTCATCTGCCAGATCACGAGATCGCCGGAGCTGGCCGTGAAGGGTCTGCCCATTGCCTCGAAATGCATCTCACCGCTTCGGCACAGGATGTGGCAGTGATAGTTTTCCTTATAGGCATCCGGATATTGCCCGTCACCCAGGGTATTGAATATCAAATAATCTTCCATACCAACGAAGGTACGGAAGATTTATAATTTATCAAAATTCCTCAGATTCCGTCGGGAGTGTCGTCAATTCTTCGTAGATTTGCGGTATGGACCGTATGTAAGCCATGGAATACCTGTCAAAGCAACGATACGATGAGATTTCAGCCGAGTTGAAGCATCTGATCAACGTGGTTTATCCCAAGGTAAAGGACGACCTCGCGGAGGCCCGCGCCCAGGGAGACCTGAGCGAGAATGCGGGATACCGTGAAGCCCGGCGGATCCAGGCGAAGACCATCAGCCGCATCCGTTTCCTGCAGAGGGTCCTGGAGTACTCCCGTGTGATCGATACCGACACCCTCCCAAAAGACAGGGTCTGCCTCCTGAGCCGGGTCGAGTTCACGAACCTCGCGACGAATACCCGCATGACATTCGAGATCGTCAGCCCCCACGAGATGGACCTTGAGGCGGGCAAGATTTCGCTGAAATCCCCCATCGGCGCCGCCCTGATGGGCAAGAAGGTCGGGGAAATCGCCGAGGCCCGGGTCCCTGCCGGAACCCTGCGCCTGCGGATCGAAAGCATTACGCTCGACTGAGGCTACTTTTCGATTTTACTCGGAGCGATCCCGAACTCCTTCTTGAACATGCGGGTGAGATTCTGCGGATACTCGAAACCCAGCGCTTCGGAAACGTCTGAAACGGAACGACCGCCCAGCAGCATGGACTTGGCCTTCTGCATCACAAAATGACGGATATACACGGATGCGCTCTCACCGGTTTTTACCCGGACCAGGTCCCCGAAGTAATTGGGAGAAAGGAACAGTTCGCCGGCGAGGTAACGGACGGTGGGGACACCGGATACCAGGTGCTTCCCTTCCGCATAATACCGTTCCAGGACGGCATCGATCCGGCGGCTGAATTCTTCTTCCGAGCTGGATTCCCCCTGAAACTGACGTTCGTAGAAGCGTGCCGCCAATTCAAGCAGCAGGGATAAATAGGAAATGACGATGGCCTGCAGATGGCTGTCTTCCGGGAATTCTTCCAATTCCTTACGGATGGCCGCCAGGCAGCGTTCCAGCCGGGCCCATTCATCGGGCGTAAGGATCAGCGCCTCATTGCTGTAATAGGAGAAATAGTGATAGTCCTTTATCCGCCGTTCGAGCGGAGTCCCGGCGAGGAAGTCCGGATGGAAAAGCAGCACCCATCCCTTGATATGGATGATCTCCCCGTCATCCGTCACCCCGCCCCGCTGGCCGGGCGCCACACACATCAGAGAGCCGGATTCAAAACGGTAATTCCCGCTGCCATAGGAAATTGTGTAGGGGCTTTCATTCATCAGGAACAGGCCATAAACGCCGTATTCACAGAGGGCGTGCCGGCACTGATGCAACTCATCGTAACGGATCACGCTCACCAGCGGATGCAGGACCCGGGCGCCTACATGGCGGGCGTAATCATTGACGGACTGAACATGAAGAACCTTTTCCATGCAACTAAGTTACGAAAAAAGCGGCAGATTCCGTAAAACTGATATATGAAACCGTAATTCGGTTAAGTTCCTTTCGGAAGGAAACCCCGACCTTTGCAAAAGAAAATACAACCCATAATATGAAAGAGACGAAAATAGCACTTGGAACCTGGGCCTGGGGAGCAGGCATGTTCGGCGGAGACACCGTCTTCGGAAGCAACACCGATGAAAGCAATCTGAAACCGGTCTTCAATGCCGCCATGAAAGCGGGCCTGAACCTCTGGGACACGGCGACCGCCTACGGCATGGGCGAATCCGAGCGGATTCTCGGCCGCCTGGCATCTGCCTACCGGCGCGAGGATGTCCTGATCTCCACCAAGTTCACTCCGCAATTGGCGGAAGTCTATGACAATAGCGTTACCAGGATGGCGGAGGCCTCCCTCGAACGCATGGGCCTGGATTACATCGACATGTACTGGATCCACAACCCGATGGATGTGGAACGCTGGACCCCGGGGCTGATTCCCCTCCTCCGGTCCGGCAAGGTGCGCAAGGTCGGTGTTTCCAACCACAACATCAAGGAGATCCGCCGGGCCAACGAAATCCTGGGCGAGGCCGGATTCCAGGTATCTGCGGTACAGAACCATTTCAGTCTGCTCTACCGTTCCTCCGAAAAAGGCGGCGTGCTGGACTACTGCAAAGAAAACGGCATCCAGTTCTGGTCCTACATGGTACTCGAGCAGGGCGCCCTGTCCGGCAAGTACAGCGTAGACAACCCGCTCCCGGCAGACAGCGACCGCGGACAGAAATACAACCCCATCCTGGGCCAGCTCTCAGCCCTCACGGATGCCATGAAGGAGATCGGAGCCAAGTATGGCCTCTCATGTTCCCAGGTCGGTATCGCCTGGGCCCTCTCCAAAGGAACCATGCCCATCATCGGCGCCACCAAGGAGCGTCACGTACTGGAAGCGGCGCAGGTAGCA
Organism: Bacteroidales bacterium; assembly: GCA_017483985.1. The sequence goes on along the minus strand of JAFUUB010000089.1, from coordinate 44,789 downwards.
GACACCGTCCTTACGCCCGAAGAAATCGCCCGTCTGGAAGCCCTCGCTGATGCGACCGGCATCGACACCCGCGGCGACTGGGAACATACGATGGAATAAGATGAAGCGTTTCAAACACACCGCATTCCTTATCATTTCCTTGCTGGCAGCCCTTGCGGGTTGCGGCAAGGAAACCACGCAGACGACGACACCGGAGAACGAGGATCCCCCGGCCGGACAGAATGATGCCAAAGTCCTCGTTGCCTGTTTCTCTTTTACCGGGAATACGAAAGCCGTGGCGTCCTCCCTTGCCGATCTCTCCGAAGGAACCTTGTATCTCATTGAGCCTGAGACTCCCTACGGAGACGAAAACCGCACTTACTACGATGAGGACACGCGCGCCTACAAGGAGCAGTACGGACCGGCATCGGCAAGGCCCGCCATCAAGAAAAGCCTCGAGGATGCGGGTACCTACGACGTCATCCTGCTGGGCTTTCCCATCTGGTACGGAAAAGCACCCCGAGTGGTCTTTTCGTTCCTGGATGCCTATTCCTTCAAAGGAAAGGTCGTAGTCCCGTTCATTACCTCAGGTTCCACGGGGATAACCTCTGCCGCATCGGAATTGAAGACCGCCTATCCGGACATCACATGGAAAACCGGCGACCGGCTGAACGGAAAAACCGCCGAACAGTTGAAATCCTGGCTGGACGCTTCGGGGATCAAAGTAAACTGACGGACCGAAACAGAAAGTACAACATCTAAACACAGACGACAATGAATAAATGTCTCCTGGCCATTTCCCTGATGGCCATCGCAATTACCGCCTGCGGGCAAAACAACGGCAAGAAAACGAATGACGACATGAAAACTCTGGTAGCCTATTTCTCCGCCACCGGCACAACGAAAGCCGTGGCGACGGATCTCGCCTCCGTCACAGGCGGAACGCTCTACGAAATCAGGCCTGAGGTCAAATACACTGCGGAAGACCTGGACTGGACCGTCAAGACCTCCCGCAGCAGCGTGGAAATGCAGGACCGCAGTTCCCGCCCCGCCATAATCAAGGACCTGCAGGACGCAGACAGCTATGACGTGATCTACATCGGCTTCCCGGTTTGGTGGTACAACGCACCGACCATCATCAATTCATTTATCGAAGCCTATGGATTCAAGGGGAAGACCGTCATCTTCTTTGCGACTTCCGGCGGAAGCAGCATAGACAAGGCCAATGCCGAATTCAAGGCACAGTACCCTGAAATCAACTGGAAAGCCGGCAAGACGCTGAACCGGGCCACCAAGGCCGATATCAGGACGTGGGTGGACGGTTTATCGTCAATGTAAGCTCTTCACGACCTTGCACGGGTTTCCCACGGCGACCGTGTTCGCCGGGATGTCACGTGTAACCACAGACCCGGCGCCGATGGTGACATTGTCCCCTATGCGGACGCCGGGCAGGATGGTTACGCTGCCGCCGATCCAGACGTTGTTCCCGATGGTGACGGGTTCGGCCCATTCCCTCCGGCTGTTCCGCTTCACGGGATCGGTGCTGTGGCAGGCCGTATAGATACTGACATTGGGACCGATGAAGCAGTCATCGCCGATGGTGACCGGGGCTTCATCCAGCACGGTGAAGTTGAAATTGGCGAAGAAGCGTTTCCCGACGCGGATCTGTTTCCCGTAGTCGCAGAAAAAGGGCGGATTAATAATAATCTCCTCATCGCCGATGGAGCCCAGCAGCCCTTTGAGGATGGACAAACGTTCTTCCAGCAACGAGGGCGCCAGGGAATTATACCGATGGATCACCTCGTGGACCTCTCCCAGCTCTTTGAGCAGGTCCCCGTCCACGGCAGAATAAACCTGCCCGGCCAGCATTTTCTCTTTCTCGGTCATTCCTGATCCGGCTGCTGACCGTCGTGGGCCTTCCACATGCACTCGGTAATCCGCATGTCAGAGAATACCGCCGTGAACGAGGAAGCTTCCGGAGAACAGGCGTAGATGCCGAAAGAAATCTCGTCGGCACCGGCATACATGTGGCAGATGCGCATCTGGCTGAAGTTGACGCCGTCGGTGGAGCACTCGATGCAGTAGTCATCGGCGCGGCGGGAGAAGCGGTACCACATCGTCTTGACATCGGCGGGGATGGCCGTCGTCGCCCAGTCGGAGTAACCGTTGTTGGTGGCAACGCTACCGAGATGCTGGAACTCCTCGTTCTCGAATTCCACGGAGCCCTTGAGCCAGTTCTCGCTGTCCAGGTACATCACGACGCCGCACTGGTCGAAGCGCTGATGACTCTGCGTGAAGTCCGTCTTCACCACGAAACTGAAGTACTGCTCCCGGGTCTTCATCTGCAGCACCGGAGCATTGTCGTTCCGGAAATGATAATACGTCCGCTGCCAGAGGTCGGTATGCGGAGCGGTCGTGATGGAGATGGTGCCGTCCTTGATTTCGCAGGCGGCGGGTTCCCGTGTCCACTGGAGCTGGTTCAGGTCAATCTGTCCATCGCCCGCAAGGGCCTCGGAGACACTGTCGGTAAATGGGGCATCAGCCGGTTTTTGGGCGGGATTGCTGCAGGCTGCTGCGCAGAGGCAGAGTCCGATGCAGAAAAGTTTTTCAAAGTTATTCATATCATTAATACAAAATAATCATTCTATCGCAGCCGGTTCGATCTACTGTCCTTGTTTCGGGATGACGACATTGATCCGCTCGACTTCGATCCTTTTCCAGACGTGTTCCTGGACATAGGGTTCGCTGGCCAGGTAGGCATCCAGCTCACTCCGGTCGGCGAAATCCAGGACCAGTGCGGATCCCTTCATCTTCCCGGCCTCATCCAGCAACCCTCCGGCGCAGATGACGTGACTGCCCAGGCGGGCCATTCCTTCCAGGTGACGGGGACGGACCGCCATCCTTTTCTCCAGCATGCCTTCTCCGTCGTAGGCTTTGACGATAAACTGCATAAGCGAAACAATTATAACGAGGACAAAGATAGTAAAAACATTACGCGGGTCAAAAGAAAAACAAGCCCACTTCGCCGGTTTGCAGGAAACGGCACAGATTCCGTAAAATTGATACACGAATCCGTAATTCTGTTAAGTTTTTTCAGGAAATTATTTCCGATTTTTGCATGAGAGAAAACATACTACTGTGAAAAACAAACTGACATCAATGATCGCAATGGTTCTCGGCGTAATTCCTGCAATGGCGCAGATTGACATGCATTGCCATCTGATTCCCGACTCATACCTGTCTGCGGTCAGGGTCCACGGGATGGAAATGGACGAAGGATTCCCCATCCCCTCCTGGAGCGTCGAGGCCCATCTGAAGTTCATGGACGAGGCCGGGATCCAGACCTCGGTACTGACCATGCCGGCACCGCAACCGTTTTTTGGTGACGGTGCGGAATCCGCGGCAGTCTGCCGGAAGTTCAACGAAGAAGCGGCCGCGCTGAAGGCCCTGTATCCGGGCCGTTTCAGGTTCTGCGCCGCCCTGCCGCTACCGGATGTGGACAAAGCGGTCGAAGAAGCCCGGTATGCCCTGGAAACACTCGGTGCCGACGGAGTCAAACTGGCCAGCAACAGTTACGGCCAGTATCTGGGAGATCCGGAACTGGAGCCGCTGATGGCCTATCTGAACAGCCGGAAAGCCGTCATCATCACCCATCCGCACAAACCGTCCGCGGTCAACGACAGACTGATCGCATCCGTGCCGCTGGCGTCCTATGAATATCTGGCGGAGACCACCCGGGCCATCCTCAACATGGTGTCGCATGATGTCCTGGTCCGTTATCCCGACCTGAAGGTGGTTGTCCCCCACTGCGGATCCTTCCTGCCCAATGCATTGCCCCGGTTCAAGGGACTTCTTCCGGTAATGGTCCAGCAGGGATACATGCAGCCCGTTGACGTGGATGCCAATATCGCGAACCTCTACTTTGACCTGGCAGGTGCAGCCACGGAGGAGGCCATCGAATCGCTCCTGACCGTTGCAGAACCCTCGCATATCCTCTATGGCTCAGATTACCCGTACGTCGCTGCACCGGCGCTGGTAAATGCCAGGAAATCGCTGGAATCCCGTCTGGCCGCCCACGGCCTGGATCCCCAGGAAATCTTTACGAAGAATGCCGCCCGCCTGTTCGGAGCCGATATTCCGGTCCGTGAATACGGAGACAGGATCGTCCGTCTGGCAGAGATCGAAGTCGATCCGGAGATGCGTGAGGAATACCTGACCTTCGCCAAGGAGGTCGGGACCGTATCCATGGCCACGGAGCCCGGCGTCATCGGCCTGTTCTCGATGCAGGACAAGACCGACCCCTGCAAGGTCTATATCCTGGAAGTCTATGCAGACCAGACGGCCTATCAGTCACACCTGCAGACCGCGCATTTCAAGAAATACAAGGAAGGGACGGCCCACATGGTCAAATCCCTCAAACTCATCGACACCAACCCGTTGGTTACCGCAATCCTGAATAAATCCGCCATCCGATGAAAAACACAATGAAATCCCCCCGCAACTTAATCCTGTCCCTTTTCCTTTCCCTGCTCATGGCCCTTCCCGGGAATGCCCAGCTGACCATCAACATCCGCTATACCGGCGAAAATGGAGCGGCCCGGAACTATGTCCGGGAGATGGAGGAGAGCGGTATCGCAGACCGCATCCGGGCGATCGAGGGCTGTCTGCGCTATGACTACTTCTTCCCGGCAGACGATCCGGAAGGACTCCTTCTCATCGATGAATGGGCCGATCAGGCAGCCCTGAACCGCTACCATTCCTCTCCCATGATGCAGGAGGCAGCGGCCCTGAGGGAAAAATACAAACTGGGCGGCCGCGCTGTCCGGCGATATCAGCCGATCACCGAGCCCATGTCCAATGCCGCCCGGCAAAGAAGAATAAACCATGAAAATGATATGAACCAAGCACTTTCACCAAGACGGCAGGGTCTTGCCGTCATCGCCGCCCTGGAAGCCAAGGGAGACCAGGCCGGTCTTGAAAAAGCGGCAGCCGAAGCTTTGGACAAGGGCTTGACCGTCAGCGAAGCCAAAGAGGCGCTGTCGCAGCTCTATGCCTACACCGGATTCCCGCGTTCACTCAATGCGCTGGGGACGCTGCAAAAAGTACTTCGGCAGCGTCAGGAGGCCGGGATACAGGACGCTCCGGGGAAAGAGGCCGACCCGTATCCCGGGGATTACGACGCCCTGAAAACGGGGACTGCCGTACAGACGCAACTGACGGGACAGCCCTTCAACTACAGTTTCGTCCCGGCGACGGACTATTACCTCAAGGCCCATCTGTTCGGGGACATCTTCGCCCGTAACAACCTCTCTCATGCAGACCGGGAGATCGTGACGGTCAGCGCCATCTCCGCACTGCCCGGATGCGAGCCGCAGCTGGTGGCCCACGTCTCCGGTGCCCGGAACATGGGGGTGACCGATGAGGAACTGCGTGCCCTTCCGGCCCTGCTGGAATCAAAAGTCGGGCTGGCGGAAGCCGAACGTCTCCGCGGCGCGCTGAAGACGGTTCTCGGAGATGACCATATTCCCGTACAGACCGTGGATTTCTCCGTCTGGCCCAAGGGAGAGCCCAATCCCTACGGACAGTACTTCACCGGTCAGAGTTATCTGGCGGGACTTAACGGAGGTATCGCCAACGTCACCTTCGAGCCGGGCTGCCGCAACAACTGGCACGTCCATCACAAACAGGTCCAGGTCCTGATCTGCGTCGCCGGACGGGGCTGGTACCAGGAATGGGGAAAACCTGCGGTACAGCTTGTTCCCGGAACCATTATCGAGATCCCCGAAGGAGTCAAGCACTGGCACGGGGCGGCCGCTGACAGCTGGATGCAGCACCTGACCTATCACAAGGACGTCCAGGAAGGCGCTTCCAACGAGTGGCTGGAGCCCGTGAGCGAAGAACAATATCCGAGGTAAGGCAGACAGGCGGCCATGATGCAATAACATGAAACGGACCCTCCTCTTCTTTTCCCTCCTGCTGGGGCTCTGCAGCTGCAGCCTCAAGATCACGAAGCCCATGCTGCAGATGATCGCCAACGGAATCGACAAGATCTCCACGGAACCGGCCTACGCGGATTCGCTGGAAAAACAAATCGGTGTACCCTACGTCGAGAACGGCTCGCCGGCCCAGGTCATTGATATTTACCATGCAGCCCCGTCGGTCCGGAAGGACGCCGTCCTGATCGACATCCACGGCGGATTTTACGTGGCCGGGAAGCGGCAGAACAACCGCCGTTTCGCCTCCGTGTTCCTCAAGGCCGGCTATGACGTCGTGCTGTTGGAATATCGTGTAAACGACGGTACGACAGACGTCTCCGACGGACTTGCAGACTGCGCGGCCGCGCTGGATTACCTGGCCACCCACGCCGGATCGCTGGGCCTGAACCCGGATCGGATGTTCCTGACAGGAGACTCGGCAGGAGGCCACCTCGCACTCTACATGGCGGAAGGGGCCGAAGACGGATCGGTGCCGGTCCGTCCGAAGGTCTTCAAGCCCAAAGGCGTCATGCTCAGCTGCCCGGCCTATGACTATGTCTCCTTCGCCGGAAGCGGCTTCTCGAAGAGTGCCCTCGCCTGGTTCATGGGGCCCCGGTACAATGACCGGCAGTGGCTGGAATCCGTTTCGCCGCGCACGTTCATCAGCAGCTATTCCGGGCCGCTCCTGGTCTCGACCTGCACGAACGATTTCATCCGTTCGCAGTCCCTCCTGATCAAGGCGGACTGCGACTCGCTCGGACGGGAGATCGACTGGGTCGACATCACCTCGGAAGACCGGAGCGTCGGACACGTACACAACGTCACCAACCCGGGGCTTCCGGAGTCCCGGCAGGTCAATGACAGCATGATCGGTTTCATGGACCGGCTGCGCTGATCCTGCAGTATTTACAATCAGTGTCAGAATCGGGACGGTACGTGTCAGAGAATCCGGCCAAATATGGGGACATTTGCATAAAACATTTTAACCCCATATTTTATGAAACATTTAAACTATCTCTGCGCGGTACTCCTCGGAGCATCCGTACTGGCCATCCCCTCCTTCGGACAGGGACAGGGCCGCGCGGCCGGCGTCAGCGTTGTCCCGGCTCCCGCACGGGTCGTTTCCCCGGTGATTGACGGCAGCAAGACCACTTTCAGCATCGCTGCCCCGCAGGCCATCAATGTCTGCTTGCATGGATCCTGGATGACCCCCAATGACAATGGTTACGGTCCGCTGGTACAGGATGCCCAGATCGGCGTAATCCCGATGACCCGGGGTGAGAACGGCGTATGGTCCTGCACCATCGACACGCCGGCTCCGGAACTGTGGACCTACAATTTCTACATCGACGGCGTCTATGTGCCGGATTTCGCGAATCCGCTCATCCAGCGCGACGGTATGCGTCTGCTCAGCATCCTGCTGGTCCCCGGCAAGGTGTCCGAGAACTATGACGGTGCGACCCAGCACGGCAACCTCAACATGGTCTGGTACAACTCCCCGACCATCGGCTTCGAGCGCCGCATGTATGTGTATACCCCTTACGGATACGAAGACAAGGCCAACCAGAAGACCAAATATCCCGTCCTGTACCTGCTGCACGGCGGCGGTTGTGACGAAGATACCTGGGAGTCCATGGGCCGCGTGACGGCCATTGCCGACAACCTGATCCAGAAGGGCCTGGCCAAGCCGATGATCATCGTGATGCCGAACGGCAACGCGGCACAGTCCAGTTCCCCGTTCATGCAAATCCCGGCTCCGGAAGCAGCGGCACAGGCTGCCCGCCAGGACCGTAACCGCTACATCCACTCGATTGTCAAGGACATCATCCCGTACATCGAATCCCACTACCGTGTCGTTGCGAAACCCGACTGGCGTGCCGTCTCCGGCCTTTCCATGGGCGGTGGACACACCCTCTCCGTTACCGCGGCCTATCCCGGCACCTTCTCCTATATCTGCCCCATGGGCTGCGGCGGCAACCGCACCGAGGAATTCGTCAACGGCCTGCTCGGCATCAAGAAAGCCGGTTACAAGCTGTACTGGCTGGGCGTGGGCACCAGTGATTTCGCCTATCAGGGCGCTTCCGTCCTGGACGAGGTCCTGACCGAGAACGGTATGAAACATACCTTCTACACCAAGGATGGCGGCCACACCTGGATGAACTGGCGTATCTTCCTGAATGAACTAATGCCACTTCTCTTCAAATAGAGGATTTTTTTCATACAAAGAGAGAGGCTGATGTGAATCAGCCTCTCTCCTTTTTAATAGCAGCCGGCAACCGACTGATCAGTCTTTAAAAAGCATCGGCAGGAATTCGCGCAGGCAACGTCTCCACGTCAGCCATTCGTGCGCCGTGCCGGGAGAAGCGTAATACGTGCAGTGGATCCCGGCATCGTTCAGCATCTTCGAGATCCGCTCGCTTCCCATTCCTTCCGCGGTCCCCATACCCATGAACAAGGCATGGACCTGCTTGTTGAAGGAGGCGGGATCGGCAAAGACCCCGTCATAGATCTCGCTGACCTTGGCACCGGGGCCGAGGAAGATCGCTCCGCTGAAAGAGCCGATATGGGAGAATTTGTCGATGTTCCGGAGCGTCGTTTCAAAGGTCTGGTGTCCACCCCAGGAGAGACCGGCCATCGCACGGTGATCGCGGTCTGAGAGCGTCCGGAACTCCTTGTCGATAAAGGGAATGATATCCTGCAACAGGATCAGCGGGAACGTAGCGCCGAAGGCCTCCCGTGCCTTGTTGGCATCCTGGCCCGGCTTCGGGCGGAACGGTATGCCGCAGTTGCCGCTGTCCATCACGACGATCATCGGCTTGCACTGTCCGGCCGCGATCAGGTTGTCCAGGATGTGGTTCGCCTTGCCCTGCTTCCCCCATCCGGTCTCATCCTCGCACATGCCATGCTGCAGATACAGGACCGGATAACGCTGGGACGGACGCGTCTCATACTCGGCAGGCGTATAGACCATGCAGCGGCGATAGCGTTTCTCAAATTCGGACCAGTAGACCACGGAACGGATCTGGCCGTGCGGCACATCGTGCGGACGGTAGTAGTCCCCTTCCGGTCCTTCCGGAATCTCAATCATGCTGGAACGGCCGTAACTGCCGCAATAGGTGTCGGTGTTGATATCCGTTACCTGGATACCATCCACCATGAAGTGATAGAAATGCGGACCGACCACCAGCGGCTTCGTGGTGCAGTACCACCAGCCGTCGGCATCTTTTTCCATTTCGTGACGTCCCTGAAGCTCCAGGTAGACTTCCTGGGCTTTCGGAGCGAATACACAGAAATAACCGCGGTGCTCGGCATCGACGCGGGGATACTCGCGTTCGAAGAGGGCGGTTTCGGATACGGTCGTCCCGGCGGGAATGGGACGGCTCTGCGCCAGCATGCACAAGGGCAGCGCGGCAAGGGCGGAGAGAAGGATGAATCGTTTCATGTTTGCGTATCTGATGGGTTGATAAAAGACATGTGATCCTTTCCCATGAAGATACGAATTAATTTGTATCTCCACGGTCACCGCACCGGATTGTGTTACAATCTGTCTTTTGTGTGTCAGATTACGGTCAGTCCTTGTACAGGCCGGTCCGGGAAAGCAGGTGGTCCAGGTTCGCCAGGCCATAGGCCGTGACCGCCTGCACGACCGCGGAATGCTCCATGTAAGCCGGGATCAGCTTGTCATACAGGTCGTCTTCCGTATGCCAGATATCCCGGTAAATGAAATCGTACCCGAAGATGTCGCTCTCGCGGAACGAGATCGCAGGGACGCCGTTCATGGCGAAATAGGCATGGTCGGAACCGCCCGCGGAGGTCGGACGGGCCTGCGGCTCCCCTTCCCGCTTGTTCACGGTGAACGGGATGTCCGGATTGTAGTCGAACAGCGGCTTGCAGGCCTCGACGAAATCGTCATACATGGCAGGCGGCACCGTCACGGAAGTCGCAGCCAGGGGACCGCCGTCCCGGTTGAAATAATTGGAGATCTTGTCCCAGGGAACGGTTTTGTTCTGGACGAAATACTTGGAACCGAGCAGGCCGTATTCCTCCCCGGTCCAGATGCAGAACATGATCGAGCGCTTGGGTTTTGCGCCGGAGGCGGCCAGCAGCCGGGCAGCTTCCATTGTCACGCAGACGCCCTGCCCGTCATCCGTGGAGCCGGTCGCGATGTCATAGGCGTCCAGGTGGCTGCCCATCATGACATATTCGTCCGGATACTTGCTTCCCTTGATGACCGCCAGGATGTTATGGTACTTCATCGGGCCCGGGAAGAAATGGTTGCGGATGTCGAATTCCAACTGGAAGTCCTGCCGGTCGACGACTTTCTGCCGGATCAGGGCGAACTGGTGCTCATCCAGGAGGATGTCGCAGGCTTTGGGGAGGTTGTCCATGGTCAGGCTGAAGCACATCGCACGGTTATAAAGGACCTGCATGGGGAGCTTGGAGGGACGGATGAAACCCAGCACGCCGGCATCGACCATCTGCCGGTACATCAGCACGGAGCCTTCCTCCCCCTTGGCGAGCAAGGCGGCGCGGGTGGAATCGGCCTTGGGACTCGCATCGATGGCCAGTCCGCTGGTCGGACCGGTGTCGAGCAGGACCCAGGAACCCTTCAGGGCTCCCTTGACCCGGTCGAATTCCCGCTGGCTCTTCGGCTCCAGATAGACCCGTCCCTTCTGCGGGCCCCGCGTTCCGGCGGTATAGGCCGGCGTACCGAAATGAAGGACCATGCCGTCTTCGGACAGCATGCGGCCCGACCAGGGGCCCCGGTCGAAACCGACGCCGATCTCGACGGCTTCCTGGACCGTCACCTCCAGTCCCCAGGAGCGGAACTGGCCGACGACCCAGTCTTCAGCATGGTTGAGCATGTGCGAACCGACGATACGTCCCCCGATGTTCCGGGCAATATAGTCCGCATGTTCCATCGTCCGGTTGTCCGTCCGGCCGAGTTCGAGGACGGATTTGACCACCTTGTCCTGGGCGAAGAGCGACAACGACAGGAAGGCCGTCGCGATAAAGGAAATTGTTAAGCGTTTCATATCCGAGATTTCCATGTGTTATACCTTAATAGCAAACATAGTTAAATCTCCCGACAAATCAAACCGGCAGCGATGAAAGCCTGCACCCGGTTCCATGATAATGTAAAAAAGCGTATCTTTGACTTTCGGTTTAAACATTGAAAATGGAGCAGACCCGATCCCAAGCCATCATCCGGACCAGCCTCGTCGGCATCCTTGCCAACGTACTGCTGGCCTCGTTCAAGGCAATCGTCGGTTTCATCGCCGGTTCGGTTGCCATTGTCATGGACGCCGTCAACAACCTCAGCGACGCCCTGTCCAGCGTGATCACCATCGTCGGAACCAAACTTTCCCAAAAGCCGGCCGACCTGGATCATCCGTTCGGGCACGGCCGCGTCGAGTATTTCAGCGCCATCATTATCTCCGTCATCGTTTTGTCAGCGGGTGTCACGTCGCTGATCGAGTCCGTCCAGAAGCTCTTCCATCCGACACAGCCGACCTATACGACGGCGACCCTCGTCGTCATCGTGGTAGCCATCTTCGTGAAACTGGCGCTGGGTTCCTATGTAAAACGACAGGGTGAACGACTCAAGAGCGATGCACTGGTGGCCTCCGGCTCGGACGCGCTGTTCGATGCCATCATCACGCTGGCGACGCTCGTCTCCGCCGCCGTCATGCTGATCTGGCATGTATCGCTGGACGGCATCCTGGGTACACTGATTTCACTGCTGATCATCAAGGCCGGTTTCGAGATGCTTTCCTCCCCGGTCAACGAGCTGCTGGGGGCCCGGTTCTCTCCGGAACTGGTGTCCCAAATCAAGGCGGAAGTCATGGCGTTTCCGGAAGTCCACGGCGTATTCGACGTGATCCTGCACAACTATGGTCCGAATGTCGTCATCGGCTCCCTGCATGTCAACGTCTATGACACGCTGGACGCCCATGAAATCCACAAACTGACCCGCCGGATCGCGGAAACCATCCACGAGCGGCACGGCATCATCCTGACCGTCGGCATCTATGCGATCTCAAAAAGCGATGCCCTGCAGAAAAAGATCATGCAGGCGCTGGCCGACCATCCGGACATCGTCCAAGTGCACGGATACCTGCATGATGAAGACGCCGGCAGCATCTCGGTGGATGTCGTGCCGGACATTTCCGTCAAGGACGAAGCCGCCTTCGCCCGGCAACTGAAAGAGGAAATCCAGCCGCTGGTGCCGGAAGAACAGGTCACCATCATCGTCGACCACAATTTCAGCGCCTGAAACGTCCCCACGCCGGATCATTTTCCGCCGCTAGAACAGCCCCACGATGACGTTCCAGAAAAGATAACGGATGGCCTTCCCCACAAGGAGCAGCAGGAAGGTCCAGCCGCGGGGTGCCTTGTAGAAACCCAGGGCCAGGACCGTCAGGTCCCCCACGACCGGGAACCAGCTGAACAAGGCCAGCCAGACGCCGTATTTACGGACCTTCTCCTGCTGGGCCTCCAGTTTCTCCCGGCTGACCTTGAACCATTTCTGGATCCATTCCCATTTCCCAAGCCAGCCCAGGTAAAAGGTGAACAGGCTGCCCAGCCAGCTGCCGCTCGTTGCGGCCAGGAAACAGCCGACGTGCTGTCCCGTCGTAGCCAGGATAGCCACATACAGCACATCCGAGCTGAACGGTACGATGGAAGCAGCCAGTGCGCTGCCCAGGAACAAGCCCAGCAGGCCCAGACTCTCCAGCCACTCCATAACCCGGCTACAGTTGGATTATTCCGGCCTTCCGGTTCATCGCGTCCCACCAGCGGGCGGGAAGCACCCGGTGCAGGAAAACCAGTGTCCCGGCTCCCCGGCCGATCCGGTAGCGAACCTTGGGGCGACGACTGTTTACGGCCCGTACGATCGCCCGGGTCACGACCGACGGATCCGAGGCCCATCGGGTCCTGTAGATTTTCCGCATGTTTTCGCCCATGACGGAGCCGGTCTGTTCGTAGGCGGTACCCCGGCAGGATTCTGTCAGATGGTCAGCGGCAATCTTGCCCCAGTCCGTCCCGATCATTCCCGGTTCGATCAGCACCACATCGATGCCGAAAGGCTTGAGTTCCATGCGCATGGCATCGCTGAGCGCCTCGACGGAATACTTCGAGACATGGTACCAGCCGCCATACAGCAGCACGGTCTTTCCGGCAATGGAGGCGACATTGATGATCCGGCCGCTCCCCTGGGCCCGCATCGTGGGCAGGACCAGCTGGCAGAGCCGGGCCAGGCCGAAGACATTGACTTCCTGCTGACGCCGGGCTTCGTCCATCGGGACCGTCTCGACGGCTCCGAAATACCCGTAACCGGCATTATTGACCAGCACGTCGATCCGTCCTTCCTTCTCCAAAACGGACCTGACGCCTTCCTGCATGGAAGCCTCGTCCATGACATCCATCCGGATCGGCACGACGCCCTCCGTGCGAAGCGGCTCCATCAGCTGGACGCGCCGGGCCGCCGCATAGACGCGGTGCCCTTCCTGCGCGAGCGCCCGGGCGGCGTCGAAACCGATGCCGCTGCTCCCACCGGTAATCAGGATCACTTTCTTCGAAGGAATGGCCATATCTCAACAAATTACGGTTAAATCACGCTAAGTTACTGTTTTATTCCTATCTTTACAAACGCTATGACCGGAACCATCGTCAATACCGCCTGCATCATCGTCGGCAGCCTGGTCGGGGCCCTTTTCAAGAAAGGCCTCGGCGAGAAATACCGTTCCATCCTCTTCAATGCCATGGGACTGGCATCCCTGGCACTGGGCGCCAACTCCTTTGTCCAGAACATGCCCAAGAGCGAGTTCCCGGTCCTCTTTATCCTGAGCCTGGCCCTGGGCGGCATCGTCGGGACGGCGTTGGACATTGACGGGCGGACCAAACGGCTCGTGTCCCGGTTCGGCGGCGAATCCTTCGCGCAAGGGCTCATTTCCGCCTGCCTGCTGTTCTGCATCGGAACCTTTTCGATCGTCGGCCCCGTCCTCAGCGCCCTGCAGGGCGACAATACCTTCCTGTATACGAATTCCACCCTGGACCTGGTCACTTCCATGGTTTTCGCCACGACCTACGGGATCGGCATCATCCTGGCCGCCCCCATCCTGTTCCTGTGGCAAGGGATGTTCTACCTCATCGCAACCCTGGCTTCCTCCAGTCCCCTCCTGCAAGGGACCCTGGTCAATGAACTGGCCATCGTGGGCGGCGTGCTGATCATCTCCTCCGGCCTTTCCATCCTGAATATCAAGGACTGCAAGACCCTCAATTACCTGCCGGCCCTGCTGGTCCCGGTCCTGTGGTTCCTTCTTAAAAGCCTGTTTTAACCATGAATATCCGACTGGCAACCCCGGCCGACATCCCGGCCATCATGGACGTCCTGGAGGCGGCCAAAGCCATCATGCGCCGCTCCGGCAACGCCAACCAGTGGGTGGGCGGTTATCCTTCCACCGATGCGATTGAAAAAGACCTGGCCCGCGACGCCGGCTACGTATTGACCGAAAAAGAGAGGGTGGTCGGCTATTTCGCCTTCCTTCCCTCTCCCGAGCCTACGTATTCGCTCATCGTCGGCGGACAGTGGCTGGACGATGTGCGTCCCTATCATGTCATTCACCGGATTGCCAGCTATCCGGAGGTCCACGGCGTCTTCAAAACCATCATGGACTTCGCCTTTGCCGCAGATCCGAACATCCGGATCGACACCCACAAGGACAACCGGATCATGCAGCACAACATCCTCAAGCACGGATTCACGTATTGCGGCATCATCTACCTTGCGTCCGGCGACGAGCGGCTGGCCTATCAGCGGATCGCCTACTGAACCTCCGGGTGCTCCCGGTCCAGTTGCTGCACCCAGGCGCGGAAATCCTCCCAGGCATAATACGGGCCTGAAACCGGATTGAGCTGCGGCAGGGTCACTTCACGGCCGTTCCGGAGCAGCTTGAACAGGACTTGCGGATTTTTCTTGCTGCGGTACAGGACGAACTGCAGGTTGGCCGCCATCGGGGTATCATAATTCTGGAACCAGTATTTCACGTCATCGGCGCTGTCCGGCTCGAAGCCGGTCCCGTCAATGTTCAGCAGCGGACAGAGCGCGTTCACGACCGTGTCATGTCCGAAGCGGAAATGCGCCTTGTAGGGACTGCCGGCAATGGCCTCGTCCGCCAGGGCGACGATATCCAGCACCAGCGGAATCTGCTGGTAGCGCTGGGCACCGTGTCCGACATAGTCGAAGTAATTGTTGACCTCCCAGAAGGCCAGGGCCTGCTCCTCGGTGAAGAGGTCCTCCAGCCAGTCCCCGTCGCAATAGTTGTGATAGCCGGCCCAGAGGGCGCAGAGTTCGTACAGGAACTGCGTACGGCCGCCGCGCTCTTCCAGGAATCCCCGGTCCGTGAACAATTTGCCGAGCATGCCGTCGTAGTCGTATTTCCGGGCGCGGAACGCCTCGGTCGGTTCCGGTACCTTCACGGTACCCGCCCGGCGGAAACGGAGTTCGCGCGGAGAGCCGGATACATTCACGATCGGCAGGTTGGTATGCAGGGAATTGGTTTCAATGTCCACCTTCGGGGCATATTTCTGCAGGCTGATGCAGAAGGCGTCCATGCTCACGATCGCCCGCTGGGACGTCGAGGCGCGCGCCAGGACCTTTCCGCCGTCCGCGAAGACCTCCGGGAAGGACTGGGCCATGATCCGGGCGATTTCGCGGTGCTGGGCCGAACCCAGTTCCACCAGGTCGCCGGTATTGATGGACGGGACCTCGAAGAAAGCCCGGTAATCGGAGAGCAGCTTCTCGCCGCGCGGGGTCAGGGATCCCGCCTTTTCGGCGGCCTCCAGGCATTCCAGGATGACCGAATAGGTGTTGGCGTTCCAGGCATAGCGCGACCCGTGCCGGCCGTAATGGCTGATATAGAAGGGCGTGTAGCCCTTGGGGGCCGCCGTCAGGGCCGGAGCGTCGAAACGGTACGGTCCTTCGCAGCCGGAAAGGCGCTGGCGGTCGCCGCGGACGATATCGAGAACATTGTAAATCTGGGCCTGGGCGGTAACACCAGCCAGTAACAAAACAAGGGGCAGAAGTCTGCAAAAGGTTCTTTTCATAGTACATAGTCTTTCCAGCTAAGATAAGGGTTTGTCGTCAATAATACAAAAAAACCGGCCCGAAGGCCGGCTCAGTCATATACGACGGGATGCCCTAGAAAATGTAGGCAGCCGTGAATTTCAGGACGCTCTGATGGTACCGGATCGCATCGGAGGCATTGCGGTCCAGAACGCCGAAGTCGATACTGGCGGCGGTTGATTCGGTCTTATCTGCGCCGTCAACCTTGGAGGCGAAGGAACGGGCACTGTTGAAGATACCGATGCTGCTCTGGGCGAAAGCGCCCGTACCCATCAGGGACAGTGCAACAACTGCCACCAGGGAAAGAATACTTTTTTTTATAATCAGTTTATTGGTTTAATCGTAAACAGCTGTAAAGATAGGAAAAAAACGTATCTTTACCGGTCCAAAACCGCAAAAAACATGAGAGCCGTCATCCAAAGGGTCACTTCCGCATCCGTCCACATCGGCGGACAACTGCATGCCTCCATCGGGCAGGGAATGCTCATCCTGCTCGGAATCAGCCAGGAGGACGAGGAGAGCGACATCCAGTGGCTGGTACGGAAAACCGCCGGCCTGCGCATCTTCGACGATGAGGCCGGCGTCATGAACCGCAGTGTCGTGGAAATCGGCGGTGAAGCCTTGGTGGTCAGCCAGTTCACCCTGCTTGCATCGACCAAGAAAGGGAACCGGCCCTCCTGGTTCAAGGCAGCCGGCCATGAATTGGCCATCCCCCTGTACGAGCAGTTTTGCACGGAACTCTCCCAGGCCATCGGACGTCCGGTAGGAACCGGCGAATTCGGCGCGAACATGCAGGTCTCCCTGGTCAACGACGGCCCGGTCACCATCTGCATCGATACCCGCAACAAAGAATAACCGGCAGGTCCTCGCCCGCCGGTCAATACGTCAATATGCCAGATTCGCCGTCTGGTAAAAAGCCTGTGCTTCTTGCAAGACCGTTCCGGATGGCTCCTCCCGCGGATTTTCCTCATATTGCCAGCCATCGTGCCGGACGACGTCGAACTGCTGGATCCGGCGCACCGGCGACAGCACCGTCAGGACACCGTCCGCATAATAGCCCAGATCCTGATACGTGGCCATGAAAGCCCGCTCCCGGAACGAGGGATCCAGGACGTCCTGTCCATAGAAGGGCGCCTCATAGGAGAAATGCAGCAGGGAGAACAGCGTCGGCATCACGTCGATCTGTGAGCAAACCTTGTCGATATACCCGGGTTCGATGAAGCCCGGGGCATAGATCAAGGCCGGGATGTGGTAGCAATCCAGCGGCAGGGACGTCTTGCCGGCCGAGGAGGCGCAATGGTCCGCCATGATCACGAACACGGTCTCGGAGAACCAAGGCTTCGAAGCGGCTTTGGAAAGGAAATCGCCAATGGCCCAGTCGGTGTATTTGACCGCGGCACGGCGGCTCATCGGGTTGCCGTCGTATTCGATCCGGTTCTCCGGATAGGTGTACGGCCGGTGGTTGGAGATGGTCATGATGTGCGAGAAGAAAGGCTCCCCCGCCGCCCAGCTGGCATCGAAACGCGCCAGCGCCTCGCGGTAGGAATCCTCATCCGAAGTGCCCCAGATGTTGGCGAATGCGATGGCATCCTTGTCATACGTTTTCTTGTCGACGATGTCATAGCCGCAGGCGCCGAAGAAGGTTCCCATGTTATCGAAATAACTGTCGCCGCCATAGATATAGCTGGTCCGGTAGCCGTTGTCGCGGAAGACCTGTCCGGTGGAGAAGAAACCGGAGCAATCCGGACGCTTGACCAGGCTTTCGCCGGAAGACGGCGGGATGCAGAGGGTCACGGCTTCCAGGCCACGGACCGTCCGGTTGCCGGTGGCATACAGGTTGTCGAAGACCAGGCTCTTTTCCAGCAGGTCATCCAGACAAGGCGTAATACCGTCCTCGGAGCCGTACCGCGTCAGGAAGTCCGCACTGAGACTCTCTACGGTAATCAGGACGACATTCTTCTTCAAGGCCGGCAGGCTGTCCCGGACCACCTGCAGTCCTTCCGCGTTCTGCCCGCTCATCCGCTGCTGCAGCGCGACGGCCTCGTCCTGCGGGATCATGGCATAGAACTGCTCATAATCCAGCTCATTGGACACGAAGGCTTCCAGGAAGTCCCAGCAGCCGTTTTCCTGGATCTGGGTGGCAAACAGGTTCTCGCCACCGAAATGGCGATAGCCATAGTGCAGCCAGCCGTATCCGACACCGCAGGCCGCGGCCAGGGCGGCCAGACTGACGCCCCACTGCTTCCAGCTACCGATCCCGCTCCCGGAAATGTCTTTCCCCCGGACCATCCACCAGCAGATCGCACCGGCGACCAGGAGCATGGCCAGGACCATCCAGACGATCGGATAAGATTCCACGATATTGCCAATCACCTCGTTGGTGTAGACCAGGTAATCGACCGCGATGAAATTGAAACGCACGCCGAATTCGCTCCAGAAGACAATCTCGCTGAACGCGATCGTAATGGCGCAGCAGGCGTAGACCATCATCATGATCCAGATGGCAGCCGTCCGCCATTTCTTCCGCACGGAAGGGACGAAGGTCTTGATGGTCAGGCATACGGCAAGCAGGATCAGGACGGCGTTCACGATGTCGGGCAAGGGACCGCCGTACTCGTCCGTTATGTCATTGAAAAACAAGACATACAGGGTCAGCAGCAGGAAGGCGCCCCAGAAGATCCACAGGAAGGGTTTCCTGTACCGGTCATCGGTCAGGAAGGAATAGAACACGAACGCCGGGACAAGGGCGATGGCGGTGAACGCCAGGTCATTGAGGAAACCCAGTCCGAAAATTTTCAGCCAGTCGACCCATCCCCAGTCCACCACGGTCAACGGGTGAATGATCAGGACGATGCGGATCAGCAGCCCCAGGACCAGTGTCAGGCACAGGAACCGCGGGGCGAAGAAAGCGAACCAGTCTTTTATTTTTACCTTATTCATATCCAACTTAAATTTTCCGATTCTCCGGCACCATCACATGCAAGGCGGAAGGAACGATATTCACATGGATCTCCGTCCCTTTCCGGCAAGGGTCGCCGTCGTAATGGGCAGGGCCTTCCTTCTCCCGGCGGATCACCACCTGCCGGCCGCGGAACATCCGGGTCCGGCGGCTGGTATGGGCCCGGCCGTCCAGCAGTTTGGTGGCCAGGACCGGGATTTCCCAGGTATGGAACGGAAGGACGACCGTCACTTCCAGCAGGCCGTCCTGGACGGAGGCCAGCGAGGTGATCCGTGCCTGGTTGCCCCATTGGTTGGCATTGCCGACCGTTACGAAGACCGCCGGGAAACGGTAGGTCTGCCCGTCAATCTCCAGGGTATAGGTTTCCGGCTTGAAATGCTGCCAGATCTTCCATGCCAGGGAGATGTAGGTCCACAGGCCCCGCTTGCCGGCCGTGGCGAATTCCCAGGCGACCTGCGCGTCCAGGCCGACGCCGGTCGTACAGAAGAACGGGCGTCCGTCAACCTCGCCGCAGTCCATCGTCTGGCAGACGCCGTCCTGCAGGGTCGCCAGCGCCTTGCGCGGATTGCGGCTGATGCCCAGATGCAGGGCCAGACCGTCACCGCTGCCGCAGGGCAGGATCCCCAGGGCTTTTTCCGTACCGATCAGCCCCTGGGCCACTTCACTGACTGTTCCGTCTCCTCCGACGGCGACGACGATGTCGGCATCCGCCTGGCGGGCCAACTCCGTCGCATGTCCGGCATATTCCGTACACACGACCGAATGGGCGAAACGGCTGCCATCCACGGAGGCATCAATGGTCTGTATGATTGTTTTTTTGTCCTTTCCGCCGGAAAGGGGGTTGATGATGAACAGGATCTTCTTCACGGAATCAATCTTTTGCCATGCAAAGATAGCAGTTTCTGAGAATATAGCGTATCTTTGCCAGCCATTCCACAACCTCCATGTCACACACGGGAGAAATCATATCGCTGATCGTCGCCGCCTGCTGGACGGCTACCGCCCTGTTTGCAGACATCGCCAGCCACCGGCTCGGTTCCATGACGGTCAACGTCATCCGCCTGGTGCTCGCATCGGTTTTCCTGGGCCTGCTGCTCTGGGCCACCATCGGTGCCCCCTATCCGCTGTACGCGGACAAGGCCGCCTGGTTCTGGCTGGCGCTTTCCGCCCTGGTCGGCTACGTCTTCGGCGATTTCTGCCTGTTCAATTCCTATCTGGTCATCGGAGCCCGGTTCGGACAATTGTTCATGACCCTGGCCCCGCCGATCGCAGCCATCGCAGGCTGGATCCTCCTTGGAGAGACCATGACCTGGAAGTCCTGGTTGGCCATGGCCGTGACCATCAGCGGTATCGCCATCTCCATCCTGAGCCGCGGAGAAGGCCATTCCCTGCATTTTTCCCTGCCTGTCAAAGGAATCCTGCTGGGCATCGGCGCCGGCATGGGACAGGGCGTCGGCCTGGTCCTGAGCAAGATCGGCCTGCAGCATTACCAGGAAGCCCTCCCGGCAGATGTCCCGGCCCTGATGAACCAGATGCTGCCGTTTGCCTCGACCATGATCCGGGCCCTGGTCGGCGGTGCGGGCTTTGTCTGCCTGATGGCCCTGCAGCGAAATTTAAAGCATTTCAAGACCGCCGTCAAGGACCACAAAGGCATGCGCTTCGCGGTTCTTACGACCCTGTTCGGCCCGGTGATCGGCGTATCCCTGTCCCTGATGGCCGTCCAATACGCCAACGCCGGCATCGCCTCGACCCTGATGGCCCTGACCCCCGTCTTGATCATCCTGCCTTACGCCTTGATATACAAGCAGCCCGTTCGGGCGAAAGAAATCCTGGGCGTTGCGGTCAGCATGGCCGGTGTCGCGATGTTCTTCCTGCTGTAAAGCACCGGAATCAGATTTTTTCAAAAAAATTTTCGAAATCCCGGATGGATTGTTAACTTTGCAGCCGCTTTGAATCAAAAGGGGTATTAGCTCAGTTGGTAGAGCGCCAGGTTCGCAATCTGGAGGTCAGGGGTTCGACCCCCCTATGCTCCACCCCAAAATAGCCCGGCAAAATTTGCCGGGCTATTATTTTATTTTTCTATATTTGTGGATACGTATCATATCAATATTTCCCAGATTATGAGACCCAATGTGTCCTGTCTTTCCGCGGCCTTCCTCGCCATAGGCCTTCTCCGTGCGTTGCGTACGCGAATAAGATTTAGGAGTATCCGATGAATTTCTTGATCCTGACAGCCGTCTTGTTCCTATGCCTGGCACTTTTGCTGTCCAGGTATTTCTTTCCGACCCGCGTCCGCCCGTTCGCCCGCCTGATGGAGGCCCTTCCCGCCGACCACAGCCTCTGCGCCGCCGACCAATGCGTCAAGGAGTGCGGTCACATCTGGTTTTTCTGGTCCCTGATCCGGGTCGAAGATCAGCTCCGGCTGACGGTTTCGCTCAATGTCCCGCACCCGGACGCGGAAGAAGACCTGGCGGGTCTGGACACCGATATCAGGGCCCAGATTGCCGACCTGCAGCAGACCACCGCCCTCGCCCGGAGTGAATGGCGGGAAATGGAAGGTCCCCTGGCGATGCGGCTGTACCTGGAATTCGACTGGTCCGAGATCTCCGCGGCCATGATCCTGGAATTCCAGGAACGGACCCTGGAAATCATCCGAAGCCGCCACGCCGACAGCGTGGTACGGTATTTCCGCGGGTCCGGGGACTATGACATCTATTATTCCGAGCAGGTCGGAAATGTCATCGAACGCTCCCTGGACATGGTCAATGCCTTTGATATCCGGAAGTATTCCTTCAAGTCGGAAGGGATGCTGGAATACAACCAGAAGAACGAGATTGCGGCGACCGCGGAAGAGTTTGAGGAACTCTACGCCGCCGCCAAGGACGACATCGAAGTAACCGGACTGACCTTACAGGACCTGCGCAGCCATTTCAAGGATCTTTGCCGGGACGAGGTCATCCTGACCATGCCTGTCCTTTATAAGCGCGGGCGCAAAGACTACCTGGAAGCCTGGTACCGGGACAAGCAGGGAAATCCCTGCAACTGGAATATCGAGCAGTCCGACGGGTCCTGGTGGGTCTACAATTTCGAAGGGAACGACCTGGGCGACATTTACGAGATGGATATGGAAGAGGAGGCCTGCGACCTGTTTGTCCGCTACGTCGCCGAAGGGATCCAGAATGCAGAACCCGATGATGAGCAGGAATAATCCCTTCACCGAAGGCATCCTCCGCTGGTATGCCGAAAACGGCCGGGACCTGCCCTGGCGCCGGACCCGCGATCCCTATGCCATCTGGCTCAGTGAGATCATCCTCCAGCAGACCCGGATCGCCCAGGGAATGGCCTATTGGCACCGTTTCATGGAAACATTTCCGACCGTGGAAGACCTGGCGGCCGCTTCGGAAGACCAGGTCCTGCGGCTCTGGCAGGGGCTGGGTTACTACAGCCGCGCCCGGAACCTGCATGCGGCGGCCAGGCAGATCGTGGAGCAGGGCGGTTTCCCGCAGACCCTGGAAGGGATCCGGTCCCTGAAAGGCGTCGGGGATTATACGGCCGCCGCCATCGGTTCCATCGCCTTCGGACTTCCGGCCGCCGTCGTGGACGGCAATGTCTACCGGGTGCTGGCCCGCCATTTCGGCATTTCCACCGTCGTAGGTACGACCGCCGCCAAGAACGAATTCACGTCCCTCGCCCAATCCCTGCTGCCGCCGGAGGATCCCGCTGCGTTCAACCAGGGCATGATGGATTTCGGGGCCCTGCAGTGCACGCCGGTCTCGCCCCGCTGCCCGGACTGTCCCCTGTCCGCCACCTGCGATGCCCTCCGTACGGGACGCACGGAACTGCTTCCCGTCAAGAAAGAGGCCGCAGCCGTCCGGGAACGCCGGATCACCTACGTCTACATCCGCTGCCAGGGACAGACCGCCATCCACCGGCGCGGCCCCGGGGACATCTGGCAGGGACTTTGGGAACCCTATGTCTGCGAACGGCCGGAAGACCTCGGCGGGAACTTGATACCGCTCGCGAGCGGAGTAAAGCATCAGCTTACTCACCGTACCTTATTGGCCGACTTTTACTTACTGGAGACCGAAAAACGTCCTTCGCTTCCCGGAGACTACATCTGGATACCCGAAGCGGAGCTTGACCGCTATGGCAAGCCCCGCCTCTTCGAACATTTGCTGGAACGGCTATAAGATGCCCTGTTCTCCCAGGTGGCTGTCCTTGAATCCCAGGAAATACAGGACACCGTCGATACCGATCGTATTGATGGACTGACCCGCATTGGCCGCGACCCGCGGCTTGGCGTGGAACGCGATGCCCAGGCCCGCCTCCGAGATCATCGGAAGGTCGTTGGCACCGTCGCCCACCGCAATGGTCTGAGCCATGTTGACCTTTTCCATCTGCGCGATCAGTTTCAGCAGGTCGGCCTTCCGCCGTCCGTCCACGATCTCTCCGACGAACTTGCCGGTCAGTTTCCCGTCCTCACCGATTTCCAGTTCATTGGCATAGACATAGTCGATTCCGAACCGTTTCTGGAGGTATTCGCCGAAGAAGGTGAATCCGCCGCTGAGGATAGCGATCTTGTAACCGCAGGTCTTGAGGACGGACATCAGGCGTTCCACCCCTTCCGTAATCGGCAGTTTGTCCGCAATTTCCTGCATGACGGACGCATCCAGGCCCTTGAGCAGGGCCACCCGCCGGGTGAAACTCTCCTTGAAATCGATTTCCCCGCGCATGGCCGATTCGGTGATGGCCCGCACCTGCTTTCCGACGCCGGCCCGGTCGGCCAGTTCGTCGATGCACTCGGTCTGGATCAGGGTCGAATCCATGTCGAAGCAGATCAGCCGGCGCATCCGCCGGTACATGTCGTCTTTCTGGAGGGAGAAATCGAAGCCCATCTCCCCGGACAGGTGCATCAGCTCTGCCTGCATTTTCTCCCGGTCGGCGGGCGTACCCCGCAACGAGAACTCGATGCAGGCCCGTACGTTCTTGGCCGCGGGATTCCGCAGGCTCATGCGGCCGGTCAGGCGGCGGATCGAATCGATGTTCAGCCCCTGGTCCGTCGCGACCTGAGCAGCGGCGCCGATCTGGGCCGCGGACAGGCTCCGTCCGATGATTGTCAGGATATAACGGTTCTTGCCCTGCCGGCCCACCCAGGCGTCGTACTCGTCGTCGGTTACTGGGGCGAAACCGATGTTCACGTCCATGTCCGTCGCCTTGAAAAGGAGCTCTTTCATTACCTGTCCGGAATGCTTTTCAGCAATACGGATCAGGATACCCAGGGACAGGGAGCTGTGTATGACGGCCTGGCCGATGTCCAGGATCTGGGCGTCATAACGGGCAAGGATTTCCATCAGGGAAGCCGTCAGGCCCGCACGGTCTTTCCCGGAAACACGGATGAGGATCTGTTCGTACATATCAGCGCAGATAGCCTTTGATATTCTCTTTTACGGTCTCCCAGCGGTAATAGGGACCCGATACCGGTTCCAGGCCGCGCAGGAGGCATTCTTTTTCATTATACAGGAACTTGACCAGTACGTCTCCCGCCTTGTTGCGATAGAAGACCATCTGCAGGTTCGATGCGAACGGGATGTTCCGGAAGCCCCACCATTTGGCGCTTACTTCGTCGGAATGCAACTTGTCGCCAACCCCTTCGACGCCCAGATAGGAGGCCAGGGACATCAGCGGGTAATCATGGCCGAACCGGAGATCCGCCGCCCAGTTGCCTTTGGAGATGGCTTCGTCCGCCTTCGTAACGATATCATTGACAAGCCGTTCAACGGTCGGCATGACCAGTGAGCCGAATTCCACGGAATTGCAATGCTCGAAATAGAGCGACATGTTGGCCGATTCCCAGTATTTATAGACGGCGTCGAACGGGATGTGCCGGAAAAGATTGGTCTGAATGTCCGCTCCCTCTGCGATCCGGGCGGTTTCGAAGATCATCCGCTGGAACATCTGGACGTTGCCGACGTGCTTTCGGGCTGCCTGGGGGTCGTTGAACAGGTGCTGCATGACAAATACCGTATCCGGGACATACGAGCGCTCGAGCGCCGTCAGGATCGGCCGCTCCCCTTCCCGGACCTCACGGACGGTTTCGGTATTGATATACTCCATGAATTTCTCTCCGGTATCCCAATAGAATTCCAGGTCGGGCTGCATTTCATTCAGCCGGTTCGTAAAGCCGACCATGCTGATGATACAGCGCTGGACCGTACTGGAAATGGAACGGATCTGCTTGCTTCCTTTCCGGAAGACATCCGGATAGCGGATGAACATCCGCTCGGCCAGCCGCTCATGCTCGCGGACGCCGCGCTGCATCAGCCGCCCGTCCATACCGTCATGGGCCTCGTTGACCAGGCGCGCTTCGCCCAGCAAGGCCTCCCCTTCCGCAGTCAGCAGGCCGTCGGCCTGCGCCTGTTCCAGGATCCGGATCAGGGCCTGATAGGTACGCCCGCCCCAGTCCGAACGGCTTCCGTGCCGGCCGTAATGGCTGATATAGAAGGGCTTGTATCCCTTGGGAGCCCGGGTGTCATGAATCGGGTCAAACTCATAGACATGGGAGTTGTTGCCGGCCCGCTGGATGTTCTCCTGCAAAGCGGCCGCGGCACCGGGATCCTGGTGCTGCTGGGCGGACAGGCTGACGCTGGTCAGCAGAGCCAGTCCGATCAAGAAGGTCTTTCTCATAATAACAGGTTTTCGTCTCCGAAAGATAAGGAATCCGCGAAAAAATTGCAATAATATGCCTATCTTTGCCTAAAACCAAAACAGTCATGCTCCAACTCGGAACCCCGCTCAGCACCGTCGCTAAAAGAGCCCTCCTTCTCGGCTCCGGCGAACTCGGAAAAGAAGTCGTCATCGAACTCCAGCGCTATGGTATCGAAGTGATTGCCGTAGACCGTTATGCCAACGCACCGGCTATGCAGGTGGCCCATCGCAGCCATGTCATCAACATGCTGGACGGAGCTCTGCTCCGCCAGGTCATTGAACAGGAAAAGCCGGATTTCATCATCCCGGAAGTGGAAGCCATCGCCACCCCGACCCTGGTCGAGCTGGAAAAAGAAGGCTACAACGTCATCCCCACCGCGAAGGCCACCCTTCTGACCATGAACCGCGAAGGTATCCGCCGCCTGGCCGCCGAAGAACTCGGCCTGTCCACGGCGACCTACCGTTTCGCCGATACGTATGAGGAATTCCGCGCCGCCATCGAGGCGGTCGGCATCCCCTGCGTCGTCAAGCCCATCATGAGTTCCTCCGGCCACGGCCAGAGCACCATCAAGAAACCCGAAGACATCGACCCCGCCTGGCACAACGCCCAGGAAGGCGGCCGTGCCGGTGCCGGCCGGGTCATCGTGGAAGGATTCGTGGATTTCGACTACGAAATCACCATGCTGACGGTCCGCCACATCGGCGGAACCACGACCCTCGAGCCCATCGGCCACCACCAGGTCGACGGTGACTACCGTGAGTCCTGGCAGCCGCAGCCGATGTCGCCCTCCGCCATCGAGAAGGCCCGTGAGATCGCCATCAAGATCACCGGCGCCCTCGGCGGACGCGGTATTTTCGGTGTAGAGATGTTCGTCAAGGGCGAGGATGTCATCTTCAGTGAAGTCTCCCCCCGCCCGCACGACACCGGCATGGTTACCATGATCTCCCAGGATCTCAGCGAATTCGCCCTGCATGCCCGTGCCATCCTCGGCCTGCCGATCCCGGCCATCCGCCAGTTCGGTCCGAGTGCCTCCAAGGCCATCGTCGTGGAAGGCGATACGGACAAGGTCGTATTCAGCAACTTGGAAGAAGTCCTCTCCGAAGAAGACACCCAGATCCGCATCTTCGGCAAACCGGAAGTCAAGGGCCACCGCCGTTACGGAGTCATCCTGGCCCGGGACGAGAGCATCGAAAAAGCCCTCGCCAAAGCGGAGAGGGCCTATAACAAACTGAAAGTCGATATCCTGCCCCGCTAGCGGAGCGCCTGCCAGGCGATATCCTTCCGGCAGAACAGGTTCGGACAAGAAATCTTCGCCACATCGGCATAGACGGCATCCCGCACCGCATGGATGTCGCTGCCCCGGCCGACCACCATCATGACCCGGCCGCCGGAAGTCACCAGACTTCCCTCCTGCCGTTTGGTTCCCATGTGATAGACCTTTGCCGTTACGCCGTCGAGTCCTTCGATGGCGTAACCTTTTTCATAGGACCCGGGATAGCCCTTGGAGGCGAGGACGACACCCATCGTGACATCGCCGGACCATACCGGCTGCTCCGCTTCCCGGCCCTCGGCAACCGCCGAGAACAGGTCGAACGCATCGCTCTCCAGCAAAGGAAGGACGACTTCCGTCTCCGGATCGCCGAAACGGGCGTTGAACTCGATGACCTTGATCCCGTCCGCGGTCTTCATCAGGCCGCCGTACAGGACGCCGCTGAGCGGACAGCCTTCCGCAACCATGGCAGAAGCGGTTTTCCGAAGGATGTGATCCAGCGCGAAAGCTTTGTCTTCCGGCGTAATGAACGGCAGGCCGGTATAGGCTCCCATTCCGCCGGTGTTCGGTCCCTTGTCCCCGTCAAAAGCCCGCTTGTGGTCCTGGGCCAGGGGCATCGGGTAGACCCGTTCCCTATCCACGAAGCACATAAAGGAGAATTCAGGGCCTTCCAGATAATCCTCAACAACGACTTTCCCTTTGCCGAAATGGTTGTCCAGCAGCATGTCCCGCAGCGCCGCATCGGCACTGGCCAGGTCCGGGGCGATCACGACGCCCTTTCCAGCAGCCAGGCCGTCATATTTGAGCACGGCCGGGAACGGACGTCCGGACACATAGTCCAGCGCCTCCTGATAATCCGTAAAACTCCGGTATCCCGCTGTCGGGACACCGTATTTCTCCATCAGTTGCTTGGCGAATTCCTTGCTGGATTCAATCCGGGTCGCGGCTTTCGTATGGCCGAAGATGGTCAGGCCGGCTCCCCGGAAACGGTCCACGATCCCTTCCGACAACGAAGCTTCCGGTCCGACGACGGTCAGGTCGATGTGCTGCTCGCGCGCGAAGGCCAGCAGTCCTTCCACATCCGTATCCTTGATCGGGACGCACTCCGCCTGCGCGGCGATCCCGGCATTGCCGGGCGCGCAGTAGATCTTGCTCACCCAGATGGAACGGGACAGGGCATCCACAATGGCATGCTCGCGGCCGCCTCCGCCGACAACCAAGACTTTATGCTCCTTGGTCTTCCCGAAATCGATTTCCTTTCCCCCGGGCTGGTAGCCCGGAGCCACATACAGGACTCCCATCGCAGATCAGTGTTTGAAATGACGCTCGCCGGTCATCAGCATGGTGATGCCGTTCTCATCGGCCTTCTTGACGGAATCTTCGTCGCGGATCGATCCGCCCGGCTGTACGATCGCCTTGATGCCATATTCGGCGGCCAGGGCGACGCAGTCATCAAACGGGAAGAAACCATCGGAAGCCAGGACCAGGCCTTCCATATTGCCACCGAGCGTGGCAGAGGCCTGTTTCAGGGCGATTTCGGCGGAGCCGATCCGGTTCATCTGGCCGGCGCCGACGCCGTAGGTCATGCCGTCCTTGGCCACGACGATGGCATTGGACTTGACATGCTTGACGATCCGCCAGGCAAAGGCCAGGTCTTCCAGCTGCTTGGCCGTCGGTTTGGCGGCGGTCACGCACATGTCGGCTACGACCGGCTTGGTCTCGATATCCTGGTTCTGCACCAGCAGGCCGCCGTTGACGCTGACATACATCCGCTGGGTCGGGACCGGGAGGGTCATGTCAACCTGCAGGAGACGGAGGTTCTTCTTGGTGGAGAGGAACTCGAGGGCCTCCGGGGCGAACGAAGGCGCCATGATGATTTCCAGAAAGATCGGCTTCAACAGCTGGGCGACTTCCAGGTTGACTTCCCGGTTGAAGGCGACGATACCGCCGAAGATGGAGGTCTTGTCCCCTTCATAGGTCTTCTGCCAGGCATCCACGACATCCTTGCCGACCGCGGAGCCGCAGGGATTCATGTGCTTGAGGCCGACGCAGAACGGTTCGGTGAATTCCCGGACGATGTTCAGGGCGGCATTGGCATCCTGGATGTTGTTGTAAGAGAGTTCCTTGCCGTTCAGCTGCACGGCCGTCGCCAGGGAGAACGGGACCGTTTCCCCGACCGTCTTGTAGAACTTGGCCGCCTGATGCGGGTTCTCGCCGTAGCGCAGGCCCTGCTTCTCTTCGAATTCCAGGAAGAGCTTCTCGGACAGGCCGGCCTGGGCACGCATATAGGTCGCGATGCAGCTGTCGTACTCGGCCGTATGGGTATAGGCCTTGGCGGAAAGCTCGAGACGGGTCTCGCGCGAAGTGTTGCCATTCTCGCAGATTTCACCCAGCACGCGGTCATAGTCGGCCGGATCGCAGACCACGGTCACGCTCTCCCAGTTCTTCGCCGCACTGCGGAGCATCGAAGGACCGCCGATGTCGATGTTCTCGACGGCGTCCTCCATGGTCACGCCTTCCTTGGCGATGGTCTGGCGGAATGGATAGAGATTGACGCAGACCAGGTCGATGGTCTCGATGCCGTTCTCTTTCAGGGTCTCCATGTGTTCGGGGATGTCCCGGCGGGCCAGCAGGCCGCCGTGCACCTTGGGATGCAGGGTCTTGACCCGGCCGTCACAGATCTCCGGGAAACCGGTCACCTCACTGATGCCGATGGTTTTGACGCCGTTTTGTTCCAACAGTTTCTGCGTGCCGCCGGTGGCGATGATTTCCCAGCCGCACGCTTCCAGTCCTTTGACGAATCCGACAAGGCCGGCCTTGTCGCTGACACTCACTAATGCTCTCATCGTTTATTTGATCGTTACGTTTTTGTTTCCTTCAATGACCCGGCCGATGACCTGGGCCTTCTCGCCATGTCCTTCCAGGATGGAGATGGCCTTTTCCGCTTCGGAGGCATCCAGCACGACGACCATGCCGATACCCATGTTGAAGATGTTGAACATTTCGCGGTGCGGAACCCCGCCCCACTTCTCCAGCATCCGGAAGACCGGCAGAATCTCCCAGGACCCTTCCGTGATCTCAATGGCCTGACCGTCCTGCAGGACGCGAGGCAGGTTCTCATCGAAACCGCCGCCGGTGACATGGCAGATGCCGTGGACATCGCAGTTGCGGATCACGTCAAGGACCTGGCGGACATAGATCTTCGTCGGGGTCAGCAGGACCTCGCCCAGCCGGCGGCCGCCGAATTCAGGCACTTCCTGTACCAGGGGCAGGCCGGCATCGGCGATGATCTTGCGGACCAGGCTGAAGCCGTTGGAGTGCACGCCGCTGGAAGAGATGCCGACCAGCACGTCCCCAACCTTCACCTTCGTTCCGTCGATCAGCTTGGATTTCTCCACGACGCCGGTGGTGAATCCGGCGATGTCGTATTCGCCGTCCGTGTACATGCCCGGCATTTCCGCCGTCTCGCCGCCGACCAGCGCACAGCCGGCCTGGCGGCAGCCTTCCGCCACGCCGGCCACGATGGCTTCCACCTTGGCGGGGATGTTGTGGCCGATGGCGACGTAATCCAGGAAGATCAGCGGCTCCGCGCCCTGGGCCAGGACGTCATTGACGCACATGGCCACGGCATCGATGCCGACCGTGTCGTGCTTGTCCATGGCAAAAGCCAATTTCAGTTTGGTTCCCACGCCGTCCGTCCCGCTGACGAGCACCGGTTCGCGGACACCCAGGCAGGAAAGGTCGAACATTCCACCGAATGAGCCGATTCCGCCCATCGAGCCCTTGCGGGCCGTAGAGGCGACATGCTGTTTGATCCGGCGGACCACTTCATAGCCCGCTTCCAGGTTGACACCTGCTTTTTCGTAAGAGACTGCCATATTCTTGATTATTCTTCGTTTTCAATGGTCCCCCTGTACAAGGAGGTCGGATAATGCCCCGTGAAGCAGGCCAGGCAAAGTTCGGCATGGCCGAAGGTGGAGGCGACCGAGGACTCGGGGCTCAGGTAACCCAGGGAGTCGGCCTCGATCATCTTGCAGGCTTCTTCCAGGCTCCGGTGGGAGCAGAGGAGTTCCTCTTCCGTAGAGGTGTCCACGCCATAATAGCAGCAGTGTTTCATCATCGGGCTGGCGATACGGACATGGACCTCGGTGGCCCCGGCATCGCGCAGCAGGCGGACGATCTTCAGGGAAGTCGTGCCGCGGACGATGGAATCGTCCACCATCACGATGCGCTTTCCGCTGACAATGGAACGGACGGCCGAGAGTTTCATCTTGACGCCGTTCTCGCGCATTTCCTGCGAAGGCTGGATGAAGGTACGGCCGACATACTTGCTCTTCACCAAACCCATTTCATAAGGGATGCCGCTTTCTTCGGCATAGCCCATCGCCGCACTCAGGCTGGAGTCCGGCACACCGATCACGATGTCGGCGTCCGCCGGGCACTCCCGGTACAGGCGGCGTCCGGATTCCTTCCGGTAGGCGTGCACGTTGCACCCGTCGATATCGCTGTCCGGACGGGCCAGGTAGATATACTCCATCGAGCACATCTTGTAGCGCTGGAACTGGGAATACTTGCGGCTGCGGATCCCATGGTGGTCGATCGTAACGATCTCACCCGGTTCGACGTCACGCAGGTAGGTCGCGCCGATCAGTTCGAAGGAGCAGGTCTCGCTGCTCACGACATAGCCGTCGCCCAGCCGGCCGATCGCCAGGGGCTTGATACCGTATTTGTCGCGGGCTGCATAGATCCGTTTCTTCGTCATGATCAGGAAGGTGAAGCCGCCTTCCATCATGTTCAGCGCACTGACGATGCTGTGGATCCGGTCTTCCCGGCTGTTCTTCTTGATCAGGTGGGCCAGCAATTCGCTGTCCGTCCGGGTCTGGAAGATGGATCCCATCTTTTCCAGATAATCGGATATCTTACAGGAATTCACCAGGTTGCCGTCTCCGGCAATGGCGAAGTCCCCGGTATCATGATGGAAGAAGAGCGGCTGGACGTTGTCCAGTCCGCCTTTCGACTGGTTGGCATATTTCACGCTGCCGATGCCGATCTCGCCCTTCAGGCTGGCAAGGATCTGGCGGTTGAATACCTCGTTCACCAGACCGAGTGCCCGGTGGCGGTAGCCCTGGTCGCCGTCGAACGTGACGATGCCGGCACCTTCCTGCCCGCGATGCTGCAGGGCGTGAAGTCCGTAATAAATGATTGCAGAGGCATCCTTGATGCCATAGGCTCCGAAAACACCCATCTTACATCCGGTTTAAAAGAGTATATACAAATTCATACGCGTCCATGACCCCGCCCATGTCGTGGCGGAACCGGTCCTTGTCCAGGACTTCCCCGGTCTTCATGTCCCAGAGCCGGCAGGTATCCGGGCTGATCTCATCGGAGATGATGACCGAACCGTCGGACGCCCGTCCGAATTCCAGTTTCAGGTCGATCAGCCGGATGCCCAGCTTTTCGAACAATTCGGTCAGCAAGGAATTGACCGTAAGGGCTTCGGAACGGATCTGCGCCATTTCCTCTTCATTGACGAGTCCCAGCGCGATGGCATGGTCCTCGCCGATCATCGGATCGCGCAGTTCGTCGTTGTTGTAAAACAGTTCCATGACCGGACGGGAAAGTTTCTCGCCGACGGGCAGGCCCAGGCGGCGGGCCATCGTACCGGCCGCATAATTGCGGACGGACACGTTGATCGGGATGATGCCGATCGGGCGGCAAACCTGTTCCCGTTCGCTGAACGGCTCAACAAAATGCGTCTGGATCCCGTGGTCGTTCAGATACTGGAAGATCCGGGTCGAGATGCCGCAGGTCAGGATGCCTTTCCGGCGGAAGGTCGCCCGTTTGATGCCGCCATACGCGGTGGCCACATCTTTGTAACGGAAGATGACCCTGTCTTTTTCGTCGGTCGCAAAGACCTGTTTTTCATTGCCGTCGAACAGCAACTGAAGTTTCTCCATTTCTATTTGTTTTTAAAGTAGTTCACTGCATTTCGGAACAGCGGCTGGTCGGGGTTGCCGCCGATATTGCGGAAGACATTCTTCTCATATCTTTCGGAATGGCCCATCTTGCCAAGGATCTGCCCGTCCGGGCTGATGATACCTTCGATCGCATAATAGGATCCATTCGGATTGTAGGGGGATTCCATGGTCGCGGCATTTGTCTGGGGATCCGCATATTGGAAAGCCACCTGGCCGTTGGCGAACAACTTGGCGGCCAGTTCTTCATTGACGACGAACTTCCCTTCGCCATGGCTGACGGCGATGCTGTGGGTCTGGCCGCTGTGCAGGCTGGAAAGCCAGGGGGATGCGACGGAAGCGACCCGCGTCGTGACCATCTGGGAGATATGGCGGTTGATGTCGTTGCGGAAAAGGGTCGGGCTGTCAGGCGTCACCATGCCGAATTTCCCGTACGGGAGCAGGCCGCTCTTGACCAGGGCCTGGAAACCGTTGCAGATGCCCAGGATCAGGCCGCCGCGGGCCAACAGGTCTTCAATCGCCTTGGAAATCACCTTGTTGTTGATGACGTTCGCGATAAATTTACCACTGCCGTCCGGCTCGTCGCCGGCGGAAAAACCACCGCAGAAAGCAAGGATGTGGCAGCCTTCGATCTCGGCGCGCATCTCGTCGATCGAGGCCAGGACATCTTCCGCAGTCAGGTTGCGGAAGACCGTCGTACGGACCTCGGCCCCGGCCCGGCGGAACGCCTTGGCCGTATCGTAGTCGCAGTTGCTGCCCGGGAATACGGGCAGGTATGCAATCGGTTTCTCTACGGGTTCGCCCGGATAGGGACGGGCCTTGCGACCGAGGACGGAAAGCTTGAAAGGTTCGTGGAAGGCAGCGGGCGCCGTGGGCGGGTAAACCTTGGCATACAATCCTTCATAGGCGGGATACAGGCCCTCGATCCGCTGATTGTTGACGACGAATCCTTCCGCCGTCACTTCACCGAGGTACAGGGCGTTATCATAGGTCAGTTCCTGCGTTGCTTCAACCACGACCGAGCCATAGGCCGCGCGGAAAAGATCGGCTTCCGACAGGTTCACGTTGACACCCAGGCCGTTGCCGAAGGACATCTTGGCCAGCGCCTCCGCGGCACCGCCCTTGCCCACGGCCCAGCCGGAGACGATCTGTCCGTCCCGGATTCCCTGCAGGATGAAATTCCAGTTATCCTTCAGCTGATACGTATCCGGCATCTGGTTGCAAAGCGGGGTATGGCGCACGAGGTACAGTTTGTTGCCCGGTGTCTTGAGGTCGGTGGAAATGACCGAACCGGCATCCACCGTATTGATGCCGAAGGCGATCAGCGTCGGCGGGACATTGATGTGCTCAAACGAGCCGCTCATGGAATCCTTGCCGCCGATGGAAGGAAGGCCCAGCCGCAGCTGCATCTTCAGCGCGCCGAGCAGGGCGGAGAGCGGCTTGCCCCAGGTATGGGGATCCTGGGTCATCCGCTCGAAATATTCCTGATAGGAGAACCGCATCCCGGACCAGTCGCCGCCGGCAGCCACCAGTTTGGTGCAGGCGTCCACGACGGCATAGGCAGCCCCGTGATACGGACTCCAGGTCGTCAGGTCCGGGTCGTAGCCGAAGGCCATCATGCTGGCGGTATCGGTATAGCCGTCGACCGGCAGTTTCTGCACGGACACCTGGACCTCAGAGGCCTGGCGGGAACCGCCGTAAGGCATCAGGACGGTCGATCGGCCGATGGTGGAGTCGAACATCTCCACCAATCCTTTCTGGGAAGCCACATTCTTGTCAGACATGACATTGAGCATCTTTTCCTGAAGTGTTTCTCCAGGATAGGAGCGCTCGAACGGGTCCTTCTCTTCGATGGTTCCGATTTCGGCTTTGGAGAAATGCCGGGCACCGGCGCTGTCGATGAATTCACGGGACAGGTCGGCCACGATGGTGCCTTTGTAATACATCTTCATCCGACCGGAATCCGTAACGTCGGCCACATGGGTCACCTCGACGTTGTCCCGGCGGCAATAGGCTTCGAAATCAGCCTGGTCCTTCGCTTCGATGACGACGGCCATGCGCTCCTGGCTCTCGCTGATCGCCAGCTCGGTCGGATTCAGGCCGCTGTACTTAGTCGGGACGCGGTCCAGCCAGATATCCAGGCCGTCCGTCAGTTCCCCGATGGCGACGCTGACGCCGCCGGCGCCGAAGTCATTGGACTTCTTGATCAGGCGGGTCACCTCCGGCCGGCGGAAAAGCCGCTGCAATTTCCTTTCTTCAGGAGCATTGCCCTTCTGGACTTCGCTGCCGCAGGATTCCAGGGAAGCCTCGGTATGTTCCTTGGAAGAACCCGTCGCACCTCCGATGCCGTCCCGGCCGGTCCGTCCGCCCAGCAGCAGGATGACGTCCCCGGGGGCCGGACTTTCACGACGGACGTTCTCCGCCTTGACCGCGCCGACCACGGCGCCGACTTCCAGCCGTTTGGCCGTATAGCCATCGTGATAGATTTCACGTACCTGGGTGGTTGCCAGGCCGATCTGGTTTCCGTAACTGGAATAGCCGGCTGCCGCCTTTCGGGAAATCACCGTCTGCGGAAGTTTGCCCGGCAGGGTTTCGGACACCGGCTTGTTGATATCCCCCGCCCCGGTCACGCGCATGGCCTGATAGACATAGGCACGGCCCGACAAAGGGTCGCGGATCGCTCCGCCCAGGCAGGTGGAGGCGCCGCCGAACGGCTCGATCTCGG
Source organism: Bacteroidales bacterium (assembly GCA_017483985.1). The sequence continues at coordinate 9,074 of JAFUUB010000089.1, read as the reverse complement.
TCGGATGGTTGTGGGTCTCGTTCTTGAACTGCAGGAGCCAGCGTTCCTTGCGCCGGTTGACATCCACGTCCACGAAGATGCTGCAAGCATTGTTTTCCTCGCTCTGTTCCAGGTCTTCCAGCAGGCCCTGCTTGCGGAGGTAGCGGGCGCCGATGGTAGCCAATTCCATCAGGCAGAGCGGTTTGTGCTCGCGGCCAAGCTCCTTGCGGATGTCATGGAATTCGCCCAGGACGGACTCGATCTCCTCCTTGACGAAGGAATCGTCCACCTTGATGGTGGTCAGTTCGGTGGTGAAGGTGGTATGGCGGCAGTGGTCGCTCCAATAGGTATCCAGGATCCGGAGTTCCGTTTCCGTGGGATTGCGTCCTTCCCGTGTGAAATAACGCACCACTTCCCGCAGGTCGTCGGCATTCATCGCCAGGCCCCAACGCTTGCAGAACGGGGCCATGTCCTCCTCCTGCATGGCTGTAAAGCCTTCCAGGATCTCGACCGGCTTGACATCGGCCTGCTCGCTGAAGCTCAGCTGGCCCAGGTCCTTCTCGCGGGATTCGACCGCATTGATGAAATAATGGCGGATCGCGGCGAGGTCCCCCTCGGAGAGGTCATCATCAAAAACGAGCAGACGCGAAGAACGGATCTTCACGTCTGCATTGGGATCGATCAGATGGACACAGTCGACGGCGGAGGAGGCGCGCTGGTCAAACTGGCCGGGGATGTATTCCACGGCGAGGTATTTCTTGCCGGCCAGCGGGCAATCATCGGCCACGGTGTCGGTCACGGTTTCGCCGAAAACGGCATAGCGGCACTTTTCGAGCAAGTCATCAGAAAAACCGGCCAGGTCATAGACGTTCAACAGCCGCAACTCATGCAGGGAAAGTCCCAGATTCTCATTGAATTCCTTGCGGAGGCTTTCCGCCTCTACGCGGAAACCGGGACGTTTTTCGACGAAGATTCTTCTGTTATCCATTTGTTATTCGGGGAATTGGGTATTTTCAATCTTTTGGGTCTGCGCGCGCCGGAAGGCATCATACCGGGCGGCGATTTCCGGGTCGGTCAGGGCGAAGATCGAAACCGCGACCAGGGCGGCGTTCTTCGCACCGTTGATGGCGACGGTCGAGACCGGTACGCCGGAAGGCATCTGCACCACGGAAAGGAGGGAATCCAGACCGCCCATCATCTGGGTCCGGATCGGAACGCCGATAACCGGGACGGGAGTAAGGCCGGCCGTCACGCCCGCCAGGTGGGCGGCGCCTCCGGCTCCGGCGATGATGGCGCCGATCCCGCGGTCACGGGCCGTAGTGGCCCACTCGACCAGCAGACCGGGGGCGCGGTGGGCGCTGATGACCTTCTTTTCGTACTCGATTCCGAATTCCTCAAGGGTCCGGCAAGCCGCAGACATGACCTCCCAGTCACTAAGAGATCCCATGATAATACCAACCTTCATATACGTTAAAATGATTTAGTTACCCCTGTAAAAGCGAAAAAGTCTCGCAGCGGCTTTCGTACCGCAGGAGACTTTTGTTTGGCCTATGTAGAAAAGTTGTCTTCCCATCGACAAATTTCTTCCATTTTTGGAGTCACAAAGGTACAACCAAAAAGGAAACTTGTCAATACCCCATCCCAAACTTTTTCACGATTTTTTACACACTAAAGCAGCAGGTCTTCCAACTGGATCTTCGGGACGTAATGGACCCCGTCCACCCGGTAGTATTTCAGGGATTCTCCCGCTGCGACCGGCTTGAGGAAAATGGCCTCGCTCCCCTTTCCCACCGCCAGGATGGCCAGCGGCGGATACGCCAGTCCGAAGTCCTCTTGAACGGCCTGCTTATCATAGGCGCAGATAATCAAGGCATTCAGGCCCATCTCGACCGCTTTCAGGCCCATGCTCTGCAGGGAGATGCCCAGGTCGATATCCACGATCCGGTCTTCCGGAACCGTGGCGCAGACCAGGATGAAAGCCTCCGGCTCCGTTCCCGGCAGAGGCAGGTGCAGCTGGGGCAAGGCACCGCCCAGACGGATCCTGCCGAGGACTTTTTCCGCACCCGTCTCCCGGGTCACCGTCTTGAAACGCAGGCACTGCCGGTTCATGCCGGAGGAAAGCAGCGGATTGACCGCCACGATCTTGCGCAACTCATCTTCCGTGACGACACGACCCTTGTCATACCCGCGATGGCTCCGGTTCCGGTGCAGGAGCGTATCCAGGGAAGGGTTGTTGCGCTTGACCACGACCTTCCGGGCCTTCTGCAACTGATCGAACTTATTTTCTAAATAATTGTCTGCCATAACATAGTTGATTCTGCACAAAAATAACTATTTTTGCATTTAAATTTCGTTTTGATGGGACTTTTGCTCACATTCCTCCTGATGGCCATGGGAATTTCCTTCCTGTGTTCGCTGCTGGAATCTGTTCTCATGTCGACTCCGATTTCCTACATCACCATGCGGGAGGAAGAGGGCGATCGCAATGCCAAGCTGTTTGCCAAAATGAAGGATGACATCGACCGTCCGATCGCCGCCATCCTCTCCCTCAATACCATCGCGAACACCATCGGTGCCGCCGGTGTCGGCCGCCAAGCCACGATCCTCTTCGGCAGCGAATGGTTCGGCGCCGTTTCCGCCGTCACCACCATCCTGATCCTGGTCTTTTCCGAAATCATCCCGAAGACCATCGGCACCACCAGCTGGAAGCACCTGCTGTGGCTGTCCCGCGTCATGAACTTCCTGATCTACCTGATGTATCCGCTCGTGGTCCTGATCCAGTACCTGAGCCGCGTGTTCACCCCGGACGACGCCGACACGACCATCAGCCGCGAGGAAGTCTCCGCCATGGCGAACATCGGCGAAGAGGAAGGCGTCTTTGACAAGAGCGAGAACAAGGTCATCCAGAACATCATCAAGCTCGACGACATCAAGGCCTACGATGTCATGACCCCGCGCGTGGTGGCCAACATCGCCCCGGAAAGCATGACCCTCCGCCAGTTCTACAAGAACCCGGATCTGTCGCACAACTCCCGCATCCCCGTCTATGCCGATTCCCCGGAATTCATCACCGGCTACGTCATGCGGTATGACGTGCTGAAGAACCTGGCCGACGACAAATTCGACATGCGGCTGGGTGAGATCAAGCGGGACATCACGATGTTCAACGAGGAGACCTCGGTTGGAGACATCTGGGAGTCCCTTCTGAAAACCAAGGACCAGATCGCCCTGATCATCGACGAATACGGCGCTTTCCAGGGCATCCTGACCCTCGAGGACATCATCGAGACCATCCTGGGCATGGAAATCATCGACGAGAACGACACGGTCTCCGACATGCAGCAGTACGCCCGCGAGCGTTGGGAACAACGGCAGCGGCAGCGCAAGCCCATCGTTATTCCCGAAGAAGAAGACTGATAAACAATGATCCCCGCCTCTGTGAGACGGGGATCCGTTTTCTAGGAGAGGATGGCGTCGGCCAGGGCCTGCAAGGCAGGCAAATCCGCCGTCTTCATCCGGCTGCGGATCGTCACCACCGGTTCCACGATTTCGATTTCCTTCAGGGTCTCCAGCATGCCTTTCATGACCCGGGCGGCCGAAGGGGCCCAGGATCCGTTCTCGATCAGGCCGACCTTACGCTTCTGCCAGGCCTTGTCCTGCAGGTGGTGCAGGAAACTGTGCATCGGCGGGAAGACACCGGCGTCATAGGAAGAGGCAGCCAGGATGATCCTTCCATAGCGGAAGGCATCCTCGACCGCTTCGGCCTGGTCGTCACGCGTGAGGTCGCAGGTCGCCACCTTCGGGCAGCCCTTTTCCTTCAGTATATCAGCCAGTTTCAAGGCAGCGGCGGCGGTGCCCCCGTGAATCGAGGCATAGGCGACGAAAACGCCCTCGGTCTCAACGCCGTACGAACTCCAGGTCTGGTACAGGTCCAGGTAGTACCCCAGGTCCTGGCGCAGGATCGGACCATGCAGCGGGCAGATGCAGGCGATGTCCAGGGCGGACGCTTTCTTCAGCAGGGTCTGCACCGGGCCGCCGTATTTCCCGCAGATATTGAAATAGTACCGGCGGGCCTCGCACGCCCAGTCATCGTCCTCGTCACCATAGAAACCGGCGTCCAGGGTCCCGAACTTGCCGAAGGCATCGGCGGCGAAGAGGGTCTTTGAGGCGGCCTCATACGAGACCATCACCTCCGGCCAGTGGACCATCGGCGCCGCGATGAACTGAAGGCTCCGGGTTCCCAGGTCCAGGACGTCCCCTTCCTTAAGGACGACCGTACGGCCCGTAAAATCGTATCCTTCAAAGAACTGGCCCAGCATCTGGATGGCTTTTGCGCTGGCCGCCAGTTTCAACCCGGGCCAGGTCTGCAGGACATCCAGGATCAAGGCGGAGTGATCCGGTTCCATGTGATGGACGACCAGATAATCCGGGGTGCGGCCGGCCAGGGCCTCTCCCAGATTCTGTTTCCATTCCTCCCCTTTCCGGGCATCAACGGTATCGAGGATGGCGATCTTCCCGCCATCCAGGAGGTAAGAGTTATAAGACATTCCGTCAGGGACGGCATATTGGCTCTCGAACAGGTCCAGGTCACGGTCTTGGGCTCCGATATAGAGGAGTCCGGGTTGGATTTCACGTATCATACAGAAAAAAGTTTCTTTTTACAAAGATACAAGATTTATGTCTGTTTTGCCATAATTTTATTCCGGGCGGCCTGCACTTTGCTCAGTTTTTCCCCGGATTTGACGAAAACTCCCGAAATAATCACTACATTTGTATTTGTACTTGAACCAAACTGATATATGGAAGAAAGAAAACAATCGGAAAGAATACAGACTTCAATCCTGAACGGTGTCGAGAAAAAGGCCCTGACCTGGCTGGCCTGGCGCCAGCCCAAATGGATGACGTCCGACGGACTGACCTTCATCGGTTTCCTCGGTGCTGTCATCATCGCCGTCGGCTATGCCTTGTCCAACTTCAACCTGGCCTGGATCTGGCTGGCTTCCTTCGGTTTCGTCGTCAACTGGTACGGGGATTCGCTGGACGGGACTTTCGCCCGCGTGCACAACCAGCAGCGCAAGACCTACGGTTTCTTCATCGACCACAATGTCGACTGCATCAACGAAGCCCTGATGTTCATCGGCCTGGGCCTGTCCCCGATGATGAACATGCACATCGCCCTGCTCGTGCTGGTCGCCTATCTGATCCTGTCCATCTATGTGTATATCAGCGCCCATCTCAAGAATGAGTTCAAGCTGACCTACGCCAAGATGGGGCCGACCGAACTGCGGGTCATCGTCATCATCGTCAATACGCTGTATTTCTTCATCCGGCCGTTCCAGGAATTCGCGGTCAATTTCCGCCTGCTCGGCTACGATGTCTCCCTCGGCATCATGGACATCGTCGGCATCATCGTGCTGATCGCCCTGATCATTGTCTATCTCAACAGCCTCCGCGTCGATGCACGGGAGTATGCAAAAATAGACCCGCTGATCAAGCATGAGTAAGGTCCTGCTAGAAAAGGCTTTCCGCTTATTGAAATTTTCCATGTCCACCCTGGCCGGCACCGCGGTGGATATGCTGGTATTGTGGGTTTTCAAGCAGTTCGTTTTCAAGGGATGGTATTACGGGGAATACATGATTTCCCCGGTCATTTCCTTCTTCTTCGCCGTACTGACCAATTTCACCCTCGCCTATTTCATTGTCTGGAAAGACCGCGTTTCACATCCGGGCGTGGTCTCTTTCCTGCGTCATTTTGCCGGTTACGGGATTTCTTCCCTGGGCGGATTCCTGGTCAAGATGGGCCTGCTGCTGCTGATCGAAAAGATCTTCCACTGGGATGTACTTTTGTGCAACCTGCTGGCCCTCTGCGTATCCGGCCTGGTCAATTTCGTGATGAACGAATGGGTCGTCTTCGGAAAGCGGAAACCCAAACTCGATCCCAATGAAGCATTTCTCGATAAACTGAATAAAAAAGATCAATGATATGCCCCTGTTAGATCAAAGGCAGATGGAGAGTATTTCCCCCTTTTTCGGAACCCCGTTCGGAAAATGGGCCGGGAAGGTGTTAAAGGGCATGCTGAATTTGAACCGGTTCTGCGATGTATACGAGCGCAGTGCGGCGGACGGTTCCCTCGGACCGGATTTTGCCCGCAATGTGCTCCGTGAGACCCATTCCAATTATGAGGTGGCCGGTTTTGAAACCCTGAAAGGACTGGAAGGCCCTTTCATTACGATCAGCAACCACCCTTACGGCGGCGTCGACGGGATCATCCTCGTCGATATGGTCGGACACCTCTACGACGGTTATAAGGTAATCGTCAATAAATTCATTTCCCTGCTCGAAGCCATGGGCCCCAGTTTCATCACCGTGACCCCGACTTCGACGGAGCGCAAGGCGCCGACCCAGGACAGCATCAGCGGCATCCGGCTGGCCTTGCAGCACATCCGCGACGGACATCCGCTGGGGATCTTTCCGTCCGGAGCCGTTTCGGACCTGGACCGCAAAAGCGGGATGATCCTGGACCGGGAATGGCAGGAACCCATCATCCGGGTCATCCGCAAAGCCGGCGTCCCGGTCATCCCGATCCGTTTTTTCGACGGCAACACGAAGTTCTATTACAGGCTCGGGCTGATTGACTGGAAAATCCGCCTGATGCGGCTTCCCACCGAAGTCATCAACAAAGCCGGAAAACGCAACCGGCTGGCCGTCGGACCGGTCATCTCCCCAGATACCATCCAGTCTTTTGAAGATATCCCCTCGCTGACCGCCTTCCTGCGCAGCAGCGTCTACGACATGCCGATGCCGGAGCATTTCGTTCCGCGCGACCAGCTCGGCCTATGACCCCCCGACGGGACATCGCCATCATCGGTGCAGGGGCAGCCGGCTGTTTCTGCGCCGTTCAACTGGCCCGCCGGCGGCCGGACTTTCGGATCACCGTCTATGAAGCCGGCGCCAAACCGCTGGCCAAGGTAGCCGTCACGGGCGGAGGCCGCTGCAACCTGACCAATTCCTTTGCTGCCGTCACCGATCTGGCGCAGGTTTACCCGCGCGGCCACCGGTTGATGAAGCGTCTCTTCCATGTATTCAACCACGAAGATACCTGGCGCTGGTTCGAAGCGGAAGGGGTCCCGCTCGTCCTCCAGGACGACCAGTGTGTCTTCCCGCAGTCCCAGGACGCCATGCAGATCGTCCGGGTCCTGCTGGAACGCATGCGGGAGGCCGGCGTCACCCTCCGGACCGGCAGGCGGCTTACACGCCTGGAACTGCGCGATGACCGGTGGGAACTGACATTCAATGAAGACGAAACGCTGACGGCCGATGCGGTCGTCATCACCACGGGAGGCAGTCCGAAACCCTCCGGACTGGCATTCCTGGTCTCCCTCGGACTCGAAACCATTCCCCCTTGTCCGTCGCTGTTCACGTTCAAGATCCCCCAGGCTCCGAGAACGCTGATGGGGACCGTCGTCGAGGAAGCCGCCGTCAGTCTTGCGGGAACGCGATACAAAGCAGACGGTCCCCTGCTGATCACCGACTGGGGCATGAGCGGCCCGGCCGTCCTGAAACTATCTTCCTACGCAGCCCGCTACCTGTCGGAAAACGGATACCGGGCGACGCTGCTGGTAAATTGGCTGGGTGATGCATCCGAGGACGAAGTACGGGAACGGATCCGTACCCTGGCCGCCGGATATCCGCAGAAACAGATCGCCTCCATCCATGCGCCCCAGCTGACGGGACGTCTATGGGAATTCCTGCTGACAAAGGCGGGACTCCGGCCCGGCTTGCGTTATGCCGAACTTGGAAGCAAGGGACTGAACCGGCTCGTCGCCGTGCTGACTGCCGATCCGTATGAGATTTTCGGCAAAGCGGCCTTTAAGGAGGAGTTCGTCACCTGCGGCGGGATCAGCCTGTCCGAAATCAATCCCAACACCCTGGAAGCCAAACGATTCCCAGGCCTCTACCTCGCTGGGGAAGTTCTGGATATCGACGCAGTCACCGGCGGGTTCAATCTCCAGGCCGCCTGGACCGGCGGCGCGGTCATCGCCCGGAGTCTGGCCGATTGATTTTTTTATTATTTTTGCAATACAGAATCTTTGATCCATGAAACCCGCACAAATCGTCCTATTGACCGGAGGCAGCAGCGGCATCGGCGCCGCCACCGCCCTGATGCTTGCCCAGGCGGGCATGACCGTTTATGCCACTTCCCGCAGCGGAAAAGCCCCGGAGCACAACCGGATCATCCCGCTGGTCATGGATGTCAATGACAGCGAGGCCATCGAGCATACCGTCAGCTGGATCCTTTCCGAACAAGGGCGTCTGGATGCCGTGGTGTGCAATGCCGGGAACGGCATGGCCGGCGCCGCGGAAGACACGTCCATCGATGAGATCCGGTATCAGTTCGAGACGTGTTTTTATGGAGCGGTCAAGGTCATCGACGCCTGCCTTCCGGTGTTCCGCCGCCAAGGGTACGGCCGCATCCTGACGGTCACCTCCGTCGCCGCTTTCATTCCGATTCCTTACCAAGCCTTCTATTCCAGCGTCAAGGCCGCCCTGCTGATGTACACCAAGGCCCTCTCCCTGGAAGTGAAGCCTTTCGGCATCCAGTGCGGGAGCGTCCTGCCCGGCGACACCAAAACCGGGTTCACCCGTGCACGGAAGTATGCCGAAAAGGCGCATGACGGTGCTTATGCCGAGCGGATGGCCCGTTCCGTAGCCAAGATGGAGAAAGACGAGCAGAACGGCATGTCCCCCGATGTCATCGCCCGCGCGATTAAAAAGCAGCTCACCCGCAGCCGGATGCGTCTGCATGTGACCCCGCGCATCAACTACCGGGCCATCGAGATTCTCTCCCGCATCCTTCCCGAACGCCTCGTCATGTGGATCGTCGGGCTGCTCTACTGCTAATTGTTTTTAAAGGCTAAACCAGCAAGACCAGCACCAGTTGGGCGATGATGCCCCCCCGGGCGCGTCAGATTTTCCCGAAGGCCTGGTCCAGGTCGGCGATCAGGTCATCCACATGCTCCGTGCCGATAGACAGGCGGATGGTACTCTGGAAGATTCCTTGGTCCGCCAGTTCGGCCTCCGTGAGCTGGGAATG
>JAFUUB010000088.1 GCA_017483985.1 Bacteroidales bacterium | reverse complement strand
GAAGAGGTCGAGATGGTGGCCGTCCGCCATCGGGACGCCGCTGCGGCCGGGCTTGAAATACCAGATGTCCTCCAGCGGGAATCCCTGCTCCTTGAAGAACTGGACCACTTCCTCCCCTACCTGGAAACTGGCCGGGCCGATCGCCGGGCCTATGGCCGCCCGGATCTCCTCCGGCCGGCTGCCGTAGCGCTGCTTCATCTCGAAGAGGACCTTCTGGGAGATGCGCTGGACCGTCCCCTTCCAGCCGGAGTGGATGGCCGCGACTACCCGCCGCTGCCGGTTGTAGAGCAGGATTGGGACGCAGTCCGCCGTATGCACGCCCACGGCGATGCCGGGCATCCCCGTCACCAGGGCGTCGTACCCCTGGAGCTCTTCCTTCCGGACACCGGGCCGCTCGATCACGGCCACGCGGAACCCGTGGATCTGGTGAGCCTCGGTAACGGGGTAAGGAAGGACGGAATCCCGGCGGGTCGAAAATGCCTCGACGCCGGGGCCCAAATCATATGTCAGAAGTGTAGCTGATGTGGTCATTGCACCAGCAAATATACATTTATTTTGAAGAAAAAAACCTGCCTCCCGACCGGGATCGGAAGGCAGGAATCCTTTTCCCGTTCAAACTCAAAAACTTATGCCGGGAATAACATTTTTGTTTTCTTCAAATTCGCCGGATTTGCTCCGAAAAGCCACCTTAACCACTTTGTTTTACTTACTGATTTCCAGCGATATCACAAAAACGCCTCCAAAAGGTCATTAACGCTGGGGGTTCTTGTTTTTCAGCACTTCGGAAGGGTTGACGCCGAACTCTTTCCGGAAGTAATTCCGGAAGTTTCCGGCGTCCTGATATCCCGTCATCATGCTTACCTCGTTCACATTGTATTTCCCGGTCAGCAGGAGTTCCATCGCCTTGTGCAGCTTCCGGTTCCGGATGAACTCCTTGGCCGTGATTCCGGTCAGCCCCTTGACCTTGCGATAAAACGAAGAATAGCTCATATGGAAGCTCGCCGTAAGGAAACCCATGTCCAAATCCTCTTTGTCCAGGTTCTCTTCAATCAGGCGGTCGAAGCGTTCGATAAATTCCCGGTCAGGTCCGCTCAGTCCGTCCGGAACGGCACCGTCCCCTTCCGGCCGGCCATCGCCCTTTCCGACCAGCATACGCGCCAGACGCCGGCGGGAGTCGAAGAGGTTTGCGACCCTGCTGCGAAGAAGACGCGAAGTAAAGGGTTTGGTCAGATAGGAGTCCGCGCCGCTTTCGTAGCCGATCTCCTTGTCCTGCAAGGAGTCCTTCGCGGTCAGCAGGATCACCGGGACATGGCTGGTCCGCAGGTCCGACTTGATCCTTTTACAGAGTTCGATACCGTCCATCTCCGGCATCATGATGTCGCTGATGACCATGTCAGGAATCCGCCGCACGGCTATCTCGAAGCCCTCGCGGCCATTCTCCGCCGTCAGCACGGCATACCGGGGGGCAAGCGATTCCGAAACATAATGGAGGATATCCACGTCATCCTCAACGACCAGTATGAGCGGGCGGGAGCGGACCGCATCTTCCGTCTCATCCGGACCGGCGGCTGCCACCTTCTCTACGACTGGATCCGCTTTCCCGTCCGGGCTGCCGTGCTCGGCCTCCGGGTAAACGGCATCCCGCAGGATTGAAAAAGAGAAGGTACTCCCCCGTCCCTCGCGGCTGCTCACGCGGAGAATACCCTGATGGACATCATTGAGCGCCTTGACGAGCGCCAGGCCAATCCCGGTCCCGGAAGCCTGGTGCGTCCCTTTCACCTGGTAATAGCGGTCGAAAATCTGGGGGATGTCGGTCTCCGGAATCCCATAGCCGGTATCCTGCACTGACATCGTGCAGTACCGTTCCCCTTCGATCTCTTCTTCACGGAGGGACAGGGTCACATTTCCGCGAAGGGTATATTTCACGGCATTGGACATCAGGTTCTCCAGGATTGTCGAGACAATATCCGGATCGAAATAGACATCCGGACAACGGTCCCGGACATCCAGCCGGATCTCCGTAGCGGTGTTGCGGTTCATTTCCCGGTAACGCTTCCCGATACTTTCCACTAATTCGCCTAGGTTCCCTTTCCGGACCACCAGCCGCTTGGTCTGCGTCTGCGTTTTCCGGAACTCCAGGATCTGGTTGATCAGACTGTGAAGACGCAGTCCGCTCCGATGGATACCGGCAATCCGGTCGGCATAGGGTTCCGGGAGCCCTTTGTCGTGGACCAAATCCTCCAGCGGCCCCAGGATCAGGGTCAGCGGAGTACGCAGTTCATGGGTGATGTTGGTGAAGAAACGCAGCCGCTCCTCATTCAGGTCCTGCTCCTTCCGGCGATTCTCTTTTTCAACCCGGTACGACAGGGCCAGGCGGAGATAACGGAGGATGAAATACAGGATGGCAGCCAGCAGCAGACCGTACACGATCCTGGCGGGCCAGGATCCCCAGACGGACGGGCGCACACGGATCGTCAGGGACAGTATCCCCGCATCCTCCCAGTTTTTGTCCTGCAGGCGGGCACGCAGTTGGAAACGGTGGGTCCCGGGCTTGAGTCCCCAGAGGACCAGCTGACCGCGGTCGCCATTGCTCAGCCATTCGTCGATGACACCAGGCAACCTGTATGCATACTCGGCCCGTTCGGTCTGAGACTGGTCTTCCAGGCAAAACGCCAGCCTGATGGTATTTTCATCATGCCTGAGGACGATTTGTCCGCCGTCTGCAATCTGGACCGGCAACCATTCCACCCCCTCCCGTATGCTTTTCCGGCAGGAGACCAGGTGGATTGGCGAAACGGATTGGACGGCACCGGATTCGGCCGGATTGAAATAACAGACCCCCTCGGGAGAGCCGAAGTACAACAGGTTATCTGCACTCCTGGCTGCGGAGCTCTCCACGAAACTGCCAGTCGGAATGCCGCTGAAATGATTGAAGTTCTCGAACAGGCGTTCCCGGCGCCTCAGCGAGGAGATGCCGCCATAGGTACTGATCCAGATTCCTCCCATGGCGTCTTCCATCACCGCCCGGACATTGGCATCGCCCAGGCCGTTGCGACCGTCGAACAACTCCATCCGACCCGGATCCGCCGGATCCGGAAAATGGACCAGACCGGCGTAGGTGGCCACCCAGAAACCGCCTTCGGCGTCCTTGAAAATCTGGTTGATATTGTCTGAACAGAATCCGTTCGCAACATTGAACTCGGCCTCGACCCGGCCTTTCCTGTCGAAGATGAACAGTCCGTCGCCCAGCGTTCCGACCCACAGGCGTCCCAGCGCATCCCGTTCAAGTCCATAGATACACAGGAGCCGGTCCATCTTCCGGTAACCGTCTTCGAGATACAGGGCGTCGCCCTCTGCACGATACAACCCTGCCTCCGTTCCAATCCACATCTGCCCGTCCGGGTCTTCGTGCATCGCATGCACGTCGAACAGCTGCGTTTCGGACGAAATCCGCCGGAAAACCCCGCTGCCGGGATCGAAGCGCAAAACGCCTTCGTCGTTCAGGCCGATCCAAATCCGGCCATCCCGGTCGGGATGCAGGATATACGGCACGGTGTAGGTCTGTAAAAGGTAGGGCGAAAGATCCCATGAGCGGACGAACGCATTGTCCCGGAACATGGCCAGTTCATTCTGTCCGCCCAGCCAGAGGTTTCCCTGCTTATCTGTACAGACTGCATAGATGCGGTTCAGCTGCCTCGAATCCCGGGTGACATGATAGTAAGGCAGGACACGGAACGGACTGACATTGTCCATAATCATATCTACACCCGAAGCGTAATTCGCCACCCAGACATTCCCGTAGCGGTCCTCTTCCACGCAGCGGATATTGATCGAGCTCAGGCCGTCCTCGTCCGTGATTCGACGAAAAACGGGGCTGTGGAGGTCTTTCTGGAGGTCCAGGACTGATATACCTCCCAGGTCTGAGGAGACCCACAGACAATGGTCCGACATCTCGGTCAGGCGGAAGATATTGTTCCCGACGAGGGAGTTCGGGTCCTTCGCGTCATGGCGGAAGGTATGGAACTTCCCGGATATCCTGTCGAAAAGTCCCAGCCCCCGGTTCGTGCCGGCCCAGACGTTCCCGTACGAGTCGATCAGGATGCTGCGGACGACATCCGACGGCAGGCTTCCGGGATCACCGGGGATATGAGCATAGTTCACCACCTGCCGGGTTTCCAGGTCCATGACGGCGAATCCCCGGCGGTTATATCCGATATAGAGCCGTCCGTAACGGTCTTCCGCGCAGCATCGCACGTCCTTATCCAGCCCAGGGCAGTCTGCCGGAGTGTAATTCCGGACAGCCAGCGTGGCCGGATCGACATGCTGGATTCCGTGTCCGTCAGTAACGATCCATATTCCCCCGTCCTGGGCAGGAAAAGCTGCGTTCAGATTGTTGCTCAGGAGCCCGTTTTCCTCCGTAAAGAACGAGAATGTGAAAGTATCGCAATCCAGGATGCTGATTCCTTCATTGAGACTGAGGCACCAGAGCGAATTCGTAGACCGGTCGAAATACAAGCGGATGACCTTGTCATCCAGGATTTCAGAATTGCCGGTATTCCAGTTATCGAAATTATCTCCGGCAATCCGGCTCAACCCATTCTCCGACGCCACCCATACCATCCCCTGGTTGTCGATGGCCAGGTCCAGGGAGAAGCTGTTTGCAAGTCCTTCCCTGATTCCGAAATGCCGTACAACCGGCTCTGCCCGCAATTGCAGGCAGAGCGAGAGGGCGGCACCTAACAAGCAGAGCCCCCTCCGGATCAGCGGGTTTCTACCGTAATGAAGCATAGGGAATGGGGAGGGATATCAACGCGCCCGTCACGGACCCGGAACATATATTTCTCGGGCACCACGCGGTTTTCGGCCCCGACATCATTATAATCATCAGCAGAATACCCGCTCAATACAGCGCCTTCCAGTGTCCGGACTTTCCGGGCGGACATCGACAGGTCCAACTCCAGGGGGACCGTCCGCGAAGAATCCTTGTTGACAATGGCATAGACGAAACGGTCCTTTCCGGCATTGGCCGTCAGGATGACGTCCAGGACACCGGTTGACTGGTCCTCAAAGACCAGCGACTCAAAGGCCGTACTGACCGGGGCCACATGGTCTTCCAGCAGATTCGCATACATGTGCAGCACGTAATAGGTTGTCCGCTTCAGCACACCGCCTTCATGGACAAAAAGAGCGCCCCGCGTGTTTACGATAGGAGAAAAGCAGGCGATCTCGACGATATCGGAATGCCGCAGGCAGGCGTTCAGGAAACAGGCGGAGAAAAGGGCGTCCGCCATCGTATAAGTCGAATTGATGTCATTCTTGCGCCGGTCCTCCAGCACAAACCCGCGACGCAGATCCCCATGCCAGGGATGGTGCCAGTTGCGCAGGTTCCATTCGTCATACGCGATCTTGATCCGGCCGCCGCCGAAGCCGGCTTCCTCCAGGATTTCGATGGTCCTGCGGATATCCTGCTCCGGCGCATCGGTCTTGCTCATGCATTTCTCGAAAGACGCTGGATTGTTGTAGTGGAACAACGGATCCCAATAACCGTGGATCGAAACATATTCCAGATGCTGGCCCGCAGCCTTGAGCAGAGGCATCGTCCAGTCCTTGTTGGATTGCGCAGCCGCGAACAGACGGATGTCTTTGGTCACACTGCGCATCAGTTTGGCCGACTCACGGACCAGCGGTCCCCATTCGGAAATCGTCCGGGCGCCCAGTTCATGCGCACCCCAATTCTCATTGCCGATGCTCCAGTATTTGACGTTATAGGGTTCCGGATGGCCGTTCTCCGCACGCATCCGGCCGAATTTGCCGACCGTCAGGTTGCAGTACTCCACCCAGTCGCTCATCTCTTCCGGCGTGCCGGTCCCCGCGTTGGTGCAGATATAGGGCTCACAGCCCACTTTCCGGCACCATTTGATATATTCATCGGTCGCGAACGCGTTGGAATCTTCTACCTGCCAGGTCTTGTCATACACCGGGACGCGGTCCTTTCCGACCCCATCCATCCAGTGGTACGTGGACACGAAACAGCCACCGGGCCAGCGCACGATCGGCGTCTTCAGTTCCCGGATCGCATCAATCACATCGGTCCGGAAACCATCCTCATCGGAGAACCGGGAGCCCGGATCATAGATGCCGCCATAGACCTGTGTATCAAAGTGTTCAATAAAACCGCCGAAAATCATCCGGTTATAACGGATCGAATCCTCCGGGAGCATCCGTACGACATTCTGTGCCGGCAGGATCAACGGGAAAAGAACGGCCCAAATGGAGAAAAACTTTTTCATAAGATTGATCTGAATCACTTCAAGAGATAAACCTGGTCCAACACCTCCCCTTCGTCGAGGGCGGTGATCACGAGGGTATGTTTTCCGGTGCCCTTGAGCGGGACCGTCAGGTTGCGGACCGCCTGGTTGTTCAGCACATTTTCCTTCCACTCCTCACTGCGGTCGTAGGTCTCATACGAGAGCTCCTCCGGCTCGCCGCCGTCCACCGAGAGGGTGAAGCGGAGCTGCGGGCTGCTGACCGGGTGGGTCGGGACCATCCGGACGGAGACGACGGCTTCGGTCGCCTCGCAGCGGAAGTCGAAGGACACGCTCTCTCCAGGCGACAGAAGCGCCGCGCCGCCTTCATAGCCCAGGCCTTCACAAGGCGTGAGACTTCCCTTGCCATCGACGGCATTCCATTTGGCCAGCACGGCGGGAGCCGCCGGCAGCGGCGCCTCCACCTGCACGTGGGGATATATCTGGAAAACCGGCAGTCTGCGGGGCGCCATATTCATCATTCCCTTCCACTTCCCCTGATTGTAGCGTTCCGTCAGGGACGCAATCGCGTCACAGGCAGCATCCGCGGCGGCCCAGTCCGCCAGGCCGTGCCGGGCCAGCTGGGCGGTAAGCGCCTTCTCATTCATCTTCGCCGCAGCCTGCACAGGATACTGGACGAGGTGGTAGTATGCGGTCCGGCGGTCCTCGGGCACCTGTCCGGCGCAGGCTCCGACCAGATCGTACAACTTGGCGAACTGCTCCATACGGGTCCGGATCGTCGATTCATCCCAAGGGAGATCCTTCACGACGCGGTAGGCGGGATCGCGCTCTTCCTCGCGCGTATTGCCCATGAGTTCCGGCTTGCGGATATACGAGAGGCGATAATACTCCAGCAGCGCCGGCAGGACTTCGGACGCGACCTTCTGGCCGAATTCCCGCGCCAGGAAGGCCTTCAGGTGGGCCTGCCAACCCGTCGCACGCACGGCGTCGATGTCCCAGGCCATGTCCATGAAGAGTTCGATCTGGTACTCCTCGGGCTTGATGTCACCGACATTGAGGATCCAGGTCTGGCGGATGCCCTTGTCGTAAGCCAACGACATCTGCTGGAGGATCAGGGCCGGCGAATAGGCTCCCAGCCACAGGTAGTCGTGCGGGCGGCCCCAGTAAGAGACGTGGTAATAGACGCCGTTACCCCCCGGGCGGCTGCGCTCGGCCTCGGTCGGGAAATGACGGATATAGCCGTAGTTGTCGTCGCACCACATCAGGGTGACGTCTTCGGGGACCTCGAGGCCTTCATTGTAGGCCAGGAGCACTTCCTTATAGGGAATGAAAACCTGCGGGATCCGCGTCAGATCGGAATCGACCAGTTCGGAGAGCATCTGCCGCTGCACGGAGATCACCTCTGACAATGCTTCCTTCTGTTCCTCCGGCGTATCGGCACCGCTCATCGGCCCGTCGTGGATGCCGCGCATCCCGAGCGTGTACATAATCTCCTGGTCCTTGACCGCGGAAACACGCTCCCGCCAGAAGTCCAGCACCTTGTCGCGGTTGGTGATGAAGTTGTACTCCCCTTCCCCGCGCACACACCACTCGCCGTTGGCGTTGCTCGCCATCGGTTCGCAGTGGGAGGTGCCGATGTAAATCCCGTAGCGCTCCGCGACTTCACGGTTGTCCTCCGTCAGGAAGTACGGCACCGAGCAGCCGTGCATCGCAGGCCAGAACGAATTGGCGCGCAGGCGGAGGAGCAGTTCGAAGATCTTCTCGTGCGTCCGGGGTCCGATCCGCCCGGGCACGTCCGTGGGCTCGAAGTTCCCGGTAACCCAGGGGACAAACGCAAAATCCTCGTCATTGATAAAGATACCACGGTATGCCACAGACGGTTCCCGCGTCAGCTTGAAGCCTTTCTTTAGATGGAATCCTTTCCGTGGAGCCGGCGAACAGTCCGCCCACCATTCCCAGGGCGAGACGCCCAGCATCCGGGAGAGTTCCAGCAGGCCGTAGGCCGCACCGTGGCCGTCGCTGCCGGCAATCAGCAGCTGCCCGGAAGGGAGCACCTTCATCAGGAAAGCTTCGTGCCGGCCGGCAAGGGCGGCGACATCCGGATCCGATGCATAGGCAGGATCGTCCGAGCGGACCAGCAGGATCTTCCCGTCCCGGTCCACCTCGCGGCAGGTCGCCGAAAGCACCGTCTGCACGTCCTTTCCGAAGATCCCCAGGGCGGACTCCGCCACCGGTTCGTCCACGGAGAGTGTGACCGTCAGGTCCTCTCCCGGCTGCAGGTTGAAGGTTCCGCCAGGCCTGCAGGCCGTCAAGGCCAGCAGAATCCCGAGACACAAGCTGATTCTTTTCATCTCCATATCATTCTTTCATTTGCAATTCATCAATCCGGCCGCCACTGCGGAAATCCAGTCCCGACACGCCGACTACGTTGCCGGCCACCGAAGCAAGTTCGACCGTATTCTCCTCGCCGGGAGCCAGCTCCACCCGGACTTCCACAAAACTGTAAAGGTCATCCGAGCCCGTCGGCGGCAATTCGATCAGTCCCACGGGTTTCCCATTGACGAAGAGACTGTTCACGGCCGCATCGGCACGATCCAGCGCATAGCGGAACCGAAGGGTCCGCACTCCGCCGGAAGCGCCTCCGTCAATCCTTTCCCACCGGACATAACCGGCACCTCCGCAAGGCAGGAGCACATAGCCGTTACCGGCAAACCCGTTCTCGCCCGCCCCGCTTCCGGTGCAGGCGCTGCCTCCTACGACGGCGAACTCCGCCTGGAGGTATTTCCCGGCTTCAGGAAGCCCCGTATCCTTACAGCGGACCAGGGCGGTCTGTCCGGGTCCGAGCGTCAAGGTCGCACCGCCGCCGCGGGACGGCTGCAGCTCAGCCGAAGCGGTCTCAACCCAGCGGTTCCGACCGTCGAATGCGCCCAGCGAAGCCGCGTCCGGCCCCATTCCGGCAGGAATGAAAAAGCGGCCTCCGGTGGTGCTCATCAGCACGAGTTCCGTCCGGCTGCGGAGGATGCTGATACCCTGCGACGTCGCAACGCCAGGCGTATAACCCACACCGGCATTGCTGATGCTTTCCAGGGCGGAATACCCTTTCCAGTTATGGACGAACAGTCCATAACCGTTGGCATTGGAGGAGAGATCCGCCATTGCGCTGCAAAGGATCCGGTTCGTCATCCGGACATCCTCGATATAGGGACCGCGGGGACGGAATTCATTCCGTCCGACGGCATCATAGAGTCCATGGCCGTCGATTCCGCACATGTCGTAATAGTCAAAAGCGCAGTTGCCGGACAGGGCCGCCAGGCTGAGCTGGGCGATGTTGGGAACTTCAGCCCCCACTTCCATGAACATCCGGTAATTGCGCCCCCGGTACGGGATGTCCCGGCGCATGCTCTCCACGAAGGATTCGAAGGTCGGGAACTGCGGATGGTGCTTGTAGGTATCCAGCCCGACGAAATCGATATCCGTTCCACCGGGCGTGAGCCGTTT
Organism: Bacteroidales bacterium; assembly: GCA_017483985.1. Next base: position 12,990 of record JAFUUB010000088.1, on the reverse strand, counting down.
TTTCTCGTTCTCCGGAATCCGGCCGTCCACCTCCCAGTACACGCAGTTGATCCGCGTCCAGACGACATAGGAGGAACGCTTGACAGCCCCAGCCACGTCGCTGAGATAATCGATCACCAGAGAATTCGGAAAGGAGGCACCGGAACCGAACACCTCATTGTCGATCTGGACGCCGATGACGGGATGCCGGTTCCCATGACGGCGGTCCCAAGCTGCGATGTGTTCCATCACGAGCCCCAGCACATGGGTCTCCCGTGCCCGCAAGGCAGGATCGGACAGGTCCATGGTCCGCCCGTTGATATCGCGGCGGACAGAAAACTCGCTGCTGCCGTCCGTGGAAAGGACATAGTCCGGAACGCGGTTGCGCGAGGCTCCGGACCGGTCCCGCATGTTCATCTTCGCCACGCCGCCGACGCTGTTCTGACCGAACCAGAGCAGTTCCATCCGCAAACCGTTGCGGGTGACCAGGTCCAGGTACTGGTCCAGCACCTTCCAGTCAAAACGGTCTTTCTCAGGCTCCACCTCCGTCCACATCAGGGGAATGGATACCGTGTTGAACCCGTCCGCCGCCGCCCGGGCGACAATGGCCTCCAGCCCCGAATCATCCCAGCCGAGACTGTAACGCAGTTTATCGAGGCGGATCTGGATATTGGTCATATAGTATGGCCGGCCGTCCACCATCAGGCGGTATTTCTGGGAACCGTCAAGGGAGGTATCCACATAGGACACCACCTGCCTGGCCGCAGCAGCACACACGCCACACGCAACGGCCAGGCCGAAAAGCATCAGGCTGAATAATTTCCTCATTTCAATCCAAGGTAATGTATTCAAAAAACACGCTGGCTCCTTCCGGGTTGTCCTGCGGAAGGACGGCCATCTTGACGGTCTCCACTTTTCGAATGTCAAGATAAGTATTTTCTTCCGGAATCCGGTCAACATAAACGAATCCTTTTTCACCCGGCCCCGTAACCCGGACGCGTTTGAAATCAGATAGAGGGATCCTGTAATCCCGGGCATCGGGGCCGACACGGAACTGCGTCCCATATTCCAGGCCATCTGTCCCCTGCAGCACGACCCATACCTGGGATGAAGGTCCCTTTCGCGCGTATGCCCTTACTACAACGGCTTTCCGGCCAGGGAGGTCGGAGCGGCGGCCGGCCGTGCGGTCCGAAACATAGTGGCTCGCATAAACCATCCCGTCCGACGCTACGCAAACACCGGCCAATCCAGGAAGGACAGAGGGGCGGAACCTATATGGATAATGTCGATGATTGCGACGCAGTTCCTTCAGGTCTTCTGCAACATTCAATAAAACGACGGGGGCCTCCGGGTCCACAATCCGAAGTTGATACATCGCCGTATTGATGTAATCCATCTGCCCGCCCGAGACATCCTCGGGATAATACACGGTTTTCCCATCACGGACAACTGCAATCCGGTATGCCAGCATATCTTCCCGGAGCATTTCCTCCGGAAGCGACACTTTCCAACCATAACGGCCGTCTCTTTCGAAATCCAATGCAGGGAAACGTGATGGAGACAAGGAGAAGGCTTCCAGCCGCACAGCGTCAGGGGCGCGTTGTGAAATTACTTCCAGGGACAGTTCCGGCCGAACATTCCGGCTCAGTTCATGCATCGGTGTATATACCAGATACAACCCCCGTGTCGGCTTCGGTGCCGCAAATTCACCCAGGACAATGTCTTTCCACCGATCATCCGGTCCCAGTGCCGAGTGCCTGTCGGCAGCCTCCAGCAAATATGTCCCGGGAGAGACCTCTACGGCACGTCCGATCGCTGTAGAGCGTCGGTCGTTCCCGTCATTGATACCCCGCAAAGAGAATCCCTCACCCAGGTCCGGAAGATCGATTGTCATTGGGTAGGTCTCCCAGACAATGGCCGACATCTCACGGCCAAGTTCCGGTCTGCCGAACGGATTGTCCACCCAGGTTGCATCCGGCATCAACTCAAGACGCCACACGCCATCTTCCAGTTTATCAAGGAAATAGATGCCCCGCCCGGCATATCTGACCAGACAGGAAGACCCGATCCCGGCAATCTCTTTCAAAGAAGAAATAGCCGGAGGCACACTCTGCGTATCTCCACTATAGAAAAACTTCTCTTCTGAAACCATTTCCGCGAGTTCGGGATCGTGACTGACGTGAAAGCAACCAAAGGTCGTATCCTGCGGGAAACGGCCAAATTGTTTCAATCTGGGAGTAGAACGGAACACCTCCCCTGCTATCTTGAGTCCCATCGCCTTTTTGGGTGCATAGGCAAGATTCATATAATGTGTCCGATATTCCGTATTATAAGCTGCAATGTACAACGGATCATAGGAGAACATCGCCGCAAACTGGAATCCGGCTTCCCTCATCGAACGCGCCATCATCGGATAGGTATATGAGTAGCCATTGTCTGCCGCATCCATCTCATAGGAGACCAACGCCTTCCTTGCAGCGCGGACGACATCCGTCAGGGTATCTTTCGGCCACTGGTCCACGTGGGTCAGCAGGTTCCCCTTGAAAGGAAAACCTGCATTATGGCTCACGGAATACCATTGCATCGATCCTCCCTGGACATCCGCTTTGACAAATCCCCGGATCAAGTGGGGTGCAATCGACATACACCAAAAAAGCGGCTTCCGGCAACCTGCCTGACGGATAACCTCAACCAGCGAATTGATGTAGGTCACCGCAGCCTCCTCGGTAAATCCGGGATGTTCCGGTTCATTATAGATTTCATAACCAATGATATCTTCGTCATCTTTGTACGCATTACCCGTATAAGGATTGACGTGTTCCATCAATTGGCGGAGGTAATTCTTTGTCGCCGCCACGGCATCCGGTGTATAAGAGCCCGTTTTTCCCCACTTCTGACCGATTCCGTAGGGTTTTTCACGCGTTCCGTAGTAATTCAACGGGGTCAGCAGCATCTTGAACCCCCTGTCTTTCATCTCTTTCACGGTCAGATCCAGCAAACGCAGGTGTTCATTATGTTGCAGGTTCCCCAACGTATCTGTCAGTTCGGCATCCCACATATGTACCCTGTAAGCTTTAAGCCCCAGGCGGGTCAGATGATAGACATCCTGCCGGAGTCCCGTTTCGAAGTCAAGCCCGAGATCCTGGAAATTCGCATAAGCCGTGGAGAACGGCAGGGCATAATGCACGCCGAATTCTGCAACTTCCTGGCGATCTGCCGCCCAGCGCAGGACGCCTTCCCGGTCCACGTAGGCCCCCGGACTGCGCTGCGCTGCCATAGGATCCGATATCAGGACGGCCAATACCGGCAACAAATAAAATCCTCTCAATCGGACCATATCCCGATTCCTTAAAAATGAAAACGCACGATTTCTTTTCAGCCGTTTACCTGCCATAACGGAGCGTGTACATCTCTTTTTTGATCTCCCGCGAAGCGGCGATCATTTCGGGATGCGGCCGGTCGCAGATGTCCACAAAGCCGATCTGGTAGTTCTCGCCGTCGCTGCGGGCGGTGAAACACTGGTCCACGTACTGGAACCAATGGGTCCCGACGATGTAGTCGCTCTCCAGGGCTTCTTCCACGAAATGCCTGTAGATCCTGGCACGTTGCTTCTGGGAAGGCGCCGTGCGCAGTCCGGTATGCGCAAGGCCGCGGTCCAGCGCACCGAAATGGTATTCGCCCACGATCAGGGGCTTGTCCAGCCCTTCCGTCTCCTTGAAGGTGGAAAGGTTGTAGTCGTAGTGGTTGATGCTCATCACGTCGCAGTATTCGGCCTGGGCTTCAAATGCGATCCGGTTGAAATTCACGCTGTTGCTCCTGCATCCCAGGTATAGTTTATCAGGAGCGAGTTCGTCCAGCACTTCGCGGACCGCCTTGAAATAGGCGTATATGATCTCGCGCTGGTTGACCGTCGGCCAGCCACGCTCGTTGTCCACGAAGAAACCGATGCACCAGGGATCTTGCGCAGCGAGCAGGAAATTCGAACGGCCGGCAAGCAGGGACTCGCGGAAAGCCGCCTTGAACGCAGCCGCATCGAAATCATCGGGAAGGCGGTCCCGGATGCCGGAACTGAGCGTGATGGTATAGGGCAGCCGCTGCTCCTCGCTGAACTGGTCGTTCAGCGACCAGCTGGCCATCGTGTTGATGCCCCAACTCTTCATGCGACGGGAGGCATTATCCACCACCTGCATGGCGAAATCCGGCGCACCCTGATATTTCGTAATCAGGTTCGAGAGATAGAAATCCCCGTTAAGGGGCTTGTATTCAAAGTACTTTTCCCGTCCCTGGATCCGCGTCACCTGGGTCAGGCCCACCCCGCAGATGCCCTGCGAGAAGAACAGGTGGCCGTCGGGGTCCACCAGCCACCATTTGCCGTTGTATTTTTCCACCCGGAAATGACCGGTTGCCCGCAGTTGCGGTCCGTCCTTCCAGCCGCCCCACTTGTCCCAGCTGTCGGATACCGGGTTCGCGGCAAGGTCGCGCTCCTCCGCCTCCCGCTGGGCATACAGGTCCTCCGGACGCTTTACCTTTCCGTCCCAGTCAGTCCACTTATACTGTCCGAAACGGTCGATAAACGGGAAAAACGAAGTCTCCAGCAGTTCCCGGGACGGGAGGTTGTAGCGACCGAGCGTCCGGATGTCTTCCACACGCAGTTTCCATTCCCGGCCAGGGAACTGTTTGAAGAGGCGCAGGTGAGTGAAATGGGAAAGCGGAACGTTCACCTTCCGGCGCAAAAAACCGCCGGGGATGCCGAACATGCCCTGGAAATGATCATACATGTAAGCGGGCATGCTCTCCATATCCCGACTCAGGAAAACGATCATCGTATCAGTCTCACCGGGCTCGAGGACAAGCATGGAGCGATAGTAGAAATAAGCCCCGTTCTCCAAGACGAGCGATTGGTCGCCGTCGCTGAAGCACTGCCCTTCGAGATAGATCCGCTCCTGCCCCAGATTGGTGATGTCTATCGCGACGGACACCCAGTCGTCCAGTCGCAGGCCGGGTTTGAAGGGAATATCGACGCTGGCTTTTTCCGATGAGGCGCCGAGGGAGATTTCAAGCGCTTCACGACTCCCCCGCGGGCGTTTCACGAGGGCATCCTGGGTACGGATGGATTTCAGGTTCTTCATGGAAGCCAGGTCGGTTGCCGGAGCCGTGGCCTGCATGGCTTCGTCCCAAGCGGCACCTGCCGGATTGACAAAAGTCCCCCGCAGCGGCTGCACCTGTCCTGCCGTCCGCCAAGAGGCGGACAGCAGGAAAACGGATACACAAACGGATACTAACGATATTGTTTTCATAACAGATAATCAATAGTGATATAGTTTTACATACTGTAAGCCGGTCCGGCCGAAGCGCAAGCCATTTCCGGAACGACCGTCCAGGAAAGCGGAATCAAAGGAATAGTCATTCATGATCTGATCCCCGTTCAGCCTGCGCGAAGCTTTCCATGCTCCGTTTTCGAAGCATCCCTCTTCGCATTCCAGGATCCCGGTCACGAGATTCTTTTTTCCCCTCTCGAGCAGGGAGAACTGCAGGCTGACGCCTTTTCCGTAAACATAGAATGAATCTTCCCCCGCCTGCAGGATCAGGGCGTACCCTACCTGCTCTCCGGCGGGCTGATTGCCGCGATGGCCAAACTCGCACAGTATCCGATACTTACCCATCTCCAACGTCTTGACAGGCGTGTCTGAATCAACCATGATGGCGCGCATCGTCATGCCGGGTTCACGTTCCAACATCAGCGGGGCCAGGGTGGACAGGTCCCGGTAGAAATCGCAGATCGGTCCTCCAGCGTACCCTTCGATGCCGAACGGCGAGAAACAGAGGGCGCCGTGCTCCGCATAGGCCAGCAGGGCCCGGCCGATTCCGACCTCATCGCCCCGGGTTTCAGGGATGATGAGTGGATTTCCTTTCTGGGTATAGGCCCGGCAATGTCCTTCGAAATCTCCATAATAGATATCCGGGCTGATGGCATCCAACTGTGGCGCCGCGCATTGCCAGACATCCATCACGAACGGAATCGGTCCTCCGCAGGGATAAGTCGCGATCTTGCGGTCCTGACGGCCGATCGAGGCGTTCGCGAACATCGGGATATCATATTCTTTCTTGCCGGCAGCCACGACGGCACCAATGTACTTTGCATAATAGTAAGACATAAATATCTCATTTCCGGCAGGACTGTCGCCAAACACTCCAGCCCAAGAGCCGGAAGTCCGGGCACCAAGGCTTTCCCAATGGGAACGGAACTCCGGAATCAAGTCTCTGCGATGCTTGCGGAGATAATCCGTCAGTTCCCGGGGCACCGGCGCTTTCCAAGCCCTTCGGGCCAGGTCCGACCAATCCCGTTCGCCGAAACTATAGCCGACTTCGTTCTCGACCTGGACCATGATGACGGTCTGTTCAGCCGCATCAATCTCGCGGATATGACGCATCATCGCGGAAAATGCTCGGGCATCCGCAGCGACATTACCTTCGGAGAAAACGGAAAGCATCTGGATCTGGCCGCCGTTCTTGTCCTGCAGGAGCGGGAAGCGCTCCCGGTTCAGTTTCACCCACGACGGAGCATAAGAAGAAACCATATTTTTCCAGCTGCCGAACCACAGCAGGGAAAGTTTGACCCCCTCCCGGCGTGCCTGCCGGACCAGCGCATCCACGATTGAGAAATCGAATGTGCCTTCCTGCGGTTCGACCATCTCCCAACTGACAGGCACCAGTACGGTGTTGAGGTTCAACTGTCGCAGGCGCGGCCAGAGGCTCTCCATATAAGCGGCGCTGCCAGACGCCGAATTTCCGGTTTCACCGGCAATGGCCAGATAGGGCTTCCCTTGCACAACCAGATGAGCCACTCCGCCCTTTTTCTCGATATGCGGTTGGTTCTGGGCCGGAGCCGGCAGGAACGGAAGCGTCAGCGCGAGCAATAAGGAAAACAGGTGGCGGCGTCTTGCCGCCACCTGCAAAAAGTAACCATTCATTATATTAACCAATCCTGATTGCATCAATACCCGGGGTTCTGGACAAACGTGTCCTTGTTCGTCACGCGATCCATCATCGTGGTAGGGATCGGGCGGAGCAGGTGCTTGTCCTGGATATTCGGACGCGCATCCACGTTATAGAGACGGACCAGTTCCAGAAGTTTGCCTGTACGCTTGAGGTCCACCCAGCGGTTGCACTCGCCGGCGAGCTCGAAGGCACGTTCATCCAGGATCAAATCAATCGTCATATCCTCGGCAGACACCTTGTGCGCTTCATACAACGCCTCACTCTTGGCGGCACGCTTGTGCAGGGCATTGATATATTCAGCCCCTTCTGCAGCCTTGTTGTCTTTCATCAGGGCCTCGGCGGCGATCAGGTACATCTCCCCCAGGCGGATGGCGACGATGTCCAGCGAGGACATCAGGCCCACCTCCACACGCGTCGGGTCCAGCCATTTCGCCAGCTGGGCGAACATCTCGCGGGGACCGCTGGTCTCCTCCCCGTTCGGGGAATCCGGGTTGAAATAGTCATTTATGTCCTCGATGCGGTAGCGGCCCTTTGCCCGCTCACGCTGGGCTGCAGAGACTGGGAACGGCGGCGTATAGATGGCGGTATCGCCCACTGCAGCCCCGGGATTCTCTTTGCACTTGCTTTCATCGTTGACGTACCAGGTCCACTTGAAGCACTTTTCGAAGCGGCTGTCCCAATCCATATTGTCCACCAGCATCGTATAGAAATGGCGGGTCGGCATGAAGTAACGGTACGGACGACCGTTCGCGATGTCACGGACCATTCCGTAACTAGCCGCGTGCACATCATAGCGTACCGTAAAGATGGAGGATGCCCAACTCCTTTCCGTATCGAATGCATCGTTGGCGGAACCCTGGATGGACCAGATGAATTCCTTGCTCTTCTGGTTTTTGGGGTCCCAGAGGGCAGCGTAATCCTCTTCGAGCGAATAGACGCCGGAGTCGATGACTTTCTTGGCATAAACAGCCGCATTGCTCCACTGTCCGGCATGCAGATAGACACGGGCCAGCAACGCCTGGGCAGCGGTCCTGGAAGGTCGGCCCCACTGGGTCGCAGCATCAGGAAGCAGGTTCTCCGCATCCTGCAGGTCCTTGATAACCTGCTCGTAGATCTGGACAACCGGCACTCGCGTGGCGGTGGTCAGGACTTCTTTCACCTCGTCCACGACAAGGGGGACGTCGCCATACTGCATTACCAGGATGTGGTAGAACCAGGCACGCAGGAACTTGGCCTGACCGACGAAGTCATTGACCGTAGCCTGGGCAGCCTTGATGCCGTCTGCGCGGCCGATCAAGGTATTCGCGGCCGTGATACCCCGATAACACTGGTTCCAAAGATTGGTCACATAGTCTTCCGACGTAGAGAAGGTATAATTGTTAAGGGCTTTCGGGCCGTCACCTCCTACCATCCAAATATCCGTACCCATATCGGTAAGCGCCCAGATATCCACACGGTACAGGGCCTGCGCATAAGAATAGATGGAATTGACCAAATCGGACGCACCGTCTTCGGTCGCATAATAGGTGTCCGCGACCGGGGTGCGGGTGTTCACCTCGTCCAGAGAACAAGACACGAGGAGGGCAAGTGCTCCGGCGCACAGGGCTATTTTGTTTACAATTCGTTTCATACCTAGCTTTATATTAGAAGGAAACATTGACTCCCAGGGTAAAAGTATTCACAATCGGATAGCCGCTGCCGGTCTCCGGATCGATTTTGAAACGCTGGCTCAGACCCGCACGCGACCAGGTGCAGAGATTCTGGCCCGTGGCGTAGATACGCAGGGCGCTGACAGGGGACCCTTTCAGGATCCGCTGCGGGAAAGTATAACCCAGGGAGAGGTTCTTCAAGCGGATAAAACTACCGTCACGATACCCCAGGACTTCGCCCTGCAGATAGCTCTGCGCATTTTCGTCAGGGCGGGGATACTCATTGGAGCCATTCTCCGGGGTCCAGTAATTGATATTCAGAACATTTCCGTTCGTTGCCGATTCCTGGGAGAGTTGTCCGCTGTTGACCATCTGACCCCAGCGCATCGCCATCTCGAAAGAGAGGTCCCAGTTCTTCCAGTGGAAACGGTTGACCATATTGGCGACAAAGTCCGGCTGGGTGGTACCGATGATCATGCGGTCGGCATCGTTGACCGTACCGCTCTTGTCATAGTCCTCGGTCTTGATCTGACCGGGCTTGCGGGCAAACTTGGCGGCCTCCGCCTCCTCGTTATTCTGCCAGACACCGAGCCAGTTGTAGGTGTAGAACACATTGATCGGATGGCCGATGAACCACTGGTTACCAATGTCGTCCACGGGGCCGTTATACAATTCGACAATCTGCTCGCGGTTGAGATAGAACGTCAGGTCCGTATTCCAGCTAAACTCCGGTTTGACAATATTCACCGTATTGAGTGTCAGCTCAATACCGCGGTTTCTCGTTGCACCGACATTCTCCAGCGTCGAATTGAAACCGGTCGTGATCGGGAGCATTCTGGGAAGGAGCAGGTCCGTAGTATTGCTTTGATACAATTCAAGGCTGCCGCTGATGCGTCCCTTCAGGAAACCGAAGTCCAGACCGATGTTATACACAGATGTCTTTTCCCACTTCAGATTCTGGTTCGCCAGTTCACCCGGGCGCATTCCGAGTCCTTCCGATTCGTCAAAGGAATACTTCGTGCTGGTAAGCGCCCCCTGCGTCTGGTATGGAGCGATGGCCTGGTTGCCGGAGACGCCATAGCTCAGACGGAGTTTGAGATTGGACAGCCAGCCCTTGGTGCCCTGCATCCAGGGTTCTTCCGTAATACGCCAACCCAGTGCGACGGACGGGAAGAAGCCCCACTTGTGTCCGGGAGCGAATTGCGAGGCACCGTCGGCGCGGACGGTCGCTGTCAACAGGTAGCGGTCCTTGAGGCTGTAGAAGGCGCGGGCCGCGAAGGAGGAAAGCTTCCATTCCTCCAGATTGGAGTCGTACGAAGAGATGCCGGCAGCAGCTCCGATATTGTTCCATAGGGCATTGAAATACGGAATCTGATTGACGGCAAAATTGCTGTACTCCATATGGGAATCCTGCCAGCTCTGGATACCGGTCAGCGTGACATGATGGATATCGAAAGTCTTGTCCCAGGTCAGGATGTTCTCGATATTCCGGCGCACCGTAGTCGTCTGCGCGATGCTGGCAATATCCCCGTCACCATGGCGGGCAGGCGTTTCACTCATGGCGGCTTCCTTGTCCGAATTGGAGGAAATATCGGCACCGACATTGAGTCGGTAAGTCAGGCTCGGAAGGATCTGCCAGTTGAGATAGCCGTTGATATAGGCGCTGTAGGTCTTGTCTTCAGCCCGGTAGGAATCAGTCTCGAGTTCCGTGAGCGGATTCTTGTACCAGGAGGCGGTATTGGAGGCGCGCACGATCAGGTTCCCCTCGCTGTCATACGGGAAAGCTGTCGGCGGCATTTTGCGGGCATCGCCGTAAGCGTTTCCGCTTATACGGCTGTGGCGGTTGCTGTAGGCAAGCAGTGTGGATAAACCGACGGTCAAGTTGTCGGTCACATTGATATCTACACTCGGCGAAAGGGTCAACCGGTCGAACTTGCGGGTCGGGACAATGCCTTCGTTGCTGCTGAAATTCCCGGCCACATTGTATTTCACGCGGTCGGAACCACCGGTCAGGGTCAACTGGTGCTTATGGCGGAAACCGTTCTGGAGCAGAAGCTTCTGCCAGTCGGTATCACCGCCCTTCTTATAATAATCCCACTCGCTTTCGCCGATGCGCTTCTGCACATAGGCTTCAAGCGCCTCCCCGCTCAGGCCGGTTGCACGGCCGCCTTCACGCATGCGGTCCGTCCACTGCTCGGCGTTCATCCAGGGCTGGTGCAGCGGGACCTGCAGGCCGACCTGGCCTTCATATTTCACCGTAGGGCGACCGGTCTCGCCGCGCTTCGTGGTGATGATGATGACGCCGTTGGCGCCGCGGGATCCGTAAATCGCCGTAGAAGAAGCATCCTTAAGGACGTCCATCGACTTGATATCATAAGGGTTGATATCATTGAGCGAACCGCCGAAAGTGATACCGTCCAGGATGATGAGCGGATCGTTGGATGCCTTGAAAGAGCGGTGACCGCGCATCAGGATTGAACCGGTAGCACCCGGATCGACACCGCCGGAAGTGATATCCAGGCCGGCGACACGTCCAGCAAGCGCCTGGGTGATGTCGGTAATGGCCAAGCTGTTAAATGCTTCTTCAGAGACGGATGCTACAGCTCCGGTCAGGTCACGTTTCTTCTGGGTGCCATAGCCGATGACTACGGTCTCGTCCAGCGACTCATAGTCTTCTTCCATGACAACGGTAAGCGGACCGCTGCCGACCGTCACGCTGACCGTCTTGTAGCCGATGCAGGAGATCTCCAGCACGGCACCGGTATAGGTCTGGATGGAGAAATTGCCGTCCAAGTCGGAAACCGCGCCGTTGGTGACAGAGCCTTTCTCGAGGATCCCGGCACCGATAACCGGATTGCCGGACGCGTCTTTTACCACACCGGTCACCGTCTTTCTCGATGTCTGGTCCAAGACGACACCCCCGTCGACGGCATACAGGAAGGGGCTACCGGCAAAGGATAGTAAACCCATGGAGAAAACGATAAACGCTTTGCTCCAGCGCAGGCTTGTTTTCTTTTTTGACATAGGTAGTGTTTTAAAATGGTTAATAGGAGTTTGTCTGCAGCAAATTTAAGGGGATAGCTGCCGGGCTGTGGAAGGATTTTCTTCCTTTTAGCGGGTAGAATCTTTCAGGAAGGGAAGGAAAATGAGTAAAAAACGACCAGACGGGCAGGAAGAATCTTCCAACACCCGCCTGGCGGCGATCGGAGGGCCGGCAGCAGTATTACTCGGACACCCGCAGCACCGTAACCCCTTTAATCCGTTTATTGGCACGCAGATACTCTTCCAGCGTGCGCGGCTCGATGACGACCTTCCGCGCGGCCGTGGAGGCGTGGATGAAGCCGAGCCGGTCTCCCGGATGCTCGCGGTAAGCGATCACGACATGGGAATAGTCCAGCCCTTCGATGGAAGTGAGGAAGCAGAGGATATCCCCGTTGCGGATCTGCCCTTCGGCTTCCGGCAGTTTCTCCCGGGGGATGTAGCAGCGCGGGATGCGGCTGATCTCCTCTTCGATCCGGGCGATGCGCCGCCGGTTTTCCTGCGCGTAGCCGGACTCCCCCTTCAGGGGCGCATAGCTGTCGGGATGCGCGGTCATGAAGCAGATGGGACGCGTGTCGGCGATCCCGCCCAGGTCCGCGGTAACATCCCGGAAAAGGGCGTTAGCGACGCCCTGCCGTATCCACTCGGAGGTGTAGTGCAGGCGGGATTCATACCCGTCCACGATGCCGCCGCGGTAACGGGAGAGCCTCAGCGTCTGCGCGAGGTCTTCGAAGCTGGCGGCGGCGCCGCGGCGCTGCACCGTCCGCACCAGGCCCAGGCAGGTCTCCGCGAAAAGGATGCAGTCCGTACGGGTCAGGTAGATGCGCAGACGTTCTTCCCTGCCTTCCTGGGTCCCCGCCACATAGGGCTGGCCCAACAGCTGCCGGGCCGCCCGGACCATCAGCGCCGGACTGTCCTCGGCCCCGGCATGCGCGCCCAGGTCCTTCATGACCAGCTGGGCCAGCGCGATGTCTTCGGCCGTGGAACTGTAGGCCGGCGTGTCCACCGGCTGCGCGCGCAGTGCCAGGGGGCACAGCGCCAGCATAAGGAGGACCAGTCGCCTAACGGCTGCGGGCACGGAGGATACGGCGGACATTGTCTTTGAGGATTTGGACGGCGGGATCGGCCATGTTGCCGTGGCCGAAGCCCTGGAGTTCGTAGAGGGTGGCGTCGGGGTGCCCGACCATCCGGAGCAGCCGCCAGAAGTAGGCGGTCTCCTCGTAGCGGCCATAGAGCTCGAGCTCCCGGTCGCCGGAAATGATCACGATCGGCGGAGCGTCCGCGCGCACGTGGGAAAGCGGCGCATACTCGTCGATCAGCGGCT
>JAFUUB010000087.1 GCA_017483985.1 Bacteroidales bacterium | reverse complement strand
TTTCCAGGAATTCGATGGCATGGTCGGTGATCAGGTCCGTCGTATACCCTTCTTCCCGGATGTACTGGCCCTTGGACTCGGGGGTCTTGAAGACCGGATTGTAGTATTCTCCCTGGTCACGAAGCACCCGGAACGTATCGAACCCCTTGGGCTCGCAGAGCATGTGCCATTTTCCGATGACGGCGGTCTGGTAACCGGCCGCCTGCATGAGCTGCGGTACGAAGGTGACCGTGGAGTCCATGACGTTGGAAAGCATGGTCTGGCCGTTCTGGTGGCTGTACAGGCCGGTCATCAGGCAGGCGCGGCTCGGCGTCGAGAGGGAGTTTTCGACATAGGCCCGGTCGAAGCGGATGCCCTGGGCGGCCAGCCGGTCGATGTTGGGGGTCGGGGCCAGTTGGGACAGGGCATGGCCGTAGGCGCTGATGGTCTGGAACGAATGGTCGTCACACATGATGTAGACGATGTTCATCCGTTTTCCGTTGTCATTTTGGGAGTTACATCCCGTAACGGCCCCGACGGCCGCCAGGCCGGCAGAGCCGACCAGGAGGGGAATTTCGATGGTTTTTTTCATATTGGGTAGTGATTGCCCTGTAAAGATACGTATTAATTCCGTGTTGCGCAAATGGCTGATTATAGCCTCATTATAACAAAGGCCTTCATCCAAATTGACGAAGGCCTTATGCGGTTGTGATTGATTGTCAATTACTTGCAAAACACGCTCGCGCGGTGTCCTGAAAGAAGTTGACCCAGTTAAACGGCTCTATTTGAACAGCAGGCGGGCGAAGGTGTTGAGGTAGAGTCTCCAGTTGAACCAGACGTGGCCGCCGTCGGAGGCATAGATGGTGTGCGGCATGCCGTTGCGCTCGAGGGCCTTGTCGAGGACCTGGGTGCCCGGCCATGCGAAGTCATCGGTGCCGCAGCCGACCCAGTAGAGCTTGTAGCCGGCCTTCTTGATGCCCTGGAGCTGGGCGTCGAGCTCGTCGCTCTCACGGATACCGCAGCTGAGCGGGCAGATGTAGTCGAACATGTCCGGATAGAGGATGGTGGCGCGGGTGGTGTGGCCGCCGCCCATGGACAGGCCGGCGATGGCACGGGAGGCCTTCTTCGGGATGGCCCGGTAGTTCTTTTCGATGAACGGGACGATCTCGGTCACGAGGCTCTTGACATAGGCATCCTGCTCACGTACCTGCTTGGTGGGGAGGTTCAGGGTACCGGCGGCCTGCTGGCCCGGGTTGCCGTTCGGCATGACGACGATCATCGGTTCGGCGAGGCCCTTCTCGATCAGGTTGTCGAGGATCTGGGCGGCGCGGCCCATGCTGGACCAGGCTTCCTCATCACCGCCGGCGCCGTGCAACAAATAAAGCACCGGGTATTTCTTTTTGGGATTGGTCTCGTAGCCGTACGGGGTGTAGACGGTCAGGCGGCGGTTGATGCCGAGGATCTTGCTGTCATACCACGGGTGGCTGACGGTACCGCGCTGGTTGGCTTCCTTGTAGTTCTCGCTCCGTTCGCCGGGGACGATGACCATGCTGAGGAAGCGGGTGCCGTCACGCTGGACGAGGATGTTCTGCGGGTCGTTGACGGAGACACCGTCCACGATGAAATTATACGTGTAGATTTCCGGACGCGGGCAGGGGACCTTGACTTCCCAGACGTTGCCTTCGCCACGGACCATGTCGATGCTGCCGCCGTAAGGGTTCGGCATCCAGGAGCCGCTGAGCTTGACATAGGTGGCGTAGTCGGCCTTCAGACGGAAGGTCATGGAGTCGTTCTGGATCTCCGGGGAAACGACGGGACGGCCGCGGCCGCCGAAGTTGAAGTTCGCCAGTTCCTGGGCGTGCAGCGCGCCTGCAACCATGCAGAGCGTCGCGATGACAGAAAGGATTTTTTTCATATGTGTTATTGTGTTAAGGGTTGTGCCTGGTAGGTTGGACATTACAAATTTAGGCATAGTCCGCCTGCGAAACTATGCTCAATCGCTAAATAATTGTCCCGGATGTTTCAATTATATGGAACTGGGCGGTACGCCGAACTTGTTCTTGAAGGCGCGGGAGAAGCCGGTGTGGGTGCTGAAACCGACTTTGTAGGCGACTTCTCCGATGTTCCAGGTATGCTCCTTGAGCAAGTCCATGGCCCGGTTGAGCCGGTAATTGGTCAGATACGCCTGCGGGGACTGTCCGGTCAGGGCCGTCAGCTTGGTATAGACGCTGGTGCGGCTCATGCCGACTTCCATGGAAAGCATGGTGACATTGAAGTCTTCTTCCGACAGGTGTTCTTCGATGATCTTCCAGCAGCGTTCCAGGAAGGCTTTGTCTTGCGGGGACATGCCGGTATCGACCTGGGCGGTTGTCGCCGTTTGTTCGGACAGGATGCCCTGCAGACGACGCCGGTTAGCCAACAGGTTGTGGATCAAGGCATGCAGATAGGCCGGGTCGAAGGGTTTGCCCAGATAACCGTCTGCACCGAGTTCGAGTCCATGGAGCTGGTTGTCCATATCAGCTTTGGCGGTCAGCAGGATGACGGGAATGTGGCAGTATTCCGGGTCGTTCTTGATTTCCTTGCAGAGCGTGTACCCATCTTTGAAAGGCATCATGACGTCGCTGACAATCAGGTCCGGTGCACTGATGCGGATCAGGTGCCAGGCTTCTTCTCCGTCGCCGGCCAAGGTAATCTGGAAATCGTCGCTGAGGAAGTCCCGGATATAGTCCCGCATGTCGGCGTTGTCCTCGACAATCAGCAAACTGCCTTTCTTTCCGTCCGTGACCTCAGGTACTGCGGGAATGATTTCGGAAGTCTCGGCGTTTTCTTCCTGCCAGACGGTATCCTGGGAATATTGCGTCTTGTCTGCGGGGAAGGTGAAGGTAAAGACTGAACCGATCGGATCGTTGGGCCGGACGCGAATGTCTCCCTTGTGTATGACGGCCAGGTGCTTGGCATAGTTGAGCCCGATGCCGAAGCCCGAGGGGATATCATTGCCGACCCGCTCTCCAAGCCGTTCATACCGTTCGAAAATGCGTTCCGTCTTATCCGGAGAAATCCCGATGCCGGTATCGGCAACCTCGACAGTAGCCAGCCCTTCTGTCAAAGCGGCGGATACCTGGATTCCGCCGTGTTCGGGGGTGTATTTAACCGCATTGCTGAGCAGGTTGAAGACAATTCTTTCCACTTTTTCGCGATCGCAGTAAACGACCAGCTCGGACGGCAGGTCCATGGAAATCTGGAGGCTCTTTTGACGGAACATGTATTCGAAATTCCGCAGCATCCGGCGCAGCAGCACCGACAGATCCGTCCGCATGACCGTAAGGGTGTCCCGATTCGTCCGCGATTGATTATAATGAAGGAATTGGTCGGTCAGGCGAAGCATGCGTTCGGAGTTCCGCTCGATAATGCTGACCAGATGCCGTTCTCCTTCCGTTAGGGTGGGGGATTTCCAAAGTTCCTTGACCGGACCGTAGATCAGGGACAACGGTGTACGGAATTCATGGGATACATTGGTGAAGAAGGTCGTCCGTTCCTGGCTGATCTGCTCAATGAGCCGTTTTTCCTGTTCGCTGATTTCCAGTTTATCGCGGCTGATCCGGAAGTGGATGTACTGGTGGATCAGCAACCAGCCCAGTCCGGCAAGGACAAACAAATAGAGCAGCCGGGCGGGCCAGCTCAGCCAGGGTGAGGGTTTGATGATGACCGGCACGGTCAATTCGTCCGGGCTCCAGCTCGAGTCCCGTTGCTGGACCCGGACCCGGAAGGTATAGTGTCCGGGCCGGAGGTCGGCATAGCGGGTCCGTAAGAACGTACCTGCGGGAGACCAGTCCTTGTCGTGTCCTTCCAGTTTGTACTGGTAAACAGGGGTAAAATCGGGATCGAAGTTTTTCCCTGAAAAGTAGAAAGCAATGTATTCCGTCCGGTAATTGAGGTGGCTCAACTCTTCCGTGGGAGTGAGCTTTCCATTGACGAAGACATTGTCCAGGGAAAGGGGTATCGGTTTCCCTGGGGAAACCGTCTGGCTGCGGTTATTCAGGAAGCGGGTAAGACGGAAGTTCGATCCGAAAACCGCCGTCCCGTCCTTCATGACAGCCACGCTGTTGGTATAGTTTGTGGAAATGCCATTGTCCGGACTGCTTACGAACGAGACATTCCCCTCGGCATCGATCCGGAGAAAGTCGAACCGGAGGGCCACCCAGATGTTCCCGTCCTGGTCTCCGGAAAGACTTCGTATGCAAGGGTCGGTATTGTCGCCCAAGTCGATCCGTACGGTCTTCCGTTCATACACGTTGTACTGCCACAGGCCGTCGCTCTTGCTGCCGATCCACCATTTCCCCTTTGTGTCTTCATAGATGCAGTTCGGGGAAGGGACGCCGGCCTCCAAGGGATAGAAGCGCCCCTCTTCTCCCAGGAACCAGATGTCATCGTCAGCGATGAAATAGACCCTTCCTGAACGGAATTGTCCGCAATGCCAGAATTCCGGGCAAGCTCCGGCCGGGATGATTTCCTCGCTGCCGTCGGTCAGGATGCGATGGATGCCGTCTTCTTGCAGAAAGTAAACATTCCCGGAAGCGTCGTCCCACAGGGAGTTCGTCGCTTCGATGGCGAATTGCTGCAGGAGCTCCATCCGATTCCCGGACAGGCGGTACTTGCCAAGCTGGTAGTTGTTTGTCTGGATCCACCAGTTCCCGAGCCTGTCCTGAAACGTCAGCCCGATCTTTTCCCTGCCTTGCAGTCCGGTACCGGAAAACCGGGTGATCTTGCCGGTAAGGACATCTTGCCGGTAGGCTTCCGTGTTGGTAAAGACCAGCAATTCATTATCGCCGATGACGTGGAAACCGTTGAGCATGTGTGCGGCGAACTGCGGCGGAAGGTCCAGGAAATGATTCTCCGTATTCCGGAACAGGTTGACAAGGTCTTCCTTTGTCTGGGAAAGCCACAGGTTGGTGTCGGTCAGGAGCGGAGGGCAGGAGAGCGGTTCGTTGAGCCTTTCCTGGCTCCAGCGTTGGATGACCTCTCCATCTGCAAGGATTTCAAAAATACCCTCTCCCTGGATACCGACCAGTTGCGATCGGCCTTCTTTCAGGTAAAAGACGACCACCTTGTCCCGCGTCAGGGTCCGTAGCGGCTCGGGAACATCCAGGGATCTTCCGTCACTGCTGTATCGGGAAAGGCCACGGGCTGACGGATAATAGACGTCGTGGTCCAGACCTTCCACGGGATAGCTGGAACCGATGGACTGCAGGGAAAACTCCCGGACCAGTCGCCAGCGGCTGTCCAAAACCGTCATGAGCAGGGAGCCGTAGTCATAGATCCAGAGATAACCGTCGGACGTGAGGATGAAGGAATTAAAGGTCAGACGCCGGTTCTGGAATACCGGCTGGATCCCGGCGGTGTTTTTGTCCATAAGGAAGATACCGTTCCGGTTGGAAAACAGCAGATGGCCCTCGTCCAGAGGCTCCATGTGCCAGACCATGCCCGTCTTGCAGACGAAGGCCGGATCGATCCGGCCCGCCTCCATGAGCTGGATTCCGTTGCCGTTTCCGACCCAGAGCCGTCCTCGGGAGTCCGGAAGCAGTGCCGTGATGGTGTCATCCGAAAGCCCTTCCGGCTCCCGGTAATAATACGTAAAGGTGCTGCCGTTGTAGCGGTTGAGGCCCCGGCCCGTCCCGGCCCAGATGAATCCGTCCTCGTCTTCGACCAGGACGTTGACATGCGGATTCGACAGGTGGTCCGGCTGCAAGGCACGGTTGATAGGTACCTGGCCTGCAGCGGGAAACAATGCCAGCAGCAGGCTGAAGCATGAGAGGATGGTTTTCTTTGTCACGAATCGAAGTTAAGCCTTTTTTTTCATTCTGCACAATCGGCTGATGATTCAATCTAAACGTTTTACAACGGGAACAGCCTTTTTTTAGCCGGGCACAAACGAACGGGGGCGGAATCCCGAAATTTGCAATGTACAGAATAGCGCTAGAATGATTCGAATTATTGGGTTAACAGAATCATCGGATGAGCCGCTGTCGGGAGATATCGGCTCAGGCTGCCACAAACTAAAACCAAACACACCAACCTCATTATTAATCTAAAATTAATCGTATGATCCAGATGAAACACTCATCCCTGTTGCGCCTGGCCTCGATTGTGTGCAGTTTCTTACTGTGCATGCCGTCGCTTTTGGCGCAGAACACGATTACCGTGAAAGGAAAGGTCATCGATCCGGGCAACCAGCCGGTCATAGGTGCCGCCGTCATGCAGGCAGGCACGACGAACGGTGCAGCGACGGATCTGGATGGCAACTTTACCATTACGGTTCCCATGGGGGCTGATCTGACCGTCTCGGCCATCGGGTACGAGACGCTTCAGGTCAAAGCCACTTCTTCATCCCTGACCATTACCCTCGCGGAGGAAAGCACAACGTTGGAGGAAACGGTCGTCGTCGGTTACGGTACGCAGAAAAAGGCGTCCCTGACCTCTGCCATCACGAACATCCAGGCGGAAGACATCGTCGCTACCAAGCAGGCCGACCTCGTCTCTGCCTTGCAGGGAAAGGTCCCTGGCCTGCAGATCCGGCAGCAGTCCGGTAACGTGGGCTGGTTCGACCAGGAATTTAGCCTCCGCGGTTATGGCGCCCCGCTCGTCATCATCGACGGTGTCGCCCGCCAATCCAGGAGCCGCCAGTATTATGGCTGGGTGGATGACAATTCCTCTTCGACGGCTGCCCTCGGCGAACTGAACCCGGAAGATATCGAAAGCATCACCGTCCTGAAGGATGCTTCCGCTTCCATCTACGGTCTCGGTGCCCAGAACGGTGTCATCCTGGTGACCACCAAGAAGGGACAGATCGGCGCTCCCAGCATCAGCTATTCCAATACTTTTACCTTCGGCGTCCCGACGGCGCTTCCGAAAGAAGTTGATGTCGCCACGTATCTGGAGATGACCAATGAAATCTATCGCAACTCAAGACGGCCGGTCCTGTATTCTGACGAACTCATCGAGCATTATCGCAACGGTGATGACGGCTATGTGGATTTCAGTTATTTCGACGCTGTTTACAAGAAGGTCTCTTTCTCCCAGGTCCACAACCTCTCGGTCCGCGGCGGTAATCAGCAGACGCAGTATTACCTGAGTGCCAATTATACGCACCAGGACGCCATCTACAAGGCGAATACGGGCGACTACTATCGCTACGGCTTCACCGGCAATTTCACGACCAAGCTTACCCAGCAGCTGTCCCTCAGCTATCAGGCGCAGCTCTCCTTCACGAACCAGCAGATGCCTTGGGGTAACACAGTCCAGAACGCCCTCCACTATGTGCTGGATGCCGACCGTACGATCCCGGTCCATCCCCTCAACAATCCGGACCATTGGGCACTGAACGGCAAACGTAACATCGTCGCGCTCCTCATGCCGGAAGTCGCCGGTTCCAAGAAGGATAAGGATATCACGATGCGTAACAACCTGGACCTCAAGTATGAGGCTCCTTTCCTCAAGGGCCTCACGCTGCAGGCTTCCGGTGCCTTCGATGTCGTCGAGAGGAAGAACAGCCAGCTGATCCTTCCGATCCACCTCTATTATTGGGATACGGACATCTACGCCCAGGACAATAAGGATGAACCTTCCTACTCCGAGAGTTGGAACCAGTATCTGAAATATTACGGCCGTATCCAGGCTACATACGGAAAGACCATTGCGCAGGATCACCATATCAATGCGACCGTCGCCGCAGAAGCGACCATCAACACGATCCGTTCGCTGGGCGCCAGCCGTAAGTACCTCGATTTCTATACCCATGATACCATTTCCCAGGGTGTCGAGGCGGAGGACTCCAACAGCGGTACCCGTTCTTCCAGCGCTTCTGCCGGTTATGTAGGCCGCATGAATTACGATTACAAAGGCAAATACCTGGTGGAACTGATGGGCCGTTATGATGGTACCTACCTGTATGCTCCGGGTCATCGTTGGGGCTTCTTCCCGTCCTATTCCTTGGGATGGCGTGTTTCCGAGGAGCCTTTCTTCAAGGCCATCCTTCCGAAGGTCAACAATTTCAAACTTCGTTGGTCAGACGGTATGACCGGTCAGTCCCAGGGCTCTGCCTATGGCTATCTGGCGGGTTATTCTACGACCAGCAAGTATGTCTTCGACGACAAGTCCGCCCTCATCGGTTACGCGAGCCACACCACTCCGGAAACGATCCTTTCCTGGACACGTGTCCGGATGATGGACTTCGGTTTTGATTTCGAGGCCTGGAGGGGTTTGATCGGCGGTAGCGTTGACTGGTTCTGGAGAAAGACTTCCGGCATCAGCGCTGCTTCCACGGCGACCGTCCCGGATTTCTATGGTATCGGCCTTCCCCGCATGAACCTGGACAAGAGCGAAAATGTGGGTATCGACCTGAGCCTGAGCCACCGCAACCAGATCGGCGGCTTCAATTACCGGGTGATGCTGACGGCTACCTATTCCCGCGACCGGGCTACCTATAAGGAGAGCGAGAAGACGGCCATCTACAATTCTTCCGCTGACTACTATGCCAAGAATACGGTCGGCCGCTGGTCCAACGCCCGTTCTGCCAGTACCTATCACTGGATGTCCGGCAATCCCCAGTTCACCTCGTGGAACGATATCAACGATTACAACATCAAGTACGGCAACATGCAGAACCTGCTTCCGGGCATGTACAAGATCGAAGACCGGAACGAGGATGGTATCATCGACAGCAATGACCTCTATTATACCTGGAGGGAGACGAACCCGCCGCTGCAGTTTGGTCTCGTGTTCTCCGGCAAGTGGAAGAACCTGGATTTCAACCTGACCTTCAACGCCGCCACCCTGGTGAACAAGAACCTGGGTCTTTCCGGCGGTATGGGTTACGGCCGCAACGGCACCTTCTATGAGAACCATATGGATCGTTGGCATACGGCGAAATACGGTGCGGATCCGTTCGATCCCCAGACCGAATGGGTCTCCGGATACTGGCCGGCGCTCGCTTACGCCACCTCCGCTTACGATACATCTTCCAACGTTACGTACCGCAAGAACCAGCCTTATACGTTTGTGAACGGAACCTTCCTCCGTCTGAAGAGCCTTGAGGTCGGTTATACGTTCAGCGCGGATTTCCTCCGGAAAGTCCACATCCGCTCCATGCGCGTGTATGCCAACGGTACGAACCTCCTTACCTTCTGTACCAAGCTCCTGAGACCGTATGATCCTGAGCGTGAGCAGAACAGTTATCTCGGTACGGCCGGTGCCCCGCTTATGAAGAACTTCAGCCTCGGTGCCAGTCTCAACTTCTAATCCGTAGCAATCATGAAAAAAACCATACTTTCTTCTATCGTTGTCGTTGCTGCGTTGGCCTTTGTTTCCTGCGACAAGATTTTTGACGGTCTTGAGGGAGACCTGTCCAAGATGTCCGCTGCTGACCTCACTTCCAGTGAGGCCGGTCTGGACCGCTTGATGGCCAACCTGTATGTCAACATCCCGATGGGTGCATACGCTGCCGGTGAGCAGAGCACCCCGAATGCCACGGACTGCAACGATCCCAATGGCAACAATGCCTATGGCGGCGGTGTATCCGGTTTCTGGGATTATACCATCATGCGTGATGTCAATACGTTCATCGTTGAGATCGGCAAGGCAAAGGACAGAGGCTCCATCTCCGCGGATGTGTACAATAATCTCCTGGGGGAAGCGCTGTTCGTCCGTGCTTACTATTATTTCGGTTCCGCACGTGTATATGGCGGCGTTCCGATCGTGACCGAACCGCTGGACGACAAGTTCGACGGAGACAAGAATGAGGGTCTTTATATTCCGCGCAGTACGGAAAAGCAGACCTGGGATTTCATCCTGGGTGAATTGGACAAGGCCATCGACTTACTCCCGTCCGAACGTAAATCCGGTGCCTACCGTGCCACCAAATGGGCTGCACTGGGTCTGAAGTCCCGCGTCGCCCTTTGGGCTGCATCCTTGTGCAAATACTGGAATCAGGCGGCCATCGCAAGTTCCTATAAGTCTGTTTCTGAGAGACTTACTTATATGGAACCCGGCGATGCGGACAAGTATTACGAGCAGTGCATCGATGCCTGCCAGAAGATCATGGACTCTGGTAAGTTCTCGTTGTATATGCCGGAACCGGCCAATGTTGACGAGGCAATCAAGAACTATTCCGACCTGTTCCTGGCCCGTCATGACGAAGAGTTCATTTTCGGACGCAGTTATGCGACCGGCACGAGCTCCGATACCAACGGTTATTTCGACCTGCAGAACTCTCCTTACCAGACTCGTGAGGTCATCACCCAGATCTGGAGATGGGGCCGCTATAACGTGACCCTGGACATGGTGGATGCCTATGACAACTACGATGCCTCCTTCGGTGCGGTGGACGGTACCATCAAGACCCGTACAGACGGTGTGGAAAATGACTATGTCTCCACTCCTTCCCAGACTGTCGGAAAGACGGCCATCAAGAAGACCGATTTCATCAAGTATGACCATCCTTACGATCCCTTTGCGAACAAGGATGCCCGCTTCAAGGCTTCCGTCGTCTATCCCGGTATCCATTTCCGCGGCATGGACATCAACATCCAGGGCGGTATCTGGAAAAGCGACGGCGAACTGGCCATCTACGATGAATCCAATCCTTCCGAGGAACTGAACGGGGTTACCTATTATGCCCTGGGCGGTGCCACTCGGGATCAGTTCTCTGCTTTCTTCTGGATGGGCAATACCAATGACGGTTCCTGGTACACGACGGGCTTCGGCCTCCGCAAATTCCTGGATTACAATAAGGTCAATACTTATTCCCAGACTCCTTGGTGCGACATCCGCTATACGGAGATCCTCTTGAACTACTGCGAGGCCATGGTGGAAAAGGGCGGTACCAACGCCGGACAGTCCAAGACCATCCTGAATCAGATCCGCCGTCGTGCCTTCTTCAAGGACCAGCGGGACGCTTCCCTGGAGAATGTCCTGAAGGAGCGTCGTATCGAACTCGCTTTCGAAGACGATTATCCGGCCACGCTGTGGCGCCGCAGGGCGTTCTTCAACCAGGAGCGGGACCTCAAGGACAATCCGACGGCCGGGCGCAAGCACGCCCTGATTCCCATCGTCGTCCTGCTTGACAACGAGGCGAAGTATATCTTCGTCCGTGCAAATGAGTACGGCTACGACATTGACCGTCGTCAGGGGCTTGCCTCGTTCAGTAATCTGAGCTATTACAAGGGCATTCCGCATTACGATATCAATGACCTCACTCCGAACCCGATTGATGAGCAGTAATCTAAGAAGCTTATGCATATGAAAAAGATAGTATATCTCCTTCCCGTCCTTTTGCTGGTCTGCTCCTGCGACTGGTTCAAACTGGATAACCAGGATGGCTGGGATGCCAGCATCGAAGGCAAGATCGTAGATTCCGTGACCGGCGAGACCATCCAGTCCGAACAGGGGAATCCCTTGTCCGTCTATGAACTGGGATGGGACAACAAGGTGGCCCAGAGCTGGGCGATCAAGAACAACGGTACCTACAAGAACACCCTCGTTTTTGCAGGAGACTATGAGATGAATTCCTTGGCAGCCAACTTCTATGCGGAGCCTGTCAAATTCACGGTAAAGAAAGGAAACAATGTCCAGGATTTCAAAGTGACGCCTTATCTCCGGATCTCCAACGTGAACATCTCTTATGACGCTTCTGCGAAAAAGATCAATGCGACCTGCACCGTAGAACCGGGTTTCCCGTCCGACAAGGTCAATAACATCGGTTCCGTCGTACTCTGCGTCTATCCGGACCGTTTCGTCCGTCAGTCCGCCAACTACTGCAGCAAGGATCCGGGTGCGAGCAAGAGCAACCTGTCTCCCGAGAAGCAGACCGTGTCCCTCTCCGTGGACACGCAGCTGGCAGCCAACGCGCAGGAATTCCAGTACAATCGTCCGCACTACATCCGGATCGCAGCCATTGGCGGCCATTATAAATCCGGTAAGCTGGACAATACGTTCAATCAGGGCTACTACAATTATTCTCCTGTTTATAAACTGGAGAATGGTACGGTCACCGAAGTGACGGACTGGTAGTCAGTTTCATCCTTGTAACCGGTCCGGAGCACGCTCCGGACCGGTTTTTATCATTCGAGAATGAAAAAGTTTTATACAATCGTCATCCTTGCCATGACGTTCGTGGCAGCTTATGCCCAGCCGCAGAGTCCGGTGATGGCGGACTTTCTGAAAGCCTACCCCCAGCGTGCCGGATTCAATACGCATGCGTATGAATTCCTTCCCGTGGTCGATACCAAGGCTCCGAAAGGATACAAACCTTTCTATATCAGCCATTACGGTCGGCATGGAGCGCGTTCCGAATGGGGTAGCTATGCCTTTGATCTGGTGCGGAGTGTCCTTGACAGTGCCCGTGCCGGTGGTGTGGAACTGACTTCGGCCGGAGATTCCCTCTTGCATGAAACGATCTTTTTGTCCGGCCAGTACAATGAGATGGACGGGCGCCTGACCCCTCGTGGCGTGCGGGAGCATGAACGGCTGGCCGCTCGGATGTACAAGCGTTTCCCGTCCGTATTCAAGAAGGGAAGCAAGCAGATCCGTGCCGTATCCAGTACGACTCCGCGGTGTATCGTCTCCATGAACGGCTTTACCGGCGAACTCCGGGCCATCCAACCGGATCTGGAACTGGACCTGGATACCGGCGAGAAATACATGGCCTATATCTCCAAGGCGGCAGATGGGGACATCACGAAACGGACTCAGGCTGCACTGGCAGAAAGGAACTACCGCAAGCTCCCGGATTCGACGACGGTTTTCAAAACCCTCTTCAAGGATCCCCAGGCGGCGGAAAAATATGTCAAGGACAAATACTTCTTCCATTTCTGCATCTTTGCCATAGCGAGGACAGCGGAAGCGTTTGATGTCAATGACAACCTGTTCCGGTATCTTCCTTTTGCGGATGTGTACCGCTTCCATGAACAGACCTTCCTGAATGACTATCTGAACCAATGCAATTCAGCGTTGAACGGTGATCTCCGGATGCCTTTGTCCAAAGACTTGGCCGACGTCCTGTTCCGGCAGGCGGATGATGTCATTTCCGGTGTCAGCCACCGGGCAGCGGACCTGACGTTCGGCCATGACTGGCCCTTCCTCGGCCTCTGCAGTTACCTCGGACTGGAAGGCGTCGGGGACCGGCTGTCGGCAGATGAAGCGGCTGCCCAGTGGCTGCCGTCCTGGTATTGCCCGTTTGCTGCCAATCTCCAGATGATCTTTTACAAGGCGAAAAACGGTCCGGTCCTTGTGAAATTCCTCGTGAATGAGCGTGAGACCTTGATCCCTGCCCTGACCGCCGTCCAGGGCCCGTATTACCGGTGGGACGATGTCAAGAACTATTGTAATAACCGATTCCTTCCTAAATCCACAAATTAGTATTGTTATGATGAAAAGAATCATTGTATCGATTGTTTTGATGCTGGGATGCTTTGCGCCGGTCCTTCGGGCACAGACCTATGAGTATCCGTTCCAGGATCCGAAACTGTCTGAAGAGGAGCGGCTGGACAACGCCGTCTCGCTGATGACGGTCGATGAAAAGATTGCGACCATCGTGGGGCAGGGCGTCCCGCGCCTGGGGATTGCGAATCCGGGCAGCACGGAAGCCATCCACGGCATCGTGCGCGGCGGCTCCAACCAGCTGCCGAACCTGGGATTCGCCGGCCAGTTCCAGATGATGGGCCAGCAGCAGAACCGCCAGGGCCAGCAGAACCGGCAGCAGATGCCGCAAACCCCTCTGCCGCCGCGGATGGTCAACTCTACCGCCTTCCCGCAGGCCTATGGCATCGGTGAGACCTGGGACCGGGAAATGGCGTTCATCGTGGGTGACGTCATGTCTTACGAGGCCCGTTACTATTCCCATAAGAGCGGGCGCAACTGCCTGATCCTCTGGGCGCCGAATGCCGACCTGGCGCGTGATCCGCGCTGGGGCCGTACCGAAGAGAGTTTCGGCGAAGACCCGTACCTGGTGGGCGAGATGGTCGCTGCCGAGGTGCGGGGTATCCAGGGTGACGATCCGACCTACTGGCGGGGTGCGGCCCTGATGAAGCACTTCCTGGCCAACAGCAACGAGGACAACCGTTACGGAACCGATTCGCAGTTCGACGAGGAACTGTTCCGGGAGTATTATTCCTATGGATTCTGGAAAGGCGCGAAGGCGGGCTCCCAGTCCGTCATGACGGCCTACAACCGCTATAACGGCATCCCTTGCGAGGCCAATCCTTTCATCAAGGACATCCTGAACAAGGAGTGGGGGATGAACGGTACCATCGTCAATGATGCCGGCGCCCTGCGTTTCATGGTCAGCGCCCACCACTATGCCAAGGACATCAACGAGGCCATCGGCATGTCCCTCGATGCGGGCCTGACCCGTTTCATCGACTCCAACTTCCAGCAGGTCAAGACCGCCTACGAGGCTGGCTTCATTTCCGACGAGCTGCTGGACGCCCGTACCAAGGGCAATCTGCGGACTATGCTCAAGCTCGGTTTGCTCGATGCGGAGTGCCCGTATGACAAGATGGAGTTTGACGGGGAGGTTGCTCCCTGGGAGAGCCAGGAATTCAAGGACAAGGCCCGCCTGGTGACCCAGAAGTCTGTCGTCCTGCTGAAGAATGAAGGGAACATCCTGCCGATCGACAAGAAGAAGGTCAAGAAGATCGCTGTGCTCGGCAACCGTGCCGAAGCGGTCCTGAAAGACTGGTACGGCGCACTCCCGACCTATACCGTGACGCCGCTGGACGGTATCAAGAATGCCGTGGCAGAGGAAGATGTGGAAGTCCGTTTCCAGCGCTGGGATTCCGACGGAACGGCGCAGGAAGTCGCCAAATGGGCGGATATCTGCATCGTCTGCGTGGGTAACCATCCGGCTACCAGCCCGGACTGGGGCGCCCAGTCCATCCAGGCCCCGTGGGCCATGGGTACCGTGGCCGGTGACGGCCGCGAGGCCCTCGACCGCCGCAGCCTGCAGCTGGAGACCGAAGACCTGATCAAGGTTGTCTGGCAGGCCAACCACAACACCGTGGTCGCCCTGATCAGCAGCTTCCCGTTTGCGATTAACTGGACGGCGCAGCATGTCCCGGCCATCGTCCACCTGACCCAGTGCAGCCAGGAACTCGGCAACGGCCTGGCCGACGTGCTCTTCGGCGATTACAATCCGGCCGGCCGCACGACCCAGACCTGGGTGTCCGATATCCTCGATCTTCCGAACCTGCTGGACTACGACATCCGCCATGGCCGCACCTACATGTACTTCCAGGGCAAGCCGATCTTCCCCTTCGGCTATGGCCTGAGCTATACCAAGTTCAAGTATTCCCGGCTGAAAGTGAGCAAGGACGGGGACAACTTCGTCTTCCGGTTCGACCTGCAGAACGTAGGCAGCCGCGACGGCGAGGAGGTCGTGCAGCTGTATGCGCAGTTCGCCAATGACGACGCTGCCAAGCTCCTGCGCGGGTTCGACCGTATCGCCCTGAAGGCAGGGGAGAAGAAGACCGTAGAACTGGTCGTCCCGGCCGAGGACCTGAAGCTGTGGGACAGCGAGGCGCACCAGTGGGCGTTCAGCGGCAGGAAAGCCAAGATCCAGATCGGCGCCTCCAGCCAGGACATCCGCCTGAAGAAGCGTGTACGTTTGTAGATATCGGAAGAATTCCGTATCTTACGCATACTAAAACTTTTAACTCTTTTTTATATGAAACGAATCCTTACGATCATCGCGGTCGCGGCACTGAGCGTGCTGGCGGCCAACGGCCAGGAACTGGCCAACTTCGCCCGTCAGCAGCAGGCGATCGTTTCCCCTGAGGTCAAGGACGGCAAGGTCACCTTCCGGCTGTCGGCCGACTATGCGACCCGTGTCCAGATCTCCGGTAACTGGATGGCCAATCCCTACGGAGGTGCTGAAGACATGAAGAAGGTCCAGGACGGTATCTGGGAGTATACCATGGATGCACCGGAACCGGAAATCTATACCTACAACTTCATCGTGGACGGCGTCGCGGTCAACGATCCCCGCAACAACCAGGTCCAGCGCGACGGCAACCGCTATCTCAACATGCTGTTCATCCCCGGCGAGCGCAGCGAGAATTACTATGAATCTGAGGTCCAGAACGGTACGTTGACCTATCGCTGGTATGACAGTCCGTCGCTCGGTATCCGTCGCCGCATGGCCGTATATACGCCGTACGGCTATGAGAATAACCCGAAGCAGAAATATCCGGTGCTTTACCTGCTGCATGGCGGCGGTGGTGACGAAGAGGCCTGGCCTTCCATGGGACGTGCGGTCCAGATCCTGGATAACCTGATTGCCAAGGGTCTTGCCAAGCCGATGATCGTGGTCATGCCGAACGGCAATGCCAACCAGCGTGCCGCGCAGACCCTCAAGCTCCCGAACGACGGAAAGGCGCAGGGCGTGCAGAATGCCTATGTTAACAGCCTCGTGAAGGAAATCGTCCCGTTCATCGACAAGGAGTACCGTACGATCGCCAAGGCCGACGGCCGTGCCATCGCCGGCCTGTCCATGGGTGGCGGCCATACCACCTCCGCTACGCTGAACTATCCGGGCGTGTTCTCCTACATCTGCCCGCTGAGCTGCGGTATCCGTGAGACTGAAGAACTGGACAACCAGCTCCTGGGTATCAAGAAGGCCGGTTACAAGCTCTACTGGATCGGTGTCGGCAAGGAAGACACGGGCGCCTACAACGGCTCCAAGGTCCTGGACGAGCACCTGACCAAACTCGGCATGCCGCACACCCTGTATGTGAGCGAGGATGCCCATGTCTGGAAGAACTGGCGTCTGTATCTCAACACCTTCGCCCGTCTGCTCTTCAAGTAATCCTTACCGATTCTTCCAAATGCTGCCACCCTGCATCAAAATGACGCAGGGTGGCATCGTTTTTCCCGGGAAAGCGGCGCCACCCTTCAGCAAGGATGGCAGGGTGGGCTACTTGAACGAATCGCCGGCTTTCTTGAGCGCCTTGGGCAGGCATTCCTGCCAGAAGGTCCAGTCATGGCCGCCGCTGCGGGTGATGAAATCGACCGTGACGCCCAAGTCCCTTGTTTTATCGACAAATTCCTGGACGGATGTCAGGGTAACGGTCGTGTCATCGATGCCCGTTTCGATTGTAATCTGGGGAAGTTCCTTGGATGCGTTCAGTTTTACAAGGGACTCCAAGGTCGGCTGCGGCTCGAACCAGCCGATGCTGGTCGCAGGGGACATGGCATACATGACGGTGTACATGTCCGGGTGCAGGAAACCATGGTAAAGCGTGCCGTATCCGCCCATGGACAGGCCTGCGATCGCCCGTTTTCCGTTGCCGCCGTAGGTCTTTTCGACGTGGGGGATGAATTCGTCCACGAAGAAGGTCTCGTACTGGTCTCCGCCGGGACTGTCGCGATAGAAATCATTCGGACAGTTCGGCGTAACGATGATGAACGGGACGCCCCCTTCGCGGACATACTGGGTCGCGATGGAACTGAGGTTGCCTCCGTTGGCGTAGCCCCAGTAGGAATCGGTACTGAGCCATTTGTTGTGGGCGTCTGCCGGATCTTTCTCATAGCCGTGCAGCAGGTACAGGACCGGGTATTTCTTGGCCTCGTCATAGGTCGGCGGCAGCCAGATGCTGTATTGGACGCTCCTGCTCATGGCCGTGCTGGACACGGACATGTTTTTCTTGATGATCGGTTTGGCGGTCAGGATCTCGTCGATTTCTTCTTTGTCTGGATCAGCATTCCCTCCACACGCAGACAGAAGGACGGCGGTGAGCATCAGAAAGGCATTCAGGTATTTCATCGTAACGATATGTTTGATACAAATATCGATGATATATCCTGCAGCCGCTGTACCGAATCGCTTTTTTATTGTGCAATTTGTTTACGACGCTAAACCTGGCTTGGCGGGATGCCGAACTTGTTCTTGAAGGCACGGGAGAATCCGGTGAGCGTTCCGAATCCGACCTTGTAGGCCACTTCGCTGACATTGAGCTCGTGTGCCTTGAGCAGTTCCATGGCCCGGTTGAGCCGGTAGTTGGTCAGGAAGGTCTGCGGAGACTGGCCGACAAGCGACTTGAGTTTGGAGAAGATGCTGGTGCGGCTCATGCCCATCTCCATGGAAAGGACGGTGACGCCGAAATCCTCTTCTCCGATGTGTTCGTCGATGATGCGGTAGCATTTTTCCAGGAAGGCCTTGTCCTGCGGGGTGATCCCTTCTTCCGGGACGTCTCCCTGCGTCGTGGATGTCCTGTCCGCCAGCAGTCCCTGCAACCGCCTGCGGTTGGCCAGCAGGTTGTTCACCAGCGCTGTCAGGAAAGCCGGATCGAACGGTTTCCCGAGATATCCGTCGGCGCCGAGGCCGAGGCCCTGGATCTGGTACTCCCTATCGGCCTTGGCGGTCAGGAGGATCACCGGAATATGGCAGAAATCCGGGTCGTTCTTGAGTTCCTTGCAGAGCGTGTATCCGTCCTTGAACGGCATCATTACATCGCTCACGACGAGGTCCGGAGCACTGATCCGGATGACTTTCCATGCCTCTTCTCCGTCGCCGGCGAGGGTGACATGGAAAGACTCGCCCAGGAAACCGCGGATGTATTCCCGCATGTCGGCGTTGTCTTCCACGACCAGGATATTGGCTCCCGTCTTGTCCCCGGCGGGCGCTGCCGTTCCCTCTGCGGTAGCTTCAGCCGGCTGGGATGCGGCCTCCTCTTCCCAGATCGACGCTTCGGCATAATCTTCTTTCCGATAGGGGAAAGCGAAGGTGAAGATCGATCCGATCGGTTCGTTCGCCATGACGGAGAGGTCTCCCTTGTGGACCTCGGCCAGGTGGCGGGCGTAGTTGAGGCCGATGCCGAAACCGGTCGGCAAGGTGCCGCCGACCTGCTCGCCGAGCCGCTCGTACCGTTCAAAGATCCGGTCCCGCTTCTCAGGATTGATGCCGATACCGGTGTCGGCGACGGAAATCCGGGCCTCCGTCCCTTCCGTGACGGCGGAAACCGTGATTTCTCCATGTTCCGGCGTATATTTGACGGCGTTGCTGAGGAGGTTGAAGATGATTCGCTCCACCTTTTCCCGGTCGCAATAGACAATCATCTCCGGAGGCAGTTCGGTGGTGACGCGCAAGTCCTTCTGCGTGAACATGTACTCGAAATTCTTCAACATCTGTCGGAGCAGGACGACCAGGTCGGTGCGGATGAGCGACAAGATGTCGCGGTTGGACTGGCTCTGGTTGAAGTGCAGCAGCTGGTCAGTCAGCCGCAGCATCCGTTCGGAGTTGCGTTCCGCCATGCGAACAAGCTTGCGGTCTTTCTCCGAGAGGGTGGGGGATTTCTCCAGTTCCCGGATCGGGCCGTAAATGAGGGAAAGCGGCGTCCGGAATTCATGGGAAACGTTGGTGAAGAACGTGGAGCGCTCCTGGCTGATCTGTTCGACCAGCAGTTTCTCCTGTTCGGTGATTTCCAGTTTTTCGCGGTTGATCCGGAAGCGGATGAACTGTTGCATGGCGAAGAAGGCCAGTCCGAGCAGCAGAAGCAGATAGAACAGGAAGGCCTGCCAGGAAACCCAGGGCGAGGGCTTGATGCGGATGGGGATGCTCTGTTCGTCGGGATCCCAGTCGCCGTCCGCTTGCTGGACACGGACGCGGAACGTGTACCGGCGTGGCAGGAGGCGGGAGTACCGGGCCTGGAGGGTCTGTCCTGCCGCCACCCATTCAGCGTCGTAGTCGTCAAGCCGGTACTGGTAACTGGGCTGGATGGCGGGATTGAAGTTTTTCCCGGAGAAATAGAAAACCAACTGGTGGGTCCGGTGGTCGAGCGTGACCGGTCCCGAGATGTCCCGCAGTGTGGTTTCACCATTGATGGTCAGACCGTCCAGCGAAAGGGGAATGTCCGGTTGGATGTCCGAGATGTCCGACGGGAAGAAAAAGAACTTCGTTGGAGTACCGAAAATGGCCGTTCCGTTTTCCGTCACGGCGAGACTGTTGGTGTTGTTGCTGATCAGGTCCTGATCCGGATTGTGGAGGATCCGGATTTTCTCTCCTTTCTCCGTTATCTGGATATAATCGAACCGGGATGATGCCCAGACTGTTCCGTTTTGGTCTCCGCGGATGGATTGGATACTCTGGTCCACATCGCTGCCGCCGATATGGATCTGCCGGGCGCTGTTTTCTTGTGGGGAATAGCGCCAGATGCCGGCGTGCCGGGTTCCGATCCACCATTCCCCCCGGGTATCTTCCCAGATGCAGCTGGGTTCGGGTATATCCGTTTCAAACTTGACGAATCTGAAGTTGTCGTCCAGGAACCAGATTGCGTCTGAAGAAAGGAAATAGACTTTCCCGGACTCGAACTGTCCGCAGAACCAGAATTCCGGATGACTTGTCGTCGTGATTTCCCGACGGCGTCCGTCCTGCGTGAAACAGGATATCCCCGTGCTTTGGAGCAGGTAAACATTCCCGGTTGCATCATCCCAGATCGAGTTGGTCGGCTCGATCTGCCACCAGGTCTCCAGTTCCAGCCGGTCCCCCTTGACGGTGTAGCGTCTGAGTTCTTCGTAATTATGCTGGATCCATAGGTTCCCGAACCTGTCCCGCAAGGTGATGCCCAACTTGTCGTTCCCATCGATGCCGTCACCTTTGAGAATCGTATAGGATCCGGACCCGATATGCTGGCGGAAAACGCCCTTGTTCGTAATGACCAGGATATATCCGTTCCCGAGCGGATAGAACATGTTGAGCGCATCTGCGGAGAAGGGAGCCGGACGTTGGATGCTGTATTCATCCATGTGGCGGTAATAGTTGGACAGTTCCTGTCCGCTTTTGCTGAGCCACAGGTTGTCTTGGGTCACGAAACTGATGTGCTGACCGGTATCGCCCAGTGTCTCGAACTCCCATTCCTTCCGGACTTCGCCGCCCGTGACCGAGAAGATTCCTTCGTTATGGATACCCAGGAAGGTGACTTCATCGTCACCGCACATGAACAGGACGTTCCGGCCCCTGGTCAGGTCCGTAAGGTATTGTGGCAACTGCGCGGGGGTCCCGTCTGGCCCAAAGCACAGGATTCCGGTAGACGTAAACAGACATATCCCCATTCCGGGATATTCGTAACCGCCGGCTATGTCGTGACCGCTGATTTGGAATTCTCGGCAGATCCGGAACCCGGAGTCGAGGACGATCAGGTTGCCCGTGCTGAGATTGCGGATCCAGATATGCCTGTCCGACGTGATCAGGAACCGGTTGTAAAGCAGCCGGCGGTCCAGATAGACCGGCCGGATCTCTCCTGTTTTTTTGTCAGCCATGAACAACCCTTCCCGGTTGGAAAACAGCAGATGGCCGTCGTCCCAGACCCTGACATGACTGACACGGTTGGACCGGATCTGGATGGTTGGATCCACCTTGTTCCGGCGGATGGCCTGGATGCCGGATCCGGTGGCGACCCACAAGGTCCCGTCCGCATCGGTACACAGGGACGTGATCAAATCGTCGAGGAGCCCGTTCTCTTCCTGATAATATACAATATAGGAACTTCCGTTGTACTTGTTCAGTCCGCGGGATGTCCCGATCCATATGTTGCCGGACCCGTCTTCCGTCATGCAGCTGACCAGCGGATTGGACAGGTGGTCCTGGCTGGGCATCGGTGCGTTCTGCGCGTGAAGGAGGGGAAAAAGGAACAGAAAGACTGGAATCAGGATCTTTTTCATGACAATCGTTATCGTTTCTGTACAAATATAGACAGATTTTAACATTCTGCATATCTGATTGTCGTTTGGGTTGTATCGTTTAACATGGGAACAAACATACTTTCTATATCATGGCATGCATGGGCGTGATTCTGCATAAATTTGCGATGGTGTATTGGCAGATAATCAATCAAACACTACAACCATATTATTAACCTCAATTAATCACACGATTAAGATGAACAAAAAACAACTTCTCAAGCGATTGGCCTCGGTCGTCTGCGGGTTCGCCCTTAGCCTTCCGCTGCTGTTCGCCCAGAACAAAGTCGTCGTCAAGGGCATCGTTATCGATGATACTGACATGGGCGTCATCGGCGCTGCTGTCATGGTCAAAGGTACGACCAATGGTGTCGCCACCGACATCGACGGCAAATTCGAACTCAGCTGCAACACCGGCGATGTGCTGGTCGTCTCCAGCGTCGGTTACGACGATGTCGAAGTGACCGTCGGCGACAAGACGGACCTCACCATCCGCCTGTCCATCGCGCAGGAAATCCTCGATGACGTCGTCGTCATCGGTTACGGTACCACCCGTGCCAAGAACTTCACCGGTTCCGTGGACGTCATGAAGATGCAGGATTCCCCGGTCGCCGACCTCGGTCTGAGCAACGTCTCCGACATGCTCCGTGGCCGTATGTCCGGTGTCAACATGGGTGCTGAATCCCAGTCTGTCGGTTCCCGCGCGAGCATCCGCGTCCGTGGCCGCCGCTCCGTCGGTTCCACTTCCGAAGAACCGCTGCTCGTTGTCAACGGCGTGATCTTCACCGGTCACCTCGAGGATATCGACCAGACCTCCATCGAATCCATCAGCGTCCTCAAGGATGCAACCTCCCTGGCCGCTTACGGTTCCAAGGCCGCGAACGGTGTCATCATGATTACCCTGAAGAAGGGCGAGGAAGGGAAGCCGACCATCAACTTTTCCACTTCCCACCAGTTCTCCGCTCCTTCCTATCGCCAGAAGTTCCTCTCTCCTGCGAACTATATCAAATACCGCAACGCCCGCCTGGGTGTGGACGACCTGACCGACACCTCCTGGATGTCCTTCCTCGAGAAGGCCAACTATGATGCCGGCAAGACCACCGACTGGTATGACATGGTGATGCAGACCGGTTACACCCGGAACTACAACCTGAGCTTCTCCGGCCGTACCCAGAATTCCAACTACTATGTTTCCCTCGGCCGCTCCAACCAGCGTGGTATGGTCGTCGGCAACGAGTTCGCCCGCAACAACGTCTCGATAAACCTGAGCACCCATATCAACAAGAGCATCGAGATCGGCGCCAACATGGCCTATACCAACTCCAAGGATGACCATGTCGCTGCCAGCACCACCCTCAAGCAGTCTCCGTACATGGAGCCGTATCTGAAGGATGGCAAGACCCTCCGTTACTATGTCGAAGGTGTCAACAACTCTTCTGTCAACCCGCTGTGGGAGACCCAGTACGCCCGCGACAAGGACAACCGTCGTTTCAACCTCAACCTCGGCGGCTATGTCAGCATCAACATTCCTTGGGTCCAGGGCCTGAACTTCCGTATGAACGCATCCTATACCAAGGTCCAGTCCAAGAACTATAGCTTCACCCACGAGGACATCACTCCGGTCCTCCTGGCGAACGACTGGGACGGTATCGGCCAGACTCCCGAATACTACAACCTGTCCAATGCGAACGGCTCCATCTCCAGCTCCCTCTCCGAGAACTGGGTGATCGACAACATCCTTTCCTATGCCCGTTCCTTCGGATTGCATTACGTGAGCGCCTCCCTGGTCTATACCCGTGACAGTGCCGAATCCACCGGTGAATCTGAGACCGGTACCGGTTTCGTCGCCGCCGGCAACACCATCACCGGCTGGTACGGTCTGGCGAATGCCGACTCCAAAACGATCACCAATCCGACTTATTCGCTGCATACCGACGTGGGTTACCTGGCCCGTCTGATCTATTCTTACCGTGACACCTATCATTTCAACGCTTCCTTCCGTCGTGACGGTTCCTCTGTCTTCGGTGAGGACAAGAAGTGGGGTAACTTCCCGGCCTTCGGTGCTGCCTGGACGGCGACCAACGAAGAGTTCATGAAAGGCATCAAGTGGCTGGACTTCCTGAAGCTCAAGCTCTCCTGGGGTAAGAACGGAGCCCAGACCCTCTCTCCTTACGGCACCCTCTCCACCATCGCGGTGGCCAAGGGCGGCAATATCCCGAACTACTATGGCGGCAACATCCACTGGGGCCAGCGGCTTTCCAAGCTCGGCAACCCTTCCCTCGGCTGGCAGACCACCACTTCCTGGAACGGCGGTTTCGAGGCTGACTTCCTTAAGGGCCGTATCCACATCGACTTGAACGCCTACTATTCCAAGACGACCGACCAGATCTTCAACCGTCCGATCCCGGTCATGACGACGGGTATCAACTCCCAGGACGCCACCATGGGCCAGGTCGACAACAAGGGTGTTGAAATCAACCTGACCACGGTCAATGTCAAGAACTCCAAGCTTACCTGGTCTTCCGACTTCGTGTTCTCGCTGAACCGCAACAAACTCGTCGACCTCTACGGTGACGGTCAGGACGATGTCGTGAAGGGTTACTTCCTCGGTGAGCCGCTGAGTGTCATCTTCGACTATCGCAACCACGGCATCTATCAGGAGGGTACCTATGCAGGCCGTCCGATTTTCCTGGACGCCAATGGAAACGAGACTCCGAACCCGGCTCCGGAAGACAGAAAGATCCTCGGTTCCTCCGATGAGAACTTCCGCCTTTCCTGGGCGAACACCCTCCGCTATGGCAACTGGCAGTTCTACATGTTGATCCAGGGTATCTTCGGCGGCAACGGCTACGGCCTTGCCAACAACACCTTCGCTTATGTGACCTTCGATACGACTGCCGCCTGTACTGCATGGGACATCCCGTTCTGGACCAAGCAGGAGCCGAACAACACCTATCCGGCCCCGAATGTCAATGAGAGCAAGTACCAGGTCTACAATTCTTATGGCCATGTCCGCCTGCAGGACGTTTCCGTCTCCTACAATCTCTCCAAGCTTGCCAACAAGATCGGTGTGAAGAGCGCCCGCCTGACCCTCTCCGGCCGCAACCTCTTCTACATTGCCCCTCATTGGAAAATGAGTGATCCGCAGAACCGTTCCGGTTACGGTATGGGTGTTCCCCGTGCCTGCACGCTCGGTTTCAACGTAACGTTCTAATCATCATTGTTATTTGCGTAAGAAAATGAAAACTATCAATTATATCATTGGACTTGCCAGTGCCGTCCTTCTGAGTGGTTTCGTGGTCTCCTGCGAATCTGACAAGGAATTCCTGACGGAAAAACCGAAGGCCGCACTTACCATCGCCAACGCCTATGACAAGAGCGACCAGGTACTCAATACCTTGCTGACTGGTTACTATGAGTTCGAGGAACTCTTCTTCCCGAACGACTGGGGTCAGGGTCTCGCTTACAACACTTCCACCGGTACTGACATGACGGACAACAAGTTCCAGTTGGGCGCCGGTTCCCACATGAGCAACTTCGAGGCCGCTTGGTCCACTTCTTCCAGCCTGCCGAAGAGCCTTTGGGACAAGTTCTACCGGGTCATCTCCTATGCCAACCTCGCCTTGCTGAAAATGGATGCCGTCGAATGGCCTTCCGACGCTGAGAAAGCGCGCGTCGCCGCCGAGGCCCATTTCCTCCGTGGTATCTCTTATCTCCGTCTGGGTGAACTGTTCGGCGGCGTTCCGCTGGTCCTCGAGTATGTCGAGACTCCGAACTGGGGATATGACCGTGCCACCCGTTCCGAGACCTACGGTGCCGTGATCGATGACCTGAAAGCCGCATACGATGTCCTTCCTTGGGATGTCCGTACGGAATACGGCCGCGCCGGGAAGGGTGCAGCCGCCATGTACCTCGCGGAGGCCTATCTGGCCCGTGGCGTGGATGCCAACAGCAATGCGGATTTCACCGAGGCAGTGAAGTATGCCCGTGAGGTCACCGAGCACCATCCGCTCATGAAGAACCGCTTCGGCGTCCGTGTCCCGGGTGCTTCCGGCAGCCAGAACGGCATTCCGAACGAATACCTCCAGGGCAATGTGATGTCTGACCTCTTCGTGGCCCAGAACATCATCAGCCCGGCAAATACCGAGGCCGTGTGGGTCATGGTTTCCGCTCCGAACTATGCACAGTATAATGTCAACGGCGGCCGCCGCAACTGCACCCTCGGCCTGACTCCTGCCATCCAGGACTACACCTGGGCAGCGGAATATAAGAACCAGTCCAATCCCGATGTGGCTGCTGGTCCTTGGAAGGCTTTCTCCCAGAAATACGGTGGTGAGATGAGTCCGGCTTTCCTCGGTGGTACCGGCTGGGCGCAGAGTACGCCGACCTGGTTCGCTTCCTACACCATGTGGGATGATGAACACAATAACAACTCTCTGGGCAAGGATCTCCGTTACATCGAAGATGTTACCGTCATGACCAAATTCCTTTGCTGCGACGAGAACAGTGACTACTATGAGCAGAAACTGGGCTGGGAATATATCGACCACTCCACGCCGGAGCTCTCCGGTATCTTCTTCCCGATCTGGTACAAGGAGACCCCGTTCAGCGTGTGGGATTATGACATGACCCAGCCGGCTGGTTGGTTCGGCCGGTATGTCAACTTCTACCGTTCCCGCTATGCCGCCCGTTCCGCCGAGGCTTACTTCCTCCTCGCCGAGGCCCTGCTTCGCAGCGGTGATACCAGTGGTGCGACCGCGGCCGTCAATGCCGTCCGTACACGTGCCAACGCGGAGCCGTTCGGAAGTGTTACCATCGACACGATTCTTGACGAGCGTGGCCGTGAGCTGCTCTACGAAGAGTTCCGCTGGGCGACCTTCCTGCGCATGAAGCCGGACGAGTGGAAGAAGCGTATCTGGGATTACGGTATGTATCATGCCCGTCCGGGTGCCGAGGTCTATCCGAACATCCGTCGCTGGGCTGAGGATACCAAGGAAATCGAATTCGATCTCTTCCCGATCCCTTATACCTATATCGAACTGAACAAGCAGTCCGACGGCATGACCCAGAACAAGGGCTGGGAAGGCAGATAATCCATTCTTTTCCCCGCTGAAATTCTTATCTTTGAGGTGGCGGCCGTTCCGCCACCTCTTTTTCATATGAACAACAAGATCCTCATTGCAGCCGTCGCTTTGCTGCTGACCGTTCCTGCGGTCGCCCAGTATCCCGGAAGCCGGTATGAACCCATCGTCGACGGCACTTCCGTCACCTTCCACCTGAAGGCGGACAGCGCCCGTGAAGTCCGCGTGTACGGAGACTTCCTGCCCGGCGTCAACGAATACAACCTGGGCGGCAACGTTGCCATGGAACGCGGGGAGAACGGTGAATGGACCTGGACGGTCCGCGACCTCGCCCCCGATTTCTATTACTATTATTTCGAGGTGGACGGCGTCCGCGTGCTGGATCCGCACAACCTGCACCTGGTCTGCAACTACTCCGAGTATTTCAACTCCTTCCTGATTTCCGGGGAAGGAAGCCGTAACTTGACATTTGCCGATGTACCGTCCGGCTCGTTTGTCAGCAATTGGTACATGTCACCACAGTATGGCGGCCGCCGGCATCTGAATGTCTGGGTTCCGGATGGTTACGATCCTTCGAAGACCTATCCGGTCCTGTACATGATCCCGGGCGGCGGCGACGACGAGGACACCTGGGTCGACATGGGACGTCTTCCGCAGATTGCCGCCCATCAGATCGCGGCAGGGGAGGCAGAACCGATGGTCATCGTCCTGCTCAACGCGATGCCCAACCAGTGGGCCGGTCCGCACATCCTGAATCCGATTCCGGGTGCGAAAAGCCATTTCGAACTGATGCGGACGCCCCAGGGCGCCAGCGGCGGCGAATTCGTCAACGACCTGGTCAACAACATCATTCCTTTCGTTGAGTCGCATTACAGCGTCCGGAAGGACCAGAGCGGCCGCGCCGTCTGCGGTGTCTCCATGGGCGGGGTGTATGAAATGTACATCCTGGAACATTATCCGAGTCTCTTCGGCGGAATCGCGTTCATGGGCTCCGGCATCATGGGCGGTTCTCCCGACGCGGCGGATGCACAGCTCGCTCCGCTGAAGAAGACGGGTTACGACCTGTTCTGGATCGGCGCCGGCAGCAAGGACATGGCGCTGCGCAGCGCGCAGGGGCTCATGCAGGCCCTGGACCGGGCGAAAATGCCGTACACGTACTATGACTCCGGCGACGGACACAACTGGCGTTCCTGGCGCAGGAACCTGCAGCAGTTGCTGCCGCTGTTGTTCCGATAGTACGAGGCTCTTGAAAACGGAAAAAGCCCGCCGGAATCGCTCCGGCGGGCTTTTCTGTCGTGTAGGGACCGATTACTTCTGCGCCAGCATCCAGCGCATCGGGCTGCCCTCGGAATAATCGTCCAGCAGCGGGACCCAGGAGA
This sequence comes from Bacteroidales bacterium, assembly GCA_017483985.1. Next base: position 6,521 of record JAFUUB010000087.1, on the reverse strand, counting down.
AGTGGGCGATCATGACCGGAATGCCGTATGCCGCCATCTCTTCGTCGGAATAGATCTTCATGTGGTCATCCTTGGCACCGAGACGCTTGCGCGCTTCGAAGTAGGAATAGGTGCTCGCAACCTTGCAGGTGCGGTCGGAAGCGGCATGGACGAAGAACATCGGGAGTTTGACGAAGGCCTCGGTGTCCATGTCTGCGAGCGCCATGTCGGTTCCGTTCCATTTGTAGACCTGCCCCTGGAAGGCCTTGGTGATGTCATCCGCGAACTGGCCTTCATATTTCTCTTCCACCTGATGGATCGGTACGATCGGGTCCATGGCGCAGCAGGGGATGGCGGCGCGGAACCGGTCGGGGAACTGCATCATGAACCGCATGGTGCAGCCGCCGCCGCTCGAGGCACCGGCGCAGTACAACCGGCTGCCGTCGACCTTCCCTTCTTCGATCAGGGTGTCGATGAACGCCATCTGGAGCGCGTTGTTCCGGTCGATCAGTTCGATCTTCTCAGGGAACAAGGATGCGCTGTAGGAGTAGTTCGGGTTGGCGATGGCGAAGACCAGGGCGGCGCAGGGGATGCCCTCGGTCGCCAGGGAAACGAGGCAGCGGTTGGCCGTCGCAACAGTCATCATGTCCCGGTTATACTCTCCGCCGCCGATCTGCCAGACCATGAGCGGCACGTTCGGGATGACATTGCCGTTCTCGTCTTTCGGGAGGTAGAGCATGTATTCGCGGGTCAGGCCGGCGAAGGTAAAACTGCCCTTGATGCAGTCGTCGAGGACCGCGATGTGGCGCTCGCCGCTGATCTGGTCACCCCGTACGTTGAGGGCGGAATCGACGGCGCAATGCAGTTCCCAGGGGATGCGGCGGAAGCGCTCTCCGGTCTTTCCGTTGACATTGAACGGCTTGGCGTCAATCCGCAGGACGTTCTTCTTGCGGGTGACGGTGATCCGGTCATCGGTATAGTCGGCCGGGGCCTGTCCGGTTTCCGGGTCGATGAAGGTTCCGCAGACGTTGTTGACCAGGTCGAAGTCCTCGGCTTTGAGTCCCTTGAGGGAACGGCCGTCCTTGACCGTGATTTCCAGGGCGTCGACCAGAAGTCCGTTGTCTCCCACGATGGTGAACAGGTCGACTTTTTCAACTTCCGCGGCCGGACGCGGCCCGCAGGACAGCATCAGCAGGAGGCAGGCGGGGATGAGAGCGAGAGGTTTTTTCATAATTCGTTTTTGAATAAGGGAGGCCGGAAATGTATCCCGGCCTCCGTGCAATGTTGTGTTTTGTGAAAAAAGCTGTGATGTCAGCTAGATGGTAACTTCGGCTTTCTGGCGGATGTCATCGGAGGCGGAGCCGAGCAGGAGTTCGAGTTTGCCGTGCTCCAGCGTCCAGGCGTTGGTATCGACATTCCAGTAGCGGAGGTCTTCCATGGGGATTTCGAGGGTGACGGTCTTGGTCTCACCGGCGGCGAGGCTGACGCGGTCGAAGGCCTTGAGTTCCTTGTATGGCCATTCGACGGAGGAGTCGAGGCGGCGGACATAGAGCTGGGCGACTTCGTCAGCGGCCATGTTACCGTTGTTGGTGAGGGTGAAGGTGACCTTGACGGACTTCTTGGAGGCGGAGGCGTTCATGGCGCCGTAGCCGAAGTCGACATAGGAAAGACCGTGGCCGAAAGCGAACATCGGCTTGACGTTCTTGGTGTCGAACCAGCGGTAGCCCACGAGGGAACCTTCGGTGTACTTGGACACGGGCTTCGGAAGTTTCTCCATCAGTTCGCGGCGCTGCTCGCGGGTGAGGTCCTGACGGTACATCATCGTGAACAGGTCACCACCCTGGGTCTTGTCGGGGAAGTTGCCGAGTGCGAAGGCCGGGGAATCCTCGAGCTTGGCCGGGAAGGTGAACGGAAGCTTGCCGGACGGGGCGATGTCGCCGAAGAGGACCTCGGCGAGGGCGGTGCCGCCTTCGGTACCGTTCCACCAGCCCTGGACGATGGCCGGGGAGTACTGGGTGAGGACGCGGAGGTCGCAAGGACCGCCGGAGATCAGGACGCTGACCAGGTTCGGATTGGCTTCATAGAGGGCCTTGACGACTTCTTCCTGACCGACGGGGAGGTTGATGTTCTGACGGTCGGAACCTTCGGTCTCGATGCTCTTGTTGGTACCGCCGAAGAAGATGACGACGTCGGCACCCTTGGCGGCCTCGACGGCTTCAGCGACGAGTTTCGGATCGGCCGGCTCGTCGATAGCGGCGGCCTCCAGCGGGTTCGGAGTGGTCGGAGCGGGACCCCAGCGACGGCCCGGGAAGTTCTTGTAACCAGGGGCATAGACAACCTCGATGGCATCGCCTGCGCGCTTCTGGATGCCCTGGAGCGGAGTGATTTCATAGAGGGCCTTGACACCGGCGCCCACACCGCCGCTCTGGGTCTTCAGGACAGCGTTCTGGCCGACGACGGCGATCTTCTTGATGTCTTTCTTGAGCGGGAGGGTAGCACCTTCGTTCTTCAGGAGGACGATGGACTTCTGGGCCACCTGGTAGGCGATCTTCTGCTGCTCCGGCTTGGAGGTCATTTCGGTGTTGGCGACATCGTCCGGGATGGCTTCGATGGCGAAGCGGACACGGAGGATCTGGCGGACCTTCTCATCGACGAGGTCTTCGGTCAGGGCACCGGTGGCGATGGAGTCGATGACCGGCTTGCCAAGGTAGTTGCTGCCCGTCATCTGGACATTGAGGCCGTGGAGCATGGCACCCATGGTGCTGTGCGTGCCGCCCCAGTCGGAAACGGTGAAGCCCTTGAAGCCCCACTCGCCGCGGAGGATTTCGTTGAGCAGGTGCTCATTCTCGGAGCAGTAGTCACCGTTGACCTTGTTGTAGGCCGGCATGACGCTCATGGCGCCACCCTTTACGACCGCGCTCTCGAACGGCTTGAGATAGATCTCACGGAGGGTACGCTCATCGACCTGGGCGTCGACGCTGCCGCGGTTGGTCTCCTGGTTGTTGACGGCGAAGTGCTTGATACAGACAGCCGTTCCCTGATCCTGGACACCGAGGGTGTACTGCAGGGAGAGGGCGGCGCTGAGGATCGGGTCTTCACTCAGGTATTCATAGGTACGGCCACCGACGGGGAGGCGCTGGATGTTGACGGCCGGGCCGAGGATGACATCCTTGCCACGCAGGCGGGCTTCCTTGCCCATACCGGTACCATAGAGGTAGGCCAGGTCTTTGGACCAGGTAGCGGCGAGGGCGGATCCGGTCGGGAAATAGGTAGCGGAGTCAAGTTTCCATCCGGCGGGGGTAAAGCCGTTCGGAACGCCTTCTTCACGGATGCCGAACGGACCGTCGGCATAGTGCATGTCGGCGATGCCGAGACGCTCGACACCGGCGGAAGACATGTTGGTCTTGCTGTGCAGCATCTCGACTTTCTCCTCGAGGGTCATCTGGGCGATGATCTCGTTGATCTTCTTGTCGTTCACCGTCAGGCGGTCCTGCGGCGTGACCGGATTCCCGCATGCTGCTGCAAGCATGGCGAGACCGGCAAGGAAGGAAAGGGGTTTGTACATAGTATTATTGTGGTTTAATAATTTCTGCAGTATAAAGTTATGGAATAATATCCATTCTTGGAAACCCCGCTAACATCCGGTTGTCGAATTGAACAATCGGCAAAGCATTTCCGGCGGAATCGCGGTATACCCAATCGTTTTGAACATTCGGCTAAATATTTTGTACATGCGAATTATCCGTGCGCGGGAAATTCCGTATATTTGTCATAAGCAAGACACAAAAACTCAAAACCATACAAGATGAAAAAAGCTTTGATTCTCCTGATGGCGCTGCTGGTTGCCGGCAACGCCTTCGCCCAGGGATTCCGGCGTCAGCCCACTCCCAACGACACCCTCCGTTCCACCGTCGTCGACGGGAACCGTGTGATCTTCCAGATCTATGCCCCCAAGGCGGAGCAGGTATCCGTTTCCGGTGACCTTCCGTATGGCGCACCGATCCGTTTTGAAAAGCAGGAAAACGGCGTATGGAAAGGCCGCGTGGCCAAGATTGACGCGGGTGTGTACCGCTATCAGTTCTCCGTAGACGGTGTCCCTGTGTTCGATCCGAAATCCGAACTGGCCGGGGAGACCCGCGCGCTATTGAAAGTCCAGCCCGCTGGTGACGAATTCTTCGCCATGAAGGATGTGCCGCACGGCGCCCTTGCCCAGCGCTGGTACTACAGCCGCACCCTGAAATGCATGCGCCGCATGCACGTCTGGACGCCGGCCGGTTATGAGAAGTCCCAGGCCAAGCTTCCGGTCCTCTACCTGATCCACGGCGGCGGTGACAACGACGCCTCCTGGCCGGGTGTCGGCGCTGCCAGCATGATCCTGGACAACCTCCTGGCCGAAGGGAAGATGGTCCCGATGGTGGTGGTCATGCCGAAGGGCACCATTACGGGCGTTCCGAACGAGGTCCCGCCGTTTGCCTAGGACATGGTGACCGATATCATCCCGTTCATCGAGAGCAACTACGCCGTCAAGACCGACAAGGACAGCCGCGCCATCGCCGGCCTATCCATGGGCGGCATGGAGACCATGGAGGTCGCTTTCCCGCATTATGACATGTTCTCCTGGGTCTGGGTCATGAGCTCCTCCTTTGCGCCCGGCCAGGATCCCAAGGCCGAGGCCAACCGCCTGAAAGTCTTCGAAAATATCGACAAGATCAACAAGAGCTTCAAACTCATGGTCTTCTCCCAGGGCGGTCCGTCGGATATCGCATACAACAACTGCAAGAATACCCTCAAGGTCCTGGACGAAGCCGGCCTGAAATACGACTATGTGGAGAATGCCCAGGCGGGTCACAGCTGGGGCACCTGGCGGGCTGACCTGAAGGAACTTGCACCGAAACTTTTCAAATAACCCTTTCTCTATGAAACGCATCCTGTTTTTCTGCGCCGCAGCCCTCTGCCTGGCTGCCTGCGCACCCAAGTATCCGATCCTGACCGTTGAAGGCGGCCGGATCCAGGGCGTTCCGACCGAAACCAAGGGCGTGACCGTCTACAAGGGCATACCGTTTGCCGCGCCGCCGGTGGGCGAACTCCGTTGGAAAGAGCCCCAGCCCGTCGTCCCGTGGGACGGCATCAAGGTCATGGATACCTTCGGCGCCCCGGCCTGGCAGGCCAAGCACACCCCGGGCGGTTATACCCCGGAATTCTTCTTTGACGGTGATCCGGAATTCAGCGAGGACTGCCTCTACCTGAATGTCTGGACCCCTGCGGCCGGCAAACCGGACAAGAAACTGCCGGTCACCCTGTGGATCCATGGCGGCGGCTACACCGCCGGCTGGGGCTTCGAGCCCGAAATGGACGGTGAGGAATGGGCTGCCCATGGCGGCGTCCTCGTGACGTTCAACTACCGGTTGGGCGTGCTCGGATTCATGACGCATCCGGCCCTGTCTGCCGAGAGCCCGCACCATGTGTCCGGCAACTACGGCATGCTGGACCAGATCGCCGCGCTGAAGTGGGTCAAGAACAACATCGCCCAGTTCGGCGGTGATCCCGACCATGTCACGATCATGGGCCAGAGCGCCGGTGCGATGAGCGTGCAGACCCTGGTGACCTCTCCGCTGTCCAAGGACCTGATCGCCGGTGCGATCATCCAGAGCGGTGGCGGCATTACGGATGCTCCGGTCCTCGGCGGCACTCCGCTGGCTGCGAGCGAGGAGGCCGGAAAGGCCCTGATGGACTGGGCCGGTTACGATACCCTCGAGAAGATGCGTGCCGCCTCTCCGGAAGAACTCATGGGACTGAGTCGCCGGTATATGCAGGAGACCCACCAGTTCCTGCGCGTGGCCGGCAGCCCGGTCGTGGATGGCTGGGCCTATCCGGAGACCTTCAACCAGGCGGCCCTGGCGGGCCGGATCGCCAACGTTCCGTACATGATCGGCTGCACGCTGGATGACATGGGCGCGCTCGGCGCCGGCATCGACCGGTTCTGCTTCGAACGTGAGAAAGCCGGCATCCCGGCCTATGCCTACCAGTTCGCCCGCCGCCTCCCGACCGACGGCCGCGAGGGCGTGCTCCAGGGCGCGTTCCACTCCTCTGAGCTCTGGTACATGTTCAAGTCCTTGCGTTACTGCTGGCGTCCTTTCGTCCAGGGCGACTATGACCTGGCCGAGCAGATGATCACCAACTGGACCAACTTCGCCGCCTATGGCAACCCGAACGGTGCCAAGGCCGGTGCCTGGACCCCGCTGACCCAGGCCGATCCGAACTACATGGTCTTCAAGCTTGACGAAAACGAGCAGGTGGCCTCCGCCATGGGCCCCCTGATGCCGCGGTAAGAAGCCCTGGGTGTACGCGCCGTCCCTGAAAATGGGACGGCAGGTGCAAAATCGGGCAAAAATGAACGTGCCGTCCCTGTATATGGGACGGCATGTCTTTTCCTGATTTAGGTTGACTTTTTTGGCGTATTAACCCTGCAGAAAGTTGACCTGGATTTAACTTATCGCTGATTTATGTTGACTTGTCGTCAATATCGCTGTTTTTTGTTGACT
>JAFUUB010000086.1 GCA_017483985.1 Bacteroidales bacterium | reverse complement strand
GGTCTCCGGCAAACAGTTGCGGCAACGTGATGAAGTTGCCCAGCGACTTGCCCATCTTCTGGCCGTTGATGGTGATCATGTTGTTGTGGACCCAGTAGTGGACGCCGCCGGTGCCGCGCGAGGCGACATTCTGGGCGATCTCGCATTCATGGTGCGGGAACATCAGGTCCATGCCGCCGCCGTGGATGTCGAACTCGTTGCCCAGGTATTTCTCGCCCATGACCGAGCATTCCAGGTGCCAGCCCGGGAAACCTTCGCTCCAAGGGGACGGCCACTTCATGATGTGCTGCGGCTCCGCTTTCTTCCATAGGGCGAAATCGTAGGGGGCCTTCTTGTCGGACTGTCCGTCCAGGGCCCGCGTTCCCTCCAGGGTATCGTCCAGCGTACGGCCGGACAGGATGCCGTAATGGTGGTCCTTGTTGTATTTCTCGACGTCGAAATAGATGGAACCGTTGCTCTCGTAGGCATAGCCCGCTTTCAGGATCTTCTTGATGGTCTCGATCTGCTCGATGACATGGCCGGAGGCATGCGGCTCGATCGAAGGCGGGGCCACGTTGAGCAGGCGCATGGCTTCATGGTAGCGGAAGGTGTAGGTCTGCACGACCTCCATGGGCTCCAGCTCTTCCAGCCGTGCCTTCTTGGCGATCTTGTCCTCGCCTTCGTCCGCATCGTGCTCCAGGTGGCCGACATCGGTGATGTTGCGGACATAGCGCACCTTGTAGCCCAGGTGCCGGAGCAGTTTCTGCAGGACATCATAGGTCACGCCCGGGCGGGCATGACCCAGATGGGCATCCCCGTAGACGGTCGGTCCGCAGACGTACATGCCGGCATGGCCGGGGTGGATGGGGACGAAGAGTTCCTTTTTGTGGGTCAGGGTATTGGTTAAGAACAAGTCTCGCATGGTCAATGGGTTTTTGATCCTGCGAATATACGAAAAAATGGCTATATTTGCGCACCCAAACCCTTCTACCATGATCATCAGCGGAAAAGAACTCTCAGCCCGCATGAAGGCGGACATGGCTGCCCAGGTGGCCGAATTCCCTGTCAAATACGGCCGAGTGCCCCATCTGGTCGTTATCCTCGTGGGTGACGATCCGGCCAGCCAGTCCTATGTACGCGGAAAAGGCAAGGCCTGCGAGGTGGTCGGTATCCGGAACACGACCATCGTCAAGCCTGCGACCATCAGCGAACAGGAACTGCTGGACATCATCGACACGCTGAACAACGACGGCGGCGTCGACGGTATCCTGGTCCAGCTGCCGCTGCCGGACCATATCGACGAGGCCCGCATCATCAATGCCATCCGGAAGGAAAAGGACGTCGACGGGTTCCATCCGCTCAATGTGGCGGCCCTCTGGATGAAACAGCCTTGCACGGTGGCCTGCACGCCGAAGGGCATTATCCGCATGCTGGACGAAGCCGGTGTGGAGATCAAGGGGAAGCGTGCCGTCGTGATCGGCCGCAGCCAGATCGTCGGGCTGCCGGTGGCCAAGCTGCTGCTGGACCGTCATGCGACCGTGACCATCTGCCATTCCCGCACGAAGGATCTCGGCGCCGTGACCCGTGAGGCCGAAATCCTCGTCGTGGCGATCGGCCGGCCGAAGTTCGTGACCGCCGACATGGTCTCTCCGGGTACCGTCGTAATCGACGTGGGTGTCAACCGGGATCCCGAGACCGGCAAGTTGTGCGGGGACGTGGATTTCGAGGCGGTGGAGCCGAAGGCCTCCGTCATCACCCCGGTCCCGGGCGGCGTGGGGCCGATGACCATTGCCTGCCTGATGGAGAATACCATCGAGTGTTTCTTGCGGAAAAAAGAAGGTTAATCCTTTGATTCATAACAAAAAGGGCGACCCCGACGGGGCCGCCCTTCTGCTTTCACAGCACCTGGCTACAGGTCGCTCATCTCGGCTTCGTAGTCGGCCTTGCTGCCGACGACGAGGTCCTGGTACTCCTTCAGACCGGTACCGGCCGGAATGAGGTGACCGCTGATGACGTTCTCCTTGAGGCCTTCGAGGTTGTCCACGCGGGCGCGGATCGCCGCCTCGGAAAGGACCTTGGTGGTCTCCTGGAAGGAGGCCGCGGAGATGAAGCTGTCAGTCTTGAGGGCCGCGCGGGTAATACCCTGGAGCACCTGGCTGGCCGTAGCCGGACGGGCTTCGCGGACCGCCATCAGTTCCAGTCCCTGGCGTTCGAGGGAGGCATTCTCGTTGCGCATGTCGCGCACGGAGATGATGTCACCGTTCTCGTACTTCTGGGAACCGCCGGCACTGACGACATAGTACTTGCCGTAGATGGCGTCGTTGGTGTCCATGAACTTCCACTTGTCGACCAGTTCCTCCGGGAGGAAGCCGGTGTCGCCCGGGTTGCCGATCTGGACCTTGCGCATCATCTGGCGGACGATGATCTCGAAGTGCTTGTCGTTGATCTTCACGCCCTGCAGACGGTAGACCGCCTGGACCTCGTTGACAATGTATTCCTGGGCCTTGACCGGTCCGAGGACATTGAGGATGTCGGTCGGGGAGATGCCGCCGTCGGACAGGCGGGTACCTGCCTTGACGTAGTCATTCTCCTGGACGAGGATCTGCTTGGTCAGCGGGACCAGGTAGTGCTTCTCGACACCGCTCTTGTTGCGGACGACGATCTCGCGGTTACCACGCTTGACCTTGCCCATGACGACTTCGCCGTTGATCTCGGAGATGATGGCCGGGCTGGACGGGGTACGGGCCTCGAAGAGCTCGGTGACACGCGGGAGACCGCCGGTGATATCGCTGGACTTGCCGATGGCACGCGGAATCTTGATGGCCACGTCGCCGGCCTTGAGCACCTGGCCGTCGGACGGCAGGACATGGGCCCCGACCGGGAGGTTGAAGGACCGCAGGATGTTGCCGTTCTCATCCAGGATGTGCATGGACGGGTTCTTGGTCTTGTCGCGGCTTTCGATGATGAGCTTGTCGCTGGCGGCGCCGGTCAGTTCGTTGACCTCGGCGACGTAGGTGACCTTCTCGATCATGTTCTCGAAGCGGACGGTACCGCCGGTTTCGACGATGGTCGTGGCGTTGTACGGATCCCATTCGCAGATCAGGTCGCCCTTGACGACGGTGTCACCGTCCTTCTTGTACAGGGTCGAGCCGTAAGGCACGTCGTACTGGGAGAAGGTGATGCCGGTGTTCTCGTCGATGATGCGGAGTTCGGTCATGCGGCTGACGACGACATCCTGGACGGAGCCGTCTTCGCCCACGCGCTGGATGGTACGGAGTTCTTCGAACTGCAGCTTACCGTTGTACTTGGACTCGATGGAGGAGTCGGCTGCAGCGGAGGAAGCGGTACCACCGACGTGGAAGGTACGGAGGGTCAGCTGGGTACCCGGTTCACCGATGGACTGGGCCGCGATGACGCCGACGACTTCGCCCTTCTCGACCATGCGGCTGGTCGCGAGGTTACGTCCGTAGCACTTGGCGCAGACGCCCTTGCGGGATTCACAGGTGAGGACTGATCGGATTTCGACCTGCTCGATCTGGAGGGAGTCGATCTGGTTGGCGGTATCCTCGCGTATCTCTTCGCCGTCCCGGATGATCAGCTCGCCCGTAAGCGGGTTGAAGATGTCGTGGACGGAGGTACGGCCGAGGATGCGTTCGCCCAGGGACTCGACGACTTCGTCTTTGTTCTTGATGGCGGTGGCGATCAGGCCGCGGAGGGTACCGCAG
>JAFUUB010000085.1 GCA_017483985.1 Bacteroidales bacterium | reverse complement strand
GCGCCGGCCTCGGCCTGGTAGCGCTTCTCCAGGTTGGTCTTGGTGTCCCAGACGACCTCGCCGAGGAGTTCGGCGAACTTGGCGGCGTGCTCAGCCTCTTCGAAGGCATAACGCTTGAAGGCATCGGCGATTTCCGGATAGCCTTCGCGCTCGGCCTGGCGGGACATGGCCAGGTACATGCCGACTTCGCTGCATTCGCCCTGGAAGTCGTGACGCAGCGCCTCCATGATCTCTTCGTCCTCTACCTTTCCGTCACCGATGTGATGCTCGCAGGCCCACTGGGGCTTGCCTTCCTCATCTTTGATTTCCGCGAATTTGCTGGCAGGGGCCTTGCACTGCGGGCAGCGCTCCGGCGGGTTCTCGCCCTCGTAGACGTATCCGCAAACGAGGCATCTGAATTTCTTTTTCATATCTGTATTCCTTTAATTGTTGTTAATTTGAATTATTCAAATCTATCTTCGCAAAGATAATCATTTCCCCCGATTCTCCAAAAAATTGGTTCTTTTGTTTCGGTTTCGCCCTCACGTTCCCGTGCTCTCTATCCTTGACTTTCCTGTTTCGCCTTCTTCTTTCGCCAGGTCGTTTGTCTGTGATGGTTGTCCGGTGAAGCTCCTGCGGTTGGAACCTTTCTTCTTCGTCTGGTGTCGTTCCTGCGATTGGAACCTTTGCACCTGGACGGGTCTCTGTGGCCGGTTTGCTGCAAAGGTTCTGCGTAAATTTCGATATTTGTCCTGTTTGCGTTGCACCTTTGCACCTGGACGGGTCTCTGTGGTCGTTTTGCTGCAAAGGTTCCGCGTGGCTGGCCGGTCGCGGACGGAAAGGAGTCGGGGCTCAGTCCATCCTCGCATCCTGCGTCCTCCGCCTGGCGGCGGAGAACTTGTCTGCTGCGGCTGAGTATCGCCCCAGACTCATCCGTCCGCTCCTTGCTTTCTGATTCCCGGACACAGAAAAGCCGGTTTTTGTGCCCGGACAGCCTTATTTGCAGTTGCCGGGAACAAAATAGCCTGAATATGTGCCCGGAACCATCCTTCTGCTCGCGCCGTCCCAAAAACTGGGACGTCAGGCGCATTTTCCGCCCATTTTGCTCGCGCCGTCCCAAAACCGGGACGTCAGGAGCATTCGGGTAGTCCGATATACCTCTGATACTTCAAAAAACGGTCGACCAAATGCTTGGAAGACCGCTTCAACTTCTTTAATTCGGGAAACTTACTGCAGAGACGTTATCCCAGCAGTTGCTTGACGATAGAGGAGATGGTGCGTCCGTCGGAAAGACCGGCGAGTTCCTTGTTCGCCGCGCCCATGACCTTGCCCATGTCCTTGATCGAAGTGGCGCCGACGCGGGCGACGATCTCGCGGACCTTGGCCTCGACTTCCTCGACGGAAAGCTGTTTGGGGAGGTATTGCTCCATGGCAGCGGCTTCGGCCAGTTCGTTGTCGGCCAGTTCCGGACGTCCGCCGGCGACGAACTGTTCCGCAGCCTCCTTGCGCTGCTTGACGAGTTTCTGGATCATCTTGAGGATGTCCCCGTCTGTGACTTCCTTGGCCCCGCCTTCGGCGGTCTTGAAAAGGAGGATTTCGCCCTTGATGGCGCGCATGGCGTTGAGGGAAACGGTGTCTTTCGCTTTCATGGCGGCCTTGATGGCCTCCTGGATCTGTTGTTCGAGTGTCATATCATTCCATTTTGTACACTCAAAGATAGCAATTATTCCGCTTCGTTGTTCCGTCGGCGGACGATGGCCACGTAAGTCAGCAGGACGATGTTCATCAGCAGGGAGTAGAGGATGGCGGGGATGGCCATCTCGTTGTTGGCGAAGATGAAGGGGCTGGAAGCCACGGCGATGGCCTGTGCCGCATTCTGCATCCCGACTTCAATGACCACGGTACGTCGTTCCTGGCCGCGGAGGCGGAAGAGGCGCGACATCCCGGCGGCACAACCGGCCGCCAGGAGGATGAGGAGGGTCACGCAGAGGCCGAGGATGCCGAGGTTGGCCAGGATGGTGCGCCAGTGCTGGGCGAAGAAGATGGAAACGAGCAGCAGGAGCAGCGGGAATGCCGTGCGCGACAGGACCTTGTCGATTTTCTCGGCCACGCGGGGCCAGGCTGCATGTACCCCGATCCCCAGGAGCACCGGGACCAGCATCAGCAAAAGATTCTGCTTCAGAAGATTCCCGACGGGTAGCGAGATGCCGACCGCCTCTCCGGCATAGCCGGTCGCCCAACTCATGACCACCGGGACCGTCACCAGCGTGATCAGGCTGCTCAGGGCCGTCAGCAGCACCGACAGGGCCACGTCACCGCCTGCCAGCTTGGAGAAGATGTTCGATGAACTGCCGCCCGGACAGCAGGCGATCAGGACCATGCCGATAAAGAACACCGGCGGCAACCGGAATGCGATCGCCAGGCCCGCCGCCAGTACCGGCAGCAGCACGATCTGTCCGAACAGGGCCACCAGCACCGCCTTCGGTCGCTGCAGCACCATCCGGAAATCCTTCAGTTCCAGCGTCAGGCCCAGGTCGAACATCAGGACCGTCAGGATCGGCAACACAATCAGGAGTGTATTCATCTTTTTATTCTGCTTGAACCCCTAAATAACAAAAGAATGCTTGCAATGCCTATTTATTATTCAAGGCTTTTTCTCGTAATACCGGCTGATCGTCCTTTTTTCGTATTCGGTAAGCATAGACTCGTTGTATTTGACAATTTGTTCCTCGCTGAGCTGGTCCGTCCGGGCGGTCTGGAAAATAGCTTCGAATTCCGAAGCATCGTCGGAAACCTTCGCAAAGATAGACAATTTCTGGAACTAATAACACCAACGTTCCATGTTTGTTACGGTATTGAGCCAGGTCTTCTGGAGCCGTGGCAGCTCCAAGAAATAGATTTCCAACTGATGTCCGAACCGTTCATGAGCCTCACTCTCATTCAGTTGGTAGCGGAACAGCAGTTTATCATCCGGGACGTTTCCCGGATGCCGCCGTTGGTAGTTGGCGATGCACAGGACATAGACCGGATGCAGCAGGTAGGAGGTATCTCCCCGTTCGATCTGCCGGTGGATCAGGCTGGCGCCATAGTAGATGAGCCGGTCGTCCATGTCATCGTCACCGATATTCTGCATTTCGACCAGGAATCGGTCGCCGGCGGGGGTCTTGAAGATGACATCGAAGGTGGCTGAAGATGAACTTGAAGGCGAAGTCGACCTTCAGGTCCATGAAGATTGGAAGCTATGCATCGTGCACTTGTCTTTCTGAATGTTTGTCATCGAAAAATATGAGGAAGGCGAGCCTCGGCGAATCAAGTTCGTGAGCGGCAAGAGGGTCTGCCCACCGGAGGATTGCGGGGGGATATGGGGCTATGAGGAATTGTGTGGACTGCAGGCGAAACTTGCCGCGGGGAAACGACTTAAACGAGAGGATCGGGAGCGGCTGGAATGGTATTTCGAAGAGGACTTTGATCCGGACTTGCTCGACCTGGATGCCTGTGCCGATGCGGCGGATGCATTGAACGAATAACTGCAAAGAAAAAAGGAATTCCAACCATCCATCTGAAAGTGTCCTGAAGCGGCTTTTCCTGAATGGTTGGCGCCGAAAATGCGGATATGGGCCCTTTGGGTTTCCAACCATCCACTTGATACGGCTTGTACTGCAGCTTTTCTGGAAGATTGGAATTGACGTTGTTCCTGGCCGACCTCTTGAAACCGTTGACAAGCGACAGGAATGCAAGGAATGGTGGCGCAGGTCAGATAATCAGGTCAGATAATAAAAGATCCCGGGGATTGCTCCTCGGGATCTTATGGTTGAACCGGATGTCTTGGGTCAATATGACCAAAGCGCTGTTGACGTGCTTTCCGCCTTATTCTGCAGCGAGCTGGGAACATTCGGGAAAAATTCAAAGCCGGAACGCTTCTCGATTTCATCAATCGTGGTCACGAATTGGCTATCATAGTAGTTTTGTTTCGTATGGGCCTCGTTGGTGTACACGTAAGCAATACCCTTGGCATCGGTCATCGTCCCAGTGGCGTCGAAGGAGCATTTCATCAGACACTTGTAGAAGTGGCTGGGAATCGGCACGTTGATGCTCCCGCTGGGGAGGGTCGAGATCGTTCCTTCGTAGAGAACGCCGGTCACGACATAGAGCGTGTCGCTGCCGGAGGGGGCGTTGGCTACGATTTTCCCTTCCATCGTGGACCAGATACCATCATTGAAACTGTTCTGCCACTGGGGCGCCTGGTTCGAATAATAGTAGGTCTGGCTGTTCTGGTGATCGGAACTGCGGCGTTCCTGCGACGAGACCATGTGGCCGCGGCTGTAGCCGACCGAGGTAGCGTTATCCAGACCGGTCTGCTGCGTCAGGCCGATGGCGGGATCGGAAGTCCAGCTGCCACTGGTCTGGCCGTTGTCCGGCCAGTTGGTCGCATGCATGGCGTAGGCGACCCAGAGCGGTGCGTATCTGTTGCCGTCGTAGAGGACGGTGTAGTTGCGCGTCTGCTTGCTCGTGCTCGGATGCGAGAACGTGTGGGTCGCGACCTGCTGCTTGCTGTTGGTAGTGTAGTACCGGTACCACTTGTCTCCGCGGCCGGAATTCGTTCCGTTGGTCCCGCTGCCGTTGAGCGTCGGGATCGCCGGGACTTCGTAGCAGCCGAGATAACCCGGTACCGCCTGGCCGTCATTTGCCGTCGTGAAAACGCCGACGGTGCTGACGATCTCCTTGTATTCGGTTCCGTCCCATACAGACATGAATGCCTGATAGTAATAGGTGGTACCGGAGGTCAAGCCGGAAATCTCAACGGAATAATTGCCGGATGCCGTGGAAATGCCGTTGTTGTAAAAGACTTCGTTTGTCAAAGAACTCTGGCTGGTACCATACCGGAAACCGATCTCCGTCGGTGCCGGGCTGGTGCTCACCTCGCTGAATGCCGCGGTCAGGGTC
>JAFUUB010000084.1 GCA_017483985.1 Bacteroidales bacterium | reverse complement strand
CGCCTGGTGGATGGATGCCAGCGAACCGAACCTGCGGGACTGCCTGCCGTGGGACTATTTCAAATGGCTGCTGACTCCGACGGCCCTGGGGCCTTCGACGGAATATTTCAATGCCTATGCTCTGGTCAATGCGGATGCGATCTATAACGGCCAGCGCAGCGTGGATCCCGACAAGCGGGTCTTCCTGCTGACCCGCAATGGGTTCGCCGGTCTGCAGCGGTATTCCACGGCGACCTGGAGCGGGGATATCGGCACGTCCTGGACGGACATGCGGATGCAGATGGCCGCGGGCCTTAATTATTCGATGAGCGGCATTCCGTTTTGGGGCATGGACATCGGCGGATTCAGCGTGATGTCCAAGTTCTATGACCCGGCGAACCGTGCCGAATGGCAGGAACTGCAGACCCGCTGGCACCAGTTCGGCGCCTTCGTCCCGCTGTTCCGGGCCCATGGCCAGTTCCCTTACCGTGAAATCTGGGACATTGCTGAGGAGGGGACCCCGGCCTACAACAGCATCCTCTATTACATGCAGCTCCGGTACCGGCTGATGCCGTATCTGTATTCCCTGGCCGGCGCGGCCCATTTCGAGGACTATACCCTGATGCGGGGCCTGCCGATGGACTTCCCGGCGGATCCGAAGGTCCGCGACCTGAGCGACCAGTGGCTGTTCGGCCCGGCCTTCATGCCGTGCCCGGTCTATGAGTACGGAGCCCGCAACCGGACCGTCTATTTCCCGGAGGGCGGCTGGTATAATTTCTACAATGGTGTCTATGTGGAAGGCAACCAGACCCTTACCGTGTCCGCGCCTTATGAGCGGATGCCCCTCTATGTGCGGGCGGGTTCCATCGTCCCGAGCGGCCCGGCGATGCAGTGGTCGGACGAAAAGCCTGCGGATGAGATCCGGCTCCACGTCTACGCCGGGCGGGACGGAGCGTTTACCTTGTATGAGGATGACGGCCTGACCTATGCCTATGAGAAGGGCGCCTACGCCAAGATCCCGCTGCGCTGGGACGATGCGGCGCATACCATGCATATCGGGTCGCGCGAGGGCTCGTTCCCGGAGATGCTCAAGGCCCGCCGGTTCCGGGTCATCCTGGTCGATCCGGCCCATCCGAAAGCCTGGGATCCCGACGCCGCCGGCATCGTCATCGACTATGACGGCGCCCCGGTCCAGGTCCAGCTGCCGTAATCGAAAGAAGAGGTCCCGCCAAGCGAGACCTCTTCTTTGTAAATGGCTGTGGGAAAGCCTACTTACACAGCATGATGTCCAGGATCATCCGGTCGGTCGTCTGCATGCCTTTGGAGCCGATTTCGCCGAGGTTGCGGATGGTCTTTTCGATGTCGTTCTCAATGATGCCGTCGGTCTCGCTCACGCAGGTGCCCCGCAAGGCGAGGACGGCGGACTGGATGGCGCTGGAGACGCCGGAGGCGACTTTCATGGCGCAGCCCACCTTGGCGCCGTCGCAGACCATTCCGGTGATGTTGCCGATCATGTTCTTGATGGCGGCGCAGACCTGCTCATAGGTGCCGCCCTGCAGGTAGACGAGTCCGCAGGCCGATCCGGTCGAGGCGATGACGCAGCCGCACAGGGCAGAGAGCTTTCCGAGATAGCCTTTGATGTGGATGGCCACCAGGTTGCTGAGAATCAGGGCGCGGGCGAGCCGCTCATCGTCGATCCCGTATTTGAGCGCATAGGCGATGACGGGCATGCTTACGGTGATACCCTGGTTGCCGCTGCCGCTGTTGCTCATGGCGGGGAGGGTGCAGCCGGCCATGCGGGCATCCGAGGCGGCGGCCGTCATACCCATGGCGTAGCTCATGTAATCGTCCCCGAAAACTTCCGACTGGTTCTCCCGGATGGCCTTGCCGACCTTCAGGCCGTAGTCGCCGCGCAGGCCTTCTTCGGCCAGGGCCAGGTTCAAAGTCCGGTCTTCCAGGATAAACTTGATATCTTCAAAATCAGCCGTGCAGGCGAAATCATAGATCTCGCGGACTGTGAGGCCATAGTCCCTCGTCGTGCGGTCCTGGGTGGCGGCTGCGGCTTCGGAACTCATCAGGATCTTGTCGGCGAAGGAGGTTTCGACGATCTTGTCATGGTCGTCCTCGATGACGGCGGAGGCGTGCGGGTTGACTTCGGCGCTGGCTTGCACCCCATGCCCGAGGGAGACGGTCGCCTTGACGTACAGAAGGCGCGAAGTGTCTGCCAGCGAGATGGTTACCTTCTTGGCAGCGACGAGTTCCTTGGCGCGGCGGACGGCCCCTTCATTGAGGCCTTCCAAGACCTCAAGTCCGCGGGACGGATCGCCGCAGACGGCGCCGAGGGCGGCTGCGATGGGCAATCCGACCATGCCCGTTCCGGGAATGCCTACGCCCATGCCGTTCTTGAGGATGTTGCCGCTGACGGCAACCTGGATGCTGAAGTCCGCGGTCTGCCGCCACAGGGGACATTCCGCGCAGCCGGAACAGTTTTCTGCAATGATTTCCACGGCTTTGGCCACTGCCAGGGCAACGGCGATCGGTTCGGTACAGCCGAGGGCGGGCTTGACTTCCTTGCGGATCAGCCCGATGATTTCTGCTTGTCTGTCAGTCATAGTGTTAGCGTTTAGCGTCCGGCTCTTCCGGTTTTGTCCGGAAGAATTCCATGGATGTGGTCAAGATGTTTTGTATGTCTTCTTCGCGGGTCAGGGCCTCGATGGGGAAGCCCAGCACGATGGTGCGGTAGCCTTCCCCGTCGTGGCAGATGCCGGCGGAGATGTTGGTGTCACGGTAGCGGAGGATGGTCGAGCCCTGGTCGGAGGCCGGGATGATGCCGTCCGGGGTCTCTACGGCGTAGGCCTTTTCATTGCGGACGTGGTGGAATTCCATCGCAGGGATGCCGGAAACGTCCATCCGGGGGCTCTTCATGTTCCAGACCTGCCCGGTCCGGGAAGCGTAGTTGGTGAGCCATTGATAGCCCAGGACCTCCTGGGCGAAGCGGCGGGCGCCGGCCTGGTAGGTGGAGTCCACGGTCGGGTAGACGCGGTCCCACAGGTCGGTGCCGATGTGGGCGCCGGAGGCCAGGACATGGCCGCCTGCGGCGGTGAACCGCCGCAGGGCCTGCTGGAGCCCCTCCGGGAAGACCTGGTAACGGTCCGGAGCGGCACCGGGGCGGCCGGAAGGCACGCTGACCTGCTTGCCGCAGACCAGGTCGACGGCCCAGATGCCCGGGAAGGTGCGGGCGGCGAAGGCATCCGCTCCCATGGAGCAGAAAGCATAGCCCGCAGCCAGGAGGCCTTTGCCATGGATGGCCGGCCAGTCGAAGGTATTGCCGGCGGTCTTCCGTCCGGCTTCGGTGCCGTAGGAACCGCCGAATCCCGGATTGTCGTCGTCCATCCAGGGGAGTTCGCGACGGAACTGGTATTGTTCGCCGATGTAGCCGATATCCCGGCCCATCGGTACGCCACCGTCGAGGGTCAGGTCGAAGCCGGCATACAGCGGGGTGTCGAACCAGGTCGGACCGGAAACGCGGGTGAAGTTGTTGACCACCAGGACCGTTTCTCCGGACTGGCTGACGGACGGGACGCCGGCGCTGAGGATTTCGGAGGGGAAGCTCCGGCCGCCGTCATTCCAGGCGATGATCCGGAAGCTGTAGAGCCGGTCGGGGTCCAGGACCCGGTCGACGGTGATGTATCCGTCTTCTTCCCGGGTGTCGGTGAGCAGGACGCCGCTGTCAAAGGCGCCGCCGTCGATGCGGGTCTGCAGGATATAGCCTTTGGGCGCCGCGGTCTTCTCGAGCGGGTCTTCCGTAGGCTTCCAGCTGAGTTTCAGGCGGTAGGCATCGCCAAAGGTGGCGCTGAACTCCCTGACGGGGAGGGGCTGGACGGCATAGTTGCATCCGTACCGGTCGCTCAGGAACTTGAGCATCCCTTTGTAGACGGCGCGGCAGACCGTAAAGCGGAAGGCCGGGTCGTGGCCGTACTTCATGTCTGCGAAATTCTGGTGGGCCAGCAGTTCGAGGATCATGGCCGGGACGGGCGGGGTGCGGGATTCGCTGTAGGAACGGTCCCAGATGGAGCGCCGTGTCCATTCGGGTTCGAAACCGGTCCGGATGTCCCGGACCACCTGGGTCTGGACATAGTCGGCCAGCAGGCGGCATGACAGGCGGTCTTCGTTATCGGGGAGTTTCTGTTTTACGTCGGCCAGGAGGGTATAGATGGCCAGGGTGCCGACGATGGAGTCGTTGGGGGTCACGCCGGCATCGGAGTGGAAGGCCAGGGACAGGTCGAAGGGAATGCCCTTTCCTTCTTCTTTCGGATTGGCGCGCGATCCGCCGGAGAGCCAGCCCACCCACGGGCCGCGGTCGGCGAAGTCATTGGTATAGTCGTCCGGATGCTTGGTCAGGATGGTGGAGTCCACCCCGGCCCATTGCATGGAATACAGGGCGCCCTCCATGTAGGCCGGCATGCCGGAAGTGGTCCAGCTGTCAACGGGTTCATCGGCATTTCCGCGGGCGATCTTGCCCATGCCGCCGCCGAAGCGGACGGCGTCCGCCGTAACGACGGTCCCGGCTTCACCCCGGTTGCTCAGGCTGACGATGCCTTCTCCTTCAAATTCATAGGTTCCCAGGTAGATCCAGGTCCCGCCGCCCATGCGCTGGTTGACGGCCAGGCGGGTCGTCCCTCCCAGGTGGTGGACGGTGTAGTGGGCCTGGGAGGCGCTGTTTCCCAGGGTCTTATAGGAGACATACACGGCGTAGGAACCCCGCTCCGGGAAAACGGCGGTCCAGCGGGCTTCGCTGTTGCCGTCCCGGTCGCAGCGGGACTGGCGGGCGGTACCCATGCGGAACGGATTGTCGCTGCGGGTATAGACCGCCTTGGGATCGGCGAAGCCTTGCCCGGCATCGCTCCAGGTGCCGGATTCGGCATAGTTTCCCTTCTGGCGGATCATCCCGTCGCGGGGGCCGTCAAAGGCCGGATCGTTGTCCGCCACGAATTCGCGGGGCTGGGTGTCCCGCTCGCGGGGCGTCAGGACCACGGCGCCGGCATTCTCCAGCATCGGGATCAGGAAGGGGAGGACATAGGTCTGGGTGTACATGTCCTCGACGGTCATGAAGTTCTGGGCCCGCTGCCATTCCCAGCGACGGGTCTTCTCCTCATAATACCTGCCATGGCTCTGCCAGACGGCGATGTGCCTGCCGCTCAATCCTTTGGGGAAGGTCTGCCCGCCTTCTTCCCGGACCAGAACGGCGCCTTTGCGGTCCATGACCCGAAATGCCGATTCATGCGGCCGTCCGTCCGAGTGGACTTCGGGCATGGCGATTTCTTCGATGGGAAGATTCTTGGCGTACAGGTTGCCGACCGTGCAGTCCTTGTATTTGTCGGGGAGGAACTCCTCGATCGTGCGGCGGAGCCACACGACGTCTTTGGGCCGCCAGGGGATGTCGCTGAGGGATTCCGTGAACCGGAAGTCCAGCCGGTCGCCGGCCTGGGAGACGGAGCGGAGCCGCAGCTTGGAAGCCACCGTCGTGCGCTTCTGGATGTGGACGTCGACCGAGTCGAGGGTCGTACGGAATTCCCGCACCGGACGGGTCTGGGCGGAAGCGGCCAGGCAGAGGACCAGGGCGGACAGGAGGACGGTGAGGCGGCGCATGGGGGCTATTTTTTCTTGAGTTGTTTGGCGAGGTCGATGACCAGGACGATCAGGCAGCTGATGCCGAGCGCCAGTTCGTCGGCCTGGAAATCCTTGGGATCCCCGCTCCGGTATTTCGTATAGCTCTGGCCGATTTCGGTCGCTCCGGCAAACAGGCAGCCGATGCCGAAAAGGATGGCGACGAACAGGAAGGAGTGCCAGGGCTTCGTGGTATACTTGTCGAAACCGCCGAAGGCCAGCAGCGGGAAGGGGAAGAACATCAGGAAGTGGACGATCTTGTCGGTCGGGATGCCCCAGTAGCTCATCTTGACATGGGGCATACTGCCGAAGTGGCCGAAGCAGAGCCAGGCCACGATGCACAGGTAGAGGACCAGCAAGATCCGGAATATCCATCTTCTCGTCATGGCAGGAGGATCAATTCGCCGAAGGAATCCGGTCGGTGGAAATCGGGTTTCGGGCTGTCGATGGGGGCCCAGCTGACGAAGTGCGGGTGGGCCGTCAGGTCCCCGCATTTATAGAAATTGGCACGGAGGCTGACCGTGTTGGGAACGGCCCCGAACAGGTCGAAGGGGATCAGGACGGCGACGTCCCAGGTACAGATCTCGCCGCTGCGGTCGACCGGCGCGACGGGCAGGGAAGTGATCCGGCGGATGCGTTCCAGCGCCTTGGGATCCTGCCGGGTGCGTCCTTCCCGCTCCGGCCCCATGGCACCGAGGATCTTCCCGATGCAGTTGATTTCAAAGTTGTAGTAGCCGGCGGGACCGGCGACGAAGAATTCGCAGCAGCTGTCTTCCCACTGCCGGCCGTTGTCGGACAGGTTCTGCGCCCGCAGGTCGAGCCCGCGGACGTGGAAGTGGATGGCCAGGCCGTCATCGCAGTGGGCGATGGTCCCGCTGGTCGCCGGGCAGTAGGGCCAGGCATCCGGCCAGTCGACCTGGTCGATGAAAAAGCGGGCGCCGTTTTCTTCGAGCGCGAGGGCGAAGGCGGCGTCATCCATCTCCGCCAGGCCTTCGACATAGGGTACGTCCAGGGTTCTCATAGGCTCTGCATGTCGTTGAGTTTCTTGTAGTAACCGCCCATGGCGATCAGGTCGTCGTGGCGTCCGCGCTCGACGATGCGCCCTTCGTGCATGACGAGGATTTCGTCGGAGTTCTTGATGGTGGAGAGCCGGTGGGCGATGGCGATGGTGGTGCGGGTGGCCATGAGCCGGTCGAGGG
Organism: Bacteroidales bacterium; assembly: GCA_017483985.1. Next base: position 11,404 of record JAFUUB010000084.1, on the reverse strand, counting down.
CCTCCTGTACGAGACGTTCGGATTCGGTGTCAAGCGAAGCGGTGGCTTCGTCGAGGATCAGGATCGGCGGGTTCTTCAGGATGGCCCGGGCGATGGAGATGCGCTGGCGCTGGCCGCCGGAGAGTTTCATGCCACGGTCGCCGATGTTGGTCTGGTAGCCTTCCTCCTTTTCCATGATGAAGTCATGGGCGTTGGCGATCTTGGCAGCTTCGATGACCTGTTCCATCGTGGCCCCTTCGACGCCGAAGGCGATGTTGTTGAAGATGGTGTCGTTGAACAGGATCGGCTCCTGGTTGACATAGCCGGTGAGGGCGCGGAGGTCGGCCATGCGCAGGTCCCGCAGGTCCTTGCCGTCGAGGCGGATGGCACCGCCGGTGACGTCGTAGAAGCGGGGGATGAGGTCGACGAGGGTGGATGTCCCGGCGCCGGATTCGCCGACGATGGCGATGGTCTGTCCCTTGCGGACCGTCAGGTCGATGTCGCGCAGGACCGCCTTTTCGTCTTCGTAGCTGAAGTAGACATGGTCGAAGACGATCTCTTTCTCGAATGTCTTGCATTCGACGGGCTGCGCCGGGTCCTGGATGGGATTCGGGGCGTTCAGGATGCGGTCGATGCGTTCCATGGAAGCCATGCCCTTGGGAATGCTGTAGCTGGCTTTGGAGAAGTCTTTCAGCGGGTTGATGATGCTGTAGAGGATGACCATGTAGAAGATGAAGGTCGGCGCGTCGATCGGGGCGTTGTCCCCGAGGATGAGGGTACCGCCGTAGATCAGGACGATGGCAATCAGGATGGTGCCGAGGAATTCACTGACCGGATGGGCGAGGGCCTGGCGGGTGGAGACGCGGGCGGTCTTGCTCCGCAGGGCGTCGGTGATCCCGGCGAAGCGGGAGGACATCTTGCGCTCGGCGACGAAGGCCTTGATGACCCGCAGGCCGCCGAGGGTCTCTTCGACCTGGCTCATGGTATCGCTCCAGAGCTCCTGCGCGGCGAGGGATTTCTTCTTGAGCTGGCGGCCGATGGCGCCCATGACCCAGCCCAGCACCGGAACGACGATGAGGGTGAACAGGGTCAGCTGCCAGCTGATGAAGAGCAGGACGGCGAAGTAGATGATGATCAGGATCGGGTTCTTGATCAGCATGTCCAGCACGCTCATGATGGAGTTCTCGACTTCGCTGACGTCGCCGCTCATGCGGGCGATGATGTCGCCTTTGCGCTCCTGGGAGAAGAAGCCCAGGTTGAGGCTGAGCAGCTTGTTGTAAAGCTGCATGCGGATGTCCCGCAGCACGCCGGTGCGAATCGGGATCATGACGGCCGAGGAGCCGAAGTAGCAGGCGGTCTTGAGGAAGGTCATCACGCCGAGGAAGGCGCACAGGATCAGCAGGGTCTTCTCGGGACCGATGGTCTGCATCCATTCCTGGATCTGCCAGTAGGCATTGTTGGTGCAGGCGTCGCCGATCTCCTTGAAGGACATGGCGTGCCAGTCGAGGGGAATGAATTCGTAAACCTTGTCGTTCATCCGGAAGAGGATCCGGAGCATCGGGATGATGACGGCGAAAGAGAAGATATTGAAGATCGCGGACAGGATGTTCAATACCACGGAACCGCCGAGGTAGCCTTTATACGGGGTGACGTACCGCCGAAGTACTTTCCAGAAAGCTTTCATGTTTATATAATGCGTTCCATCCAGTGGAATATCAACCAGATGCGCCTTTTCAGCACATCCAGGTCAAGGGTCTGGAGGGTGTCTTGTACCTTGTTGTTGTTCAGGGTGATGCCGGAGGTGAACATGACCGCCGGGATGCCGTGCTCGACGAAGGGCCGCTGGTCGGAGACGCGGCTGTAGAAGAGCCGGGTGAAGTCGCGGCTGCCGTAGTAGTCGTAGCCGAGGTCCAGGCCGGTCCCGTACCGGTTGTTGCAGGCGTCGAGGGTGGCGTTGGGGGTGCCCGTAGTGCCGCTCAGCATCAGCAGGTAGTCGGGCTTGCCGGCGTGGATGGGACTGAGGGTGCTGCCGAGCTGGTCGAGGTTGACGAACAGGGCGATGCGGTCCCGGGTGATGGTCCGGCCGGTTTCGGGATCGGTCAGGCCGCCGTCCTCGAGCAGGTTCCACAGTGCCTGCGAACCGCTGAGATTGAGATTCTTGCCGTCCATGGCGACCACCAGGACATTGCGCCCGTAGTTCTTGCCGATGCGTTGCATGGAGCGGATCATCCGGCAGACGCCCAGCATTGCGGTGATGCCGGAGGCGTTGCTGTCGGCCCCGGGGTACATCCGGCCGTCCAGGATGCCAAGGCCGTCATAGCTGGCGGCCAGGATGACATAGCCGGCGTCCGGATGCCGCCTGGACCCGCGCAGGATGCCGAGGACATTGCGGCCTGTCTTCCCGTTGGCGCGGAAGTGGCGGATGTAGGAATTCCCGGGGGCCTGCAGGCCAAGGCTGCGGAACTGGGCGGCCAGCCAGAAGGTGGCGGCATTGGCGCCGGGCGTGCCGGTCCCTCGGCCGCCGCAGAGGCTGTCTGTCAGGAATTCCAGGTTCGAGCGGAGCTGGGGTTCGGTGACGGCTTCGTGGGCGATGTCGGCTTCCGAAAGGTGGATGACCCTTCCCTGGCCGCGGAGGCCGGGAGCGGATACCGCGAGAACCGCGGCGGTCAGTAGCCAAATGAAAAATTTACGTGTTTTCAACCTTTCGGGCACGATAAATGTTTATATTTGCATGATCCTTGGAGGAGCGTATGCATTTAACCTCCAAATTTAGTGATAATCGGCGGAATTTTGAAAAAATTACGGAAATACCTGCTTGTAGCGGCCGTGCTTTTGTGCGGCGGCGGGGCGGCGCATGCCCAGTACGACCGGGATGTGTTCTATTTCCGCGGCCGGCAGGCGCTTTCGGAGGGAAAATATGCCCAGTCGATTGAGCAGTTCAACATCCTCGCCCGCCTGGATACGACAGACTACTGGACGTTTTTCTTCCGGGGCATCGCCAAGTACAACCTCGGTGACCTGCGGGGCGCCCACAGCGATTTCGATACGTCCGTGCGCCTGAATCCCGTCTTTACCAACGGGTATCATTACCGGGGCATCACCCAGGCCCGTTTCGGCAATTATGACCTGGCGCTGGCGGACCTGCAGCATGCCATGGACCTGCGTCCGGGCTATACCGGCCTGTATTTCAGCCGGGGTGTCACCTACCTGCTGGCCCGGCAGTTCGACAAGGCCGTCGAAGATTTTGACTGGTACATCCGCCGCGAGCCCAAGGATCCTTCCGCATTCCTGAACCGCGGGGCGGCCCGGCTTTACCAGGCTGATACCACGCGGGCCTTTGATGATTACAACAAGGCCATTTCCCTGGACCGATTCGATCCGGAGGGCTATATCCGCCGCGGGCAGCTGTATGCGGCCCAGGAGCAGTATCCGGAGGCGCTGGCGGACATGGACCGGGCTATCGAACTGGACAGTACCAGCACCCTGGCCTATTTCAACCGGGCGCTGCTGCATTACGAACTCAAGGATTACAATGCGGCGATGCGGGACCTGAACCGGGTGCTCCGGGACGAGCCGGGCAACGCACTGACCCTGTATAACCGGAGCCTGATCCATGCCCAGGTGGGCAATTTCGAGCAGGCGCTCGACGATATGGACCGGGTCATCAACATCAACCCGCGCAACGTGCTGGCCTACTATAACCGGGCTTCCTATTTCATCCAGATGAACCGCTGGCTGGATGCCCTGGAAGACTACGACAAGGCCATTGAGCTGTATCCGGATTTCGCGAAGGCCTACATGAACCGCTCCTATGTGGAGACGCAGCTGGGCCGGACCCGGGCTGCGCGGCAGGACTATGAAACCGCCAATGAGAAGGTCCGGAACTACCGCGACCAGAACCGCGATGCTGAGGGTTCGTTCGCTGATACGACGCGGAAATACAGCTCACTGATCGCCCTGGATGCGGATTTTGCCAAGCAGGATTTCGACGACGAGCTCCTGCAGCACCGGGATATCGATATCCGGCTGCGTCCGCTGTATCAGTTCGTGCTGACCGAGAACCGGGATGACGTGACCTATGCGCTGCGGAACCGTTATGAGAATGCGTTGATGGACAAATTCCTGCGGGAGACGGCCGTGCCGGTGCAGGTGACCAATTCCGATACCTTGCGTACGGGCCAGTCTCCGGCGGTGGCGTCGAAACTGTACGGCGGGGTGCCGCCATCGGCCCAGAATTCGTTCCTGCGGGCCCTGTATGAGATGTCCGGCCGGCAGTACAATGCGGCGCTGAACCATTATGGGGATGCGGTCGACAAGGCGGACGGCGAGGGCGTCTACGAGCAGGTCTACAAGGCCTTCTACCTGATGAACCGGGGCGTGCTGCGGGCGGAGATGATCGATTTCATCTCCTCGATTGAGAACAATGTCGCCACGCTGACCCTGGATGACCAGGGGACGACCCGTGCCCGGGTCCGCGATCGGGTGGACCGGACGTACGACTATACCGAAGCGGTGGAGGATCTGGAGGCGGCTGCTGCCGTGCTGGCGGACAATCCGTATATCCAGTTCGACCTGGGCAACCTGTATTGCCTTTCCTCGCAACTGGTCGAGGCGATCGGTAGCTATACCCGGGCGCTGGAACTCTATCCGGCGATGGGGGATGCGTATTTCAACCGGGGACTCGTACAGATCTATTTGAAGGATAAGGAGAAAGGCTGCATCGACTTGTCGCGCGCCGGCGAACTGGGCGTGCGCGATGCCTACAGCGTGATTTCAAAGTATTGCGAGGAGGAGAATGAGTAGCGTCCGGTTCATGAGCCTTTCCAGCGGCAGCTGCGGCAACTGTTATTGGTTCGGCAGCGAGGCCGGCGGCATCCTGATCGATGCGGGCGTGAGCCTCCGGCGGCTGAAGTCCGGCCTGCAGGCGGCCGGCCTGGGCATGGACAGTTTCTCCGCCGTACTGGTGACGCACGACCATCTGGACCATATCCGCGACCTCGGTTCTTATTGCAAGAAGCTTTCCCGTCCGGTCTATGCGACCCCGACCCTGCATGCGGCGCTGGCGCACCATACCTTTGCGGCGCCGTATATCACAGGCTGTCGCCGGGACCTGGAGGAAGGGGCGTGGAACGAGATCGGACCTTTCCTGGTCCATGCGTTCACCGTGCCGCATGATGCCACGCAGACCAGCGGTTTTGCCATCCTGCATGAGGGCTATAAGTTCGTGATCATGACCGATATCGGCCGGATGACCGACGAGGCCGTGGCCTTGGCGAGCCAGGCGGATGCGGTGGTGGTCGAGTCGAATTACGATATGGACATGCTGATGGGCGGGCCGTATACGCACGAACTGAAGATGCGGATCTGCCAGGGCAACGGGCATCTGAGCAACGATGAGTGCGCGGACGCTATCCGCCGGTTCTGGCATCCGGGCCTGAAGCATCTGTTCCTGTGTCACCTGAGCGAGAACAACAATACCCACGAGCTGGCTTATACCTGCTCGAAAAAAGCGTTGGACGATCTCGGGGTTGCCCCCGGGACCGTCCATCTGGTAGCGCTTCCGCGGCAGTATCCTTCGCCGCTGTTTACTTTACGGTCAGAATAACCGGTTCCTTGGTGTCGCGGCTGTTCGGGCCGATCATGATCTCGTAGTCGCCGGGTTCGCAGACGTACTGCAGTTCGTGATCGTAGTACTTGAGGTCTTCGGCCGTCAACTCGAAATCTACTTTCCTGCTTTCTCCGGCTTTCAGCTCGATCTTCTGGAATCCACGCAGTTCCTTGACCGGGCGGGTCGAGGTGCTGTACACGTCGTGGATGTAGAGCTGGACGGTTTCCTTGCCGTCCCGGCTGCCGGTGTTGGTGACGGTGACGGAGGCGGTGACCTTGCCGCCGGCGGTCATCTCAGGGGCGCTCAGGGTGACGTCGGAATAGTCAAAGGTGGTGTAACTCAGGCCATAACCGAACGGATAGAGCGGGCCGTTGATCACGTCCATGTAGCAACTGGTGAACTTGCGATAGGGAGCGTAGTCCGGGTGCGGCCGGCCGGTGTTCTTGTGGTTGTAATAGAGCGGCAACTGGCCCACGCTGACCGGGAAGGTGGTGGTGAGTTTGCCGGAAGGATTGGCGTCGCCGAAGAGGACGTCGGCAATGGCATGGCCGGCCTCCGAGCCTTCGGACCATGTGCAGAGGATGGCGTCCATGTTGGCGTCTTCCCAGTTCAGGGTCAGCGGGCGTCCGGTGGTCAGTACGAGCACGATCGGTTTCCCGGTGGCTTTCAGGGCCTTGAGCAGTTCGACCTGGGCGTCGGGGATGCTGATGTCGGAGCGGGAGGCGCCTTCGCCGTTCATGTTCTCGGTCTCGCCGACGCAGGCGACGACGACATCGGCCTGGCGGGCTTTGGCAACGGCCTCAGCGATGAGAATGGCGTTGGACTGCGTGTGGACCGGAGGGAACTGCATGTCCGGGCGGAAACTCCGCATCAGGCCATAGAGGACGGTCTCTTCCATGGCCTTGTCCAGGAAGAGGTTGCTGCCCTTGGCGTAGGTGACCTTCGTCGCGGCGTCCCGGATGCCTTCGAGGATGGTGACGGTCTCGGAGGTATGCTTTGACATGGCCCAGCATCCTGCCATGGCGGAATGGTTGTCCGCCAGCGGACCGACCACGGCGATGCGGGCGTCCTTGCTGAGCGGCAGCACACCGTCATTCTTCAAAAGGACCTGGCAGTCGCGGGCAACTTCACGGGCGAGGGCCTTGTTCTCAGCGGTATAGACTTCCTTATCGGCACGTTCCGGATCCAGGTAGCGGTAGGGGTCCTCGAAGAGGCCGAGCTTGTACTTGGCCTCGAGGATGCGGCGGCAGGCCCGGTCGATGTCCTTGACGGAGACCTTGCCCTCGTCCAGGGATTTCTTCAGGGTGCCGACGAAGCCGTCGGAGTTCATGTCCATGTCCAGCCCGGCCTTGAGGGAACGGGCGGAGACTTCCTGGAGGTCGCCGATGCCATGGGCGGTCTCTTCCATGACGGCGGTGGCGTCGGAGACGATGAATCCCTGGAATCCCCAGGCCTTGCGGAGCAGGTCGTCCATGAGGTAGGTGTTCATGGTGGCCGGGATGCCTTCGAACTCATTGAAGGAACTCATGTAGCTGCCGGCACCTGCAAAGGCGGCCTGCTGGTAGGGGCGCATGTAGCCGTTGAGGACTTCCTGGCGGCCGAGGTTGACGGTATTGTAGTCGCGGCCGGCTTCAGCGGCGCCATACAGGGCGTAGTGCTTGACGCAGGCGAGGACCTCGTCTTTGTCGAAATTGTCATCATATCCCTGATAGCCATGCACATAGGCCTTGGCCATCTCGCCGCCGAGATACGGATCCTCGCCGGCACCTTCGGCAATGCGGCCCCAGCGGGGATCACGGGCGATGTCGACCATCGGGCTGAACACCCAGTTGACGCCGGTTGCGGAGGCTTCCTTCGCGGCGACGCGGGTGGCGCGTTCGACCAGGGCGGGATCCCAGGAAGTCGACAGGGCCAGCGGAATCGGGAAGACGGTCTCATGGCCGTGGATGACGTCCAGGCCGAAGATCAGCGGGATGCCGGCGCCGGATTCCAGGGCGATCGCCTGGAGCTGGCGGTGGTATTCCACGTTGGAGCCGCCATAGACGCCGCCAAGCCCTCCTTCACGCAGCAGTTTGACATTGGCGTCTTCTTCCGTGACCTTAAGGGCGGAGATGAAGCCGCCCGCGGAGTGCAGGTTGAGCTGGCCGATTTTCTGTTCAAGGGTCATGCGGCCCATCAGGCCGTCGATGTACCGGTCCATTTCGGACTTTTGCGCGCTGCCGGCCAGCAAGGTCAGTGCGGCCGCTGCGAGGAGGATTTTTTTCATAATATCAAACACGTTCAGGTTTATTTGAAGAGTTTCTGGGCGAATTGGGTCAGGTAGACACGCCAGTTGCGCCAGATGTGGCCGCCATCGGATTCGTAGTAGGTGACCGGGTAGCCTTTCTGGTCGCAGTAGTCTTTGAGTTTCAGGGAGTTGACCTTGACGCCATCGGCGCTTCCTACCGCGATGTAGAAGAGTTTCGGCTTGGCGGCGAAGACGGCCTTGAGGGCGGGATCGTCGTCGCCTTCAGGCACGACGACACCGGAGAACTGGCCGACATAGCCGATCTTGGTGGGGTAGCGGCGGATCAGGGCGGAGGACTGGCGGCCGCCCATGGACAGGCCGGCGACGGCGGTGTTGTACTGGCCCTTGGCGACGCGGTAGTGGCTTTCGATGAACTTCATGATGTCCGGGAAGGCGAGTTCGAACTCTTCGGTGGACTGAGAGCGGCTGTTGGTCATGGTCGGCTGGAACATGTTGACGGCGGCACCCGGGGCGGCCTGGTTGAAGTAGACGCCGTTGGGCATGACGAGGATCATGGGTTTGGCCTTGCCTTCGGCGATGAGGTTGTCCAGGATCTGGGTGGCGCGGCCGAGGTCGGACCAGGCGTCTTCGTCACCGCCGGAGCCGTGGAGGAGGTAGAAGACCGGGTATTTGGCCTTGGGGTTGTCTTCGTAGCCGGCGGGGGTGTAGACAGTCAGACGACGCTTGGCTTTCAGGACCGGGCTGTCGTACCAGACGTGGGAGACGGTGCCGTGCGGGACGTCGTGGACTTCGTAGTACCAGCCTTTGTCGCCTTTTTCAGCACTGAGGGTGAAGATGTTGGTCCAGGTGGCGATGTCGCGGTTCTGGTAGATGTTGGACGGGTCCATGGTGCGGACGCCGTCGACGATGAAGCTGTAGGAGTAGAGTTCGCCGGTCAGAGGCTGGGTCGTGTAGGTCCAGACGCCGTTCGGACCTTCCTGGAGGTCGACGATGCCGGCGGTTTCCATGACCTGTTCGCGGCCGCCGTAGTTGACGGTGCGTTTCTGGGTAGGGAGCATGTCACCGGTGAGCTGGACGCGGACCGCCTTGCGGTTCTGGTACCGGAAGGTGACGGTGTGGTCGGGGTTGATTTCCGGGGAGACGATGCCGGTGCCCGGGCCGAGGGCCTGCTGGGCGAAGGCCGCCATGCCGGTCAGGCTGAGGGCGGCGAGGAGGGTAATGATCCGTTTCATATGATTTGTTTGTGTTTTGTGTTTGCTGTTATGTTTTTGAGTTACCTGTTTCTTGTATCCTGTATCCTGATTTTGCTTCTTGTTCCGGATTCCTTGCTTCTTGTTCCCAAAGATAGGGAAAAAACCGGCTGATTCCTCGTCAGTGCGTCCAAAATTCTTTGCACGTTGTCCAAGTCCTTGTCTCTCAGCGCCCCTTCGGGCCCTGCCCGCTGCCGCATGACGCTTCGCGCCTGCGGCAGCAAGCCTCCGGGCGGTACGCCCCTTCGGGGCTATCCCTCCCACTTCGCTTCGCTCGTGGGCCCCTCCCGCTCACGGAGCCGCGGTCGGCTACGCCGGCCGGAGGCTTGCCGCCATCCGGCGCTTTCGCTCGCGAAGTAGTCCGATTTCATCTTTTTCAAGAGTAAAACTTGCACTTTCGTTCGCAATGATTTACGGATTTTACATCCGGATCAGCCGGCCTCCTCATGTACTTTCGGTAAGCATTTCTCGCTCATGACCGAAAACGGGTGGCGCATAATTCGTAGATAATCAATGAAAACGTAAATTCAAAGTGCAATGATTTGCACTTTGAATTCAACATCTTTCTGAATTACAGTGAGTTGCCTGCCACCCGTTTTTGCTGGACGATACGTCAGGATTGTCTCTGGAACACAGGCGCCTGTTTTTGTGTCTGAACGTTCTTTGTAAAAGGTAATTGAAACGAACGTCCGGCGCGGGTGTGTTTTTTTCTGCGACACCTGCGCCGCAAATCTGCATCCTGCGCACTACAGCGGCGCAGGTACGACACATTTTTACACATCTGCGCCAGGCAACGCCTGGCGTTCACCTCTTCTCTGCGCTCCGGGGCAGCAGGCAACGCCCGGCGGGCGAGCCGGGCCGCTGGGCCAGAGCCCGGCGAAGCCCGCCGGAGCGTAGCCGCCGCGCCTCGTGGTCGCGAGGCGGCGGTGCCCGTGAACGGCCTTTTCTGCTCGCAGATCGATATTACGACACATTCTTCATTTTTGCTGTTTTCGTTGACTATTAAGTACTTATGTGCCACCTGTTTCCCATCTCATCAGGACCGAACAAGGCCGGGATACTCCGGAGTCCGGCCGGGATGCCGTTGGGGACGGGGCGTTGTTTTTTCCGGGGGTTGTTCCTACATTTGCATATCGTTTCCTTAAATGACTTCAAAATATGAAACTGGCAGAGGGATTGAGTGTCCGGAAGGACTTGCAGACGCGGATTGAGCAGTTGAAGGCGCGGCTGCTGAATAACATGAAGGTGCAGGAGGGCGATCAGCCGTCCGAGCGGCCCGAGGATTTGTTGAAGGAGCTGGACGGGTGCCTGAAGCAACTGCAAGACATGATGTTCCGGATTAATGCGACGAATATGCATACGGTCAAGGATGGCCGGACGCTGACGGAGATGATGGCAGCGCGGGAGGTGCTGGGCAAGCGGGTGCAGATCCTGCGGGAGGCCTTCGACCGGGCGACGCAGTCGCAGGACCGGTACGGCCGGAATGAGATCAAGTATGTGACGATCGTGGACATTCCGGCACTACGAAAACAGATTGACAAGTATTCCAAGCAGTTGCGGGAACTGGACATGGAGATCCAGGCACTGAATTTCGCGACGGAACTGGAATAAACTAGTACATTTCGGGGTACAGCCCACTGGCAGGGCGAGTCGGGAACCGAACCTTCGGGTTCATCTGATGCAGCCGGCACGGAACGGCCGGCATGGTCGTAAGACCACCTCACGGAGCATGTTCAGCACAATCGCAGGAAGCATGCAGCAGGAAGCATTTCGCACTACCGCCCGACTGACTGTCATGGCTGTACCCTTTTTGTATCTACTCGACGGAAGCGGGGATCAGAGGGCGTTGATCAGGATGACCAGGCCGCTGAGGCCGATGTAGCCGTAGACAAAATACTTGAATTTTTCGCGGGGGATGCGCGCGAAGGCCCAGGCTCCGAGGGTGGCTCCACCTGCGACGCCGAACATGCCCCACAGGAAACCGGTACCGACGGCGGGGGAGACGAGTCCGTTGACGGCACGCATGACGGTCATGCCGATATTCCCGAGCAGGAGAAAGGCCGAAATCATGGCCAGGTAATGCTCTTTGTCCGGCTCGGAGCTGAGCAGGTATAGGACGGCGGGCGGACCTTGCATGGCGAAGAAACCGCCCATCAGCCCGCTCAAGGTACCCGCTGCAATCTGGGCGCCCAAGGTGGGGCGCATGTGGATCCGACTGCTCAACAACATGAAATACAGACTTGTCAGGATCAGGACAATCCCCAGGATGACCTTGATGATGCGGTCCTGGATGCCGGGAAGGAGGAAGATGGCCCCGGT
>JAFUUB010000083.1 GCA_017483985.1 Bacteroidales bacterium | reverse complement strand
CCCTCCGGAAGAAGGAAGCTTACCAGATAAAGCAATTTGCTCTCATCAACTTGGGACTGTTTCATGAGAGCAAATTTATAACTTTATCGCTTTCTTCCGCCTCTTACGAGGTCAAAAAACACGGAAATATTCCGGTGAGCCGCGAAATCACTTCCTTAAAATGCATAAAAGATTGAGAGTGAGCACTTTATGATGCAGGCGGTGTGATTCGTCCTAAATAATGTAATTGACAGATCAGGTTCAATGATTAAGAAATGTAGTGCGCTGGTTATCAACACTCTAGCCTCACTTCATGTTGTAATAATGCTACATGACAATGGATTAAATGTTTGAAAATCATAAAGTTCCATTTCTCGGTGGGTATGTCGTCCTAAATTGTTTATCCTAAAAGAGAGAATTGATGATGACCGAGAGGCCCAGCGAGGAGGGAGGATACCGCCGCCGGTCCCTAAGCGTGCACGCTGGCGGGGATTTATAAATCATACAATTACTCCCCAGGTGTTTTTGAATTCCTCGTCATAAAATGTGTCGATTATCTAACTAAGCGAAAAATACAATTGATTGATTCACTGTTGATTGTGCGACCTTTATGGCAAAGTTAATTGCCATAAAGGTTACATATATGTCTGTATTTCAGATATTTACATTTCTCGCTCGTTTGCAGAATCCAAGGAGCTGGACAGGGTAGGACTCGCTTATCCCGAGCGTGCACGCCGGCTGGGAGGATAAATGGCCCGGAGGGCTCTGGTGGCTCGGAGTCCTCAGAAGGAGAGCACGAGGCCGGCGCCGCTGGCGGTTTGGCGGAAGGAGAGGGACCAGGCGGGGGCGGGGCGGCTGTTGTGTTCGTTTTCCATCCAGGCCAGGCGGCGGGTGCCGATGATCATCAGGGGAACACCGACGTCGATGGCGATGCCGCCGGCGATCATGGTAAGGACTCCGAGGTAAACACCGGCGTATGCCGAGTCATCCACCCAATTCCCATAGTCGTCCGTTTCGGCTGAGGTGGCGGCGACGACCGTGCAGGCGATTCCGGCTCCGAGTGCGACCAGGCCGCCGGTCAGCAGCGTCCGGCCGGAACGGAACTGCTGCCGGGCCCCGACATAGGTTTCATGGTAGATGTCGTCCCCGAACAGTGAGCGGACTTGCGCATCGCTGAGGGCTTGTCCGTTTTCATTGTAAAAAGTCCCGTGGATCAGTTCGATCCGGTCCGGACGGACCTGGGCGGATGCGGAGAACGAAAGCGTCAGCGCGAAGACGCAGCCAAGGAAAAGTTTGAAAGAAGTTCTCATAATGCAATGTTTATCAGTTGCGGGGGGCGAATCACTAAATCAAATGAGTGTCAGGTTTGATAAGGAGAAGAAGGATCATTCCCCCTCTACCCAGAGGAAGACCTTGTCGCCGCGGCGGAGTTTCGGGACAGCCGGCGCTCCCGACGGATCAGCAGTCTCAGTCCGGCCTGTAGCCATGCAGTCCCGGTCAAGCGCCACGGCGCTGTCCCCGGTCAGGTTGTCCGCGCGCAGGGCGACGGAGCAATGCACCCCCTTGGGTGCCTCGTCGACCGAGGCGAATTCCACCCGGATGTCATCGGCCCGGAAGGTGACGCAGCCGGTCGTGGGCCCGATGGCCATGACCTCGTCGCCGCGCCGGAGCGGATGGGCCTCGACGAGGATTTCCGCCACGCCGATCCGGTCGAACCAGTTGGTGACCTTGCCGAAATAGACCTTCCGGCGCGTGGCCTGGCTGCCGTAGATGGCGCTCCACTCTCCGAGTTTCGCGCCCATGTAGTAGCCGTCCCAGAAGCCCCGGTTGAAGACTTCCGCCAGCGACGCTTTCAGGGCCGCCGTCAACGCAGGCGTATAGGTCCCGTCGCAGACGGCATCGGCCGCCTGGCGGTAGCAGGCCGCCGTCCGGCGCACATATTCCGCGCTCCGGGCGCGCCCCTCAATCTTGAACACCTTGACCCCCGCCTCGATGAACTTGTCCATGAACTCGATGGTACAGAGGTCCTTGGGGGACATGATATATTTGTTGTCGACCACCAGTTCCTCGCCGCTCTCCAGGTCCCGGACCGCGTAGCTCCGGCGGCACACCTGCAGGCAGGCGCCCCGGTTGGCCGAGGATCCGAGCCGGTCCAGGCTGAGGTAACATTTCCCGGAAACCGCCATGCAGAACGCCCCGTGGGCGAACATCTCGATGCGGACAAGATTACCGGACGGTCCCCGGAGGTCTTCGGCAACAATCTGCTCATGGATGGCTTTGACCTGGGCCAGGTTCAGTTCGCGCGCGAGGACCACTACGTCGGCGAACTGCGCGTAGAACTTCAGGGCCTCGTAATTGGAGATGCTGAGCTGGGTGGAGATATGGACTTCGAGTCCGATCTGGCGGCAATAAAGGATGGCGGCCATGTCGGAGGCGATGATCGCGTCGACCCCGGCGGCCTTGGCGGCATCCAGGGCCTCATGGGCGGCGGCGATGTCCTCGCCGTAGAGGATGATGTTGAGGGTCATATAGGTCCGGACCCCGGCCTCCCGGCAGATCCGCACGATCTCCGGCAGGTCTTCCGGCGCGAAATTGTTCGCCGAGTGGGACCGCATGTTGAGCCGGCCGATGCCGAAATACACGGAATTGGCACCGCCTTGGATGGCGGCCCGAAGGCATTCGAAATTGCCCGCGGGGGCCATGATCTCCAGTTCTCTTTTCTCCATGAAAAAACGGTGCAGCCCCAAGAGGGGACTGCACCGCAAAGATAGCGATTAAATCTTTATTTCTGGTAAATGCGGATCCAGTCTACCTTCATCGTGATGGGCAGGGCCGTCTCGTCGACGCCCCGCATGCCGCCCCAGCTGCCGCCCCAGGCGAGGTTGAAGATCGGGTAGAAGGCATAGTGGAACGGCCATTGGTCCTGCCCGTCACCCATTTCGGATTTCTTCACGGAGAGCTGGACCTGACCGTCGACATAGGTGGTCATGCCGTCCGGCGTCCATTCCAGACCGTAGACATGCCAGCCGCCTTCGGCGTTCTCGATGGTCATGCGATGGGTCTTCTGGGTGCCCCGGGTGTGGTTGTAATCCCAGGTGTGGAAGGAGGAGGACACCTCGTTCGGCACGACGCCGACTTCTTCCATGATGTCGATTTCACCGCAGCGCGGCCAGCGGTAGCCCTGCGGGTCCACCGGCATCATCCAGAAAGCGGGCCAGGTGCCCCGGCCGGAAGGAAGCCACATCCGGGCCTCGAAATAGCCATAGAGCCAGCCGGTGTCCCGGTGGCCGTACACGCGTCCGGAATAGATCTTTCCATCCGCACCTTTGAAACAGTGGATCAGCAGGTTACCATCTTTGATCTCGGTGACCCGCCGGCCGTCCGGCGCGGCTCCGTCGACATAGTTCTGGAGTTCCTGGTTGACCCAATGGTCAGGCTTGACCTCATGGACCCACTCGTCGCTGAGGGTGGTCCCGGTGTTGAATTCATCGTGCCAGACGAGCTTGTAGCCGTCCGGCGGGGTGATAACGGGGTCTGCCGGCCCCTTGGACCGGACGCCGCAACTGACGGCAAGCACCGCCAAAAGCAGGAAAGAGAGGCGTTTCATATTGGTAGTATTTGGGGGTTGTTAGCGGGTGCGTCCGACCAGCCGGTCTGCCAGTCGGCGCAGGGTCATCAGCCGCACGCCCGAGAAGCTTTGGGCGGCATAGCCGAGGGCCTCCTCGGTCAGGCGGATGATCTCATATTTGGCATCCTCGTCGACATGCAGGGTCGTATAGAATCCCTTGAAGCGAGCGATCTTCTCGTCACGCTGCTCCTGCGTGGCCACGGGCATGTCCATGGCACCGAGGATCTCCTCGCGCAGCAGCGGATCGGCCTTTTCGAGGGCCCGGGTCGTCAGCCAGCACTTCTTGTTGTTGACGATGTCCCCGCCGATCGGCTTGCCGAAGACCTTCTCGTCGCCGAAGGCATCCAGGTAGTCGTCGGCGACCTGGAAGGCCAGGCCGAGGGAATAGCCGTAGTCATAGAGGTTGTCGCACTCGTCCTCGGTCGCACCGGCGATCAGGGCTCCCATCTTGGCGGAGCAGGCGATCAGCACGCCGGTCTTCAGGCCGATCATCTTCATGTACTGGGACATGGGCACCTCCGGCAGTTCCTCGAAGTCCATGTCGAGCTGCTGGCCTTCGCAGACCTGGGCGGCGGTGGTGCTGAAAAGGTTCAGGACCTGCGGGAGCACCTCGGCCGGAGCCATGGCGATGCGGCGGTAGCTGTCGATGCACATCACGTCGCCGGAAAGGATGGCGCCGTCTTCGCCCCATTTGGTCCAGACGGTCGGCTTGCCGCGGCGGAGCGGGGACTTGTCCATGATGTCGTCGTGGATCAGGGTGAAGTTGTGGAAGACCTCCAGGGCGGCGGCCGGCTGCAGGATGCTTTCGTCGAATTCGTCCTTGAACAGGGAATAGGCTGTCAGGCAGAGACGGGGACGCAACTGCTTGCCTCCCAGGGCAATCATGTAGCGGAGCGGGTCATAGAGTCCTTTCGGCTCCTCGGTAAACTGTATCTTGGAAAAGAGGCCCTGGGTCAGGGTGCGGATCTGGCTTTCGGTTATCATGAGAATAGATTTTAGCGTTGTCCACAAATATAATTATCTTTGTACAAATTTTCAAGCGGATGATCCTACGTGGAGAAGCAACGGTGGTGAAGAATGCGGGCAGTCATTTCCTGCTGTCCGCCCTTCCGGCGTGGGCCCCGTTCCCGGCGGTCCTCAAGGGGAAAGTCCGGCTGGATGCCGGTTCCTCGACCAACCCGGTGGCGGTGGGAGACCATGTCCGGTATGAGGCGGAAGTCCCGGAAGGTGCTGGCATCGAAGCCATTGACATGCTCCATCCGGCGACCATCTCCGAGATCCTCGAGCGCAAGAACCACATCATCCGCAAATCCACCAACCTCTCCCGCCAGAGCCATGTCATCGCGGCCAACCTGGACCGGGCCTATCTGGTGGTCTCCCTGTATTTTCCGCAGATCAAGCTCCCCTTCCTGGACCGGCTGCTGGTGACCTGCGAGGTGTACGGGATCCCGGCCACGATCGTCATGAACAAGGTCGACCTCTACCGGGAGGAAGCGGCGGAGTACGTAGCGGATTTCCACCGGATTTATGAAGGAGCCGGCTATCCGGTGATCGAGACCTCCGTGCTGACCGGAGAGGGGATCGATGTCCTCCGGGAAGACTGCAAGGACAAGGTCTGCCTGTTCTCCGGCGAATCCGGCGTGGGGAAATCCTCCCTGATCCATGCCCTCGATCCGACTCTGGACCCGAAGGTGGGAAAGATCTCCGATGCTCACCTGCAGGGAAAGCATACGACTTCATTATACGAAATGTACCGCCTCTCCAGCGGGGGCTATATCATTGATACACCGGGGTTGAGGGGCTTCGGCCTGGTCCGGCTGGAAAAGGAGGAGATCGCCCTCTATTTTCCCGAAATGCTCAAGGCGGCCCGTGACTGCCGTTTCACCCCCTGCACCCATACCCACGAACCCGGCTGCGCCGTCAAGGCGGCCGTGGAGGCGGGGACCATCAGCCCTGAGCGCTATTCCTCCTATCTCGGCATGCTCGAGGAAGACACCAAGTTCCGTCAATGAGGGCGCTCAACAAAGAAATCCTCCGTCTGGCCGTACCGAGCATCCTGGCCAACATCACGATTCCGCTGGTCGGCCTCGTGGACCTGGCCATCGCCGGCCACCTGACGGCCGGGGAAGCGGCGACTCTGATCGGGGGCATCTCGATCGGTTCGATGCTCTTCGACCTGCTGTACTGGAACTTCGGTTTCCTGCGGGTCGGCACGGGCGGCATGACGGCCCAGGCCTGGGGCCGCGGCGACCGCCGCGAGATGGCCTCGCTGCTGGTGCGCGGCGTGGGACTGGCGCTGATGATCGCCGCCGTCATGCTGCTGCTCCAGTGGCCTTTCGTCGAGGGCGTCTTCCTGTTTGTGGACTGCAGTCCGCAGGTACGGGAACTGGCTGAGCAGTACTTCTTCATCCGGATCTGGGCGGCGCCGGCCAGCCTGGCCCTGATGGCCTTCCGCGGGTGGTTCATCGGCATGCAGGACAGCGTCAGTTCCATGCTGACCGACCTGGTCGTCAACGGCGTGAACATCGTCGCGAGCCTCCTGCTGGCCCGGGCCATCGGTTTCGCGGGTATCGCGGCCGGCACGGTCACGGCCCAGTATGCCGGCCTGCTCTTCGCCACGGTCCTCGCGCTGGCCAAATACCGCCAAAATACCTTCAAGGCATTCACGGCGGCTGACCTGCGGCGTTCCTTCAGCGGCGGGGAACTGCGTAAATTCATGAAAATCAACGGCGACCTCTTCATCCGTTCCCTGAGCATGGTCGCCGTCTACATCGGTTTCACCATCCTGTCGGCCCGCTATGGCGACCTGATGCTGGCTACCGCCTCCATCCTGATGAAACTGCTTCTGCTCTTCTCCTATTTCACGGACGGATTCGCCTATGCCGGAGAAGCCCTTACGGGCCGGTTCTTCGGGGAACGGAACCGGGATATGGTGCGGGAGACGGTCCGCTGGACCTTTGTCTGGAGCATGGGCATCGGGCTGGGCTTCGTCCTGGTCTACCTGGTCGGGGCGACGCCGCTGCTGCGGATCCTGACCGATGACCGGGATGTCATCGAGGCCTGCCGCCTGTTCTTCGTCTGGCTGCTGCCCATGCCACTGATCGGCTGCGCAGCGTTCACGTGGGACGGCATCTACGTGGGTGTCACGGCCTCCGTTCCGATGCGGGACAGCACGGTCCTGGCGGCCGTCGCCTTCTTCGCCTTCTGGCTGGTCGGGATTTCGCTGCTGGATGTGGTCAAGCCCGGACTTTCCGCCTGGCCTTCTCCGGTCGCCGGTGCGGATGCCCGGCAGGTGGCGGCCATCCAGATCCTGCTGGCGGCGTATTTCGCCCACCTGGCGGTCCGGACGTTGTGGCTGACCTACCGGTACCGCCCGTCCGTGCTGGCAAATGTGCCCCGGGCTCCCGGAGACGCCGTCGTCCTCGACCCTGTCACGAAGCAGGAAATGGAAATGGGTGATATTGAATGATTTATGGCTTCGTCATGTTGCATTTTTACAACAGGATGCGTTGATAAATGTTTGATTTACAGGAAAATACATTTTCGGCTCTTGGCAGGAGAAGGAAAGCGGAAAGGGCCGGGAAGAAGGTAATGCAAAAATGAGTTTCTACAGTTATTTCAGGATTTCGAAACCGGCGGCTGACAAGGTCCCGGACGGGAAGGTTCCCGAGACGTACCGCCAGCTCCGCAGCCGGACATTCTGGGGCGTAACCGTGGCCTACAGCCTGTTCTACATCTGCCGGATGGCCCTGAGCGTGGTCAAGCAGCCGCTCATCGACGGGGGCATCCTGACGGCCGGCCAGTTGGGCCTGATCGGATCGGCCCTGCTGTTCGTCTATGCCGTCGGGAAGTTTGTCAACGGGTTCATTGCGGACTACTGCAACATCCGCCGCTTCATGGCCTGGGGCCTGTTCATCTCCGCCCTGGTCAACCTGGTCATGGGGGTGATGGGCCTGGCGATCGGCCGGCACGCCCTGCTGTTCGCCTCCTTTTTCGTTTTCTGGGGCGTCAACGGCTGGGTCCAGTCGATGGGCGCGCCTCCGGGCGTCATCAGCCTGTCCCGCTGGTTTCCGCTCAAAGAGAGGGGAACCTGGTACAGCATCTTCAGCGCGACGCCATATCTTGGCAAGTTCTTGTCCTTCAACCTGATCGGCCTGGTTGCCGGGCTTGCGGGCTGGCAATGGGGCTTCCTCTTCGCCGGCGCCTGCGGCCTTGCGGGCTCGCTGGTCATCCTGCTGCTGGTCTCCGATACCCCGGAAAGCAAAGGCCTTCCGTCCGTGCAGGAACTCTCCGGAGAGCAGACGCAGAAAGCCGACACCCTGCCGACCAAGACCCTGCAGAAATACGTGTTCCGCCATCCCGGTATCTGGGTCATCGCCCTGTCGAGCGCGTTCATCTATGTGACGCAATATGCCGTCAGCGGCTGGGGCGTGCTGTTCCTGCAAAAGGGGAAGGGCTTCTCGCTGGAATCCGCCAATTCGATCATCGCTTTCGCCGAAGCTTTCGGCATCGCCGGTACTGTGCTGGCCGGCTGGCTTTCCGATAAACTCTTCCGGGGCAACCGGGTGACGCCGGTCCTGCTGTCGGGGGCGCTCTGCCTGCTGTCCCTGGGCCTGTTCCTTTTCGCCCGGGGGAATGCCCTGGCCAACATCGCCTTCGTCTCCCTGTTCAGCCTTTCGATCGGCGTGGTCTTCTGCATCGTGGCCGGCCTGATGGCCCTGGACATCGTGCCCCGCAAGGCCACGGGCTCCGCACTCGGCATCGTCGGCATCTCCAGTTATGTGGCGGCCGGCATCCAGGACATCGTCAGCGGTTTCATGATCCAGGAAGGCAGCGCCACCGGCGACTACAACTTCGTCCCGGTCTCACTGTTCTGGCTCGTGGCCTGCCTGGTGTCGTTCCTGCTCCCGGTCTGGGGCTGGAAACACCTGAAGAAGAAGGTGGTCGAAGAATAAGAAGAATAAGTTTTTTTTGCTACATTTGTCTTAGATAACAATAACACAAAACATACGAACCATGCAAATCCAGTTTTTCGTTGAATACAAGACCCGTTGGGGCGACCGCCTCGTGCTGGCTGCTGGCGGCAGACGGCATGACATGGCCCCGCGGCAGGGCGGCATCTGGACCCTTTCCCTGGACAAGGTCCGTTCCCTGGGTGAATACCATTATGAGGTTTGGCGGGGCGAGAAATGCATCCGCACGGAAGACGTTCCCCACCATGTCGATGCGACGGCGGGCGTGAAGAAACTGATCCTGAAAGACCGCTGGCAGGACCGGCCGGCCAACGCCCCGTTCTGGTCCACGCTGTTCAAGGATGTGGTCTTCGCGCGCGGCGAACGGTCGCCGCAGCCGCAGGAAGGCAACGTGACCTTCCTCTTTCCGGCCGCCGAGGCCCGCTCCGACCTGGCCGTCGCCCTGACCGGCAGCGACTGGGGCTGGAAGCAGATGCAGCTGATGGACGATTCGGCCTTCCCGGTATGGTCCCTGACCCTGCAGGTGGACAAGCCGTTTGATTATAAGTTCGCCCTGGTGGACCGCAAGACCCTGGCCCCGGTCTGCTGGGAAACCGGCCCGAACCGCTTCTTCAACGAAGTGCCGGCCGAAGGCAGCCATTTGCTGGTGAGCGACATCATTCCCGTCTTCCCGACCCTTCCCTGGCGGGGAGCCGGCACGGCCGTCCCGGTCTTCTCCCTGCGCAGCGAGGAGAGTTTCGGCGTCGGCGAATTCCACGACATCCGCCTGCTGGTGGACTGGGCCGTCGCGACGGGCCAGAACGTGATCCAGCTCCTGCCGATCAACGATACCACGATGACTGGCACCTGGCAGGATTCCTATCCGTACAATGCCAACACGACCTTCGCCCTGCACCCGCAGTTCATCCACCTGCCGGATGCCGGCGTGCGCCAGGACAAAGCCTACAAGACCCTGCGGGACAAACTGAATGCCCTTCCGCAAATTGATTACGAGAAGGTTAACACAGAAAAACTTCGCCTGCTCCGCAAAGCCTTCGCCAAGACGAAGGTGCTTGAATCGGCGGAATACAAGGCCTTCTACGAGGCGAACAAAAGTTGGCTGCTGCCTTATGCGGTCTTCTGCTGCCTGCGGGATGAAACCGGCACGCCGGACTTCAGCCAGTGGGGCAAGATGGCCAAATACAGCGCCAAGAAGGTGGCCGACTATGCCGCCGCCCATCAGGAGGAAGTCGACTTCCACTGCTTCATCCAGTTCCATCTCGACGCCCAGCTCAAGGACGCCGTCGCCTATGCCCATGCCCACGGCGTGGCCCTGAAGGGAGACCTCCCGATCGGCATCAGCCGCACCAGCGTGGACGCCTGGGCCTATCCCGCTCTCTACCACCTGGACTCCCAGGCGGGGGCGCCGCCGGATGCCTTCTCCACCCTCGGCCAGAACTGGGGCTTCCCGACCTACAACTGGGAAAAGATGGCGGAAGACGATTTCGCCTGGTGGAAATCCCGCATGCGCAAGATGAGCGAGTATTTCGACGCCTTCCGCATCGACCATATCCTCGGTTTCTTCCGCATCTGGGAGATCCCGATGCACGCCGTCCACGGCTTGCTGGGCTATTTCAACCCGGCCCTGCCGTATTCGGCCGCGGAACTCCGGAACCTGGGCTTCGACATGGAAGGCGGCCGCTTCTGCACCCCGCTGACCTACGACTGGGTCCTGGGCGAGTTCTTCGGCGAACGGGCGGCCGAAGTCCGCAAACGCTTCGTCAGGAACGGGAAGATAGTACCCGAAGCTGCAACCCAGCGGCAGGTGGCCGCTCTGCTCGGCGACGACCCGGACCTTTGCGAAAAGATGATGGCCTGGCTGGACGACGTGCTCTTTATCGAGGATCCCCGCCATCCGGGTTACTACCATCCGCGTATCTCCGCCATGAATACCTTGGCCTTCCGCGCGTTGGACGACCATGCCCGCCGTGCTTTCAAGGAGCTGCATGACGATTTCTTCTACCGTCGCCACAACGACTTCTGGAAGGCTTCCGCCATGAAGAAACTGCCGTCCCTGCTGGAGTCTACCGGCATGCTGACCTGCGGCGAGGACCTGGGCATGATCCCGGCCTGCGTCCCCGAAGTGATGGAACGCCTCGGCATCCTGTCCCTGGAGATCCAGCGGATGCCGAAGGCCGTGACCGAAGAGTTCGCCAATCCCGCGCATTATCCGTACTACTGCGTCTGCGCCACGGGTACCCATGACACCAGCACCCTGCGGGCCTGGTGGGAGGAAGACCGCGAGGCAACCCAGCGCTACTGGAACGTGATGCTCCACTCCGGCGGTACCGCCCCTTATTATTGCGAGCCGTGGGTGGCCGAGAAGATCATCGACCAGCACCTCAAGTCCCCGGCCATGCTCTGCATCCTGCCGCTGCAGGACTGGCTGTCCATCGACGGGGCCGTCCGTTACCAGGGCGATCCCTCCGACGAGCGCATCAACATTCCGGCCATCCCGCGCCATTACTGGCGCTACCGGATGCACCTGACGCTCGAAGCCCTCATCGCACAGACGGGGCTCAATGCCAAACTGAAGGGGATGATCCAGCGCTCCGCGCGCGGCGTTTAATTTTCCAGCCAGGCGAGAAAATCATCCACACGTGCACGGGAGACGGTCAGGTCAGGACCGTCTCCCCGCCGTTTCAGGAGGTCGGGAAGGGAAATCTGCAGGCGTCCGCCGAAGAGTTTGGTTACGCTTTCGACGGAGTCCTTGGCGATGATGCAGCTGCGGGAGATCCGGAAGAACTGCGCCGGGTCGAGCTCCGTGGCGATGGTGTCCAGGGAACTGTCGACGACATAGGTGGCACCGTCGCGGATCACGACGTGGTTGTCCTTGGACTCGGAATAGAAGCAGGCGATGTCGGCGGTCTTGACCGGTACGATCCGGTCGTTGAAATGGACCAGCCACCGCTCTTTCCACGACTCGCCGTTCTCCGGCCGGGCGGACAGGCTGCGGATGAGCTTATCGACATCCAGCACGGTCATCCCGCTCTGGCGGCAGCGGTCTACCGCGCGCCGCAGGGCGGCGAGCTCGATGGGTTTGAGCAGGTAGTCGACGCTGCCGGCCTCGAAGGCCTTGATGGCGTAATTGTCATAGGCCGTGGTCATGACGACGTGCCCGTGGACTTCCGTTTTCTTGAAGATCTCGAAGCATTGCCCGTCGGACAGTTCGACGTCCATGAAAATGATGTCGGGCCGTCCAGTGCGGAGCCAGGCGATGGCTTCCCGGACGGAAGCGGCGGTCCCGACGATCTCGATATCGGGGAAGTTCTCGGTCAGGGTGCGGGCGAGCCTCTCGCGGGCAATGGTCTCGTCTTCGATCAGGAATGCTTTCATAGGGGGATCAGAGTAAAGGAAGTTCAACGCGGTATTCGGCCTCGGTCTCCCGGATCAGGATGTCCTTGCCGCTTCGTTCCCGGTAGTTCTGCCGGATGTGCTTGAGACCAACGCCGGTGGATTCGGGCGGGGTCAGGCGGGGGTTGCGGTTGTTGGTCACGACAACCCTGGTCCCGTCGGAGGAGATGTGGATCCGCAGCGGCTCTTCCGGGGAGATGATATTGTGTTTCTGGGCGTTTTCGACCAGCAACTGGATGGCGTATTTGATGATGAAACAGGGCCGGTCTTCCTCCCGGACGGCCCATTCGACTTCCAGTCCGACGGGGAAGCGGACTTTCAGCAGGTCCACATACATCCTTACATACTCCATCTCCTCCGAGAGCGCGACGACCGGTTCATTCTCGCTGCGGAGCATGTAACGGTAGAGGGTGGAGAGCTTGTGGACATAGTCCCGGGCCTCCGCTTTCTTGTCGTCGGCGATCAGGCAGTCGAGGATGTTGAGGGAGTTGAACAGGAAATGCGGGTTGACCTGCTGCTTGAGCTGGCGGTATTCGCGTTGGGCGAGGTTGGCCCGTCCCCGTTCGGCTTCCATCCGGCGGCCGGCGGAAGTCGCATATACCGCGAGGAACACGATGGAGAAGATGGCGGCCTCGCAGATGGCTGCGATGATGAGCAGCTCCAGGAAGTGGAGCCAGTTCAGGTCGGTATGCAGGCGGTCCGTAGAGCCAATTCCGACGACGAAAGCCGCGAACAGGCAGATGCCGGCGAAGGCGGACAGGTGCTGGAACCAGTGGCCCCGCCAGCCCTCATCCTGCCGGGCATAGAGGACATACAGGATGGTGATGCCGAGCATCAGGAACAGGACGCCGGTCTGGGAGAGGAAGACGGTCACCAGGCTGACCGGCGATACGCCTTTGAACAGGGTGTTCCGGGTCAGCAGGCTCAGGGCGAGGCGGATGACCAGGATCCCCGCTACGGCGAGGGTGACCCAATTGATCTGTTTGTAGGAGATGGCTTCCGTGTCCCGCCGGGCGAGGGAGGGGAAAAGGCGGAAGAACAGGATCAGCAGCCAGCCGAGTACCTCCGTGGTGAGGAAGGTCGAGAGGGCATGGGCATAGACGGACCGGGGGATCAGGCGCTCGAGCGGATCGGCCGCTGCCACGCCGATGATCCATCCCAGGATGTTGGCCAGGATGACCAGGGTGACCGATACCTCGAGGGATATCTTTTCCTGCATGCACAGCAGGACGGTCATGATAACCGTCCAGATCGTCAGGAACAAGGTATCCCCGATACCCAGGCTGTAACAGAGGATCGTCGTCGCGGCGTGCAGGATGGCGAACCCGTGGATGATCCAATGGTGGCTGATCCGCTTCATGATCGAAAGATACGGAAAAACCGGGGAATTATCAAGCGCTCCACCACTGGGAGAAGGCTCCGGCGCGCCTGCGGCTGACCAGCGCATCGGACGAGAGGGGCGGCTCCGTCGTCAGCCTGTACCGGTTGCCGGGGAGGGGGTCGATCCTGCGGATGCTGCTGCGGGAGACGATGCATTCCCGGGAGATCCGGAAGAAGCGGTCCGGGTCCATCCGCTCTTCAATGACATCCAGCGGATCGCCCAGCAGCAGCCGCGTCCCGGCGGAGGTGACGAGGTAGGTGGTGCTGGCTTCGGAGACGAAATACGCGATATCCTCGGTCCGGACCGGATGGATCTTGCCGCCGAGCGGGACGAGGATCCGTTTCTTGTAGATCCTGTCCGTCCCGATCCCGGCCTCGCTCAAGGCGCTGAGGAGGGAGGCGGTGTCGGTTCCGTGCTCCCGGGCGAGGCAGCGGGCGATCGCCCGCCGGAGGTCCTCCGCTTCGATGGGCTTCAGCAGGTAATCGACCGTCCCGTTCCGGAAAGCCTGGTAGGCGTATTGGTCATAGGCCGTGATCATGATGATCTGGCCGGTGATTTCCGTCTCGGCCAGGATGTCGAAGCAGTTGCCGTCCGCCAGTTCCACGTCCATGAAGACCAGGTCCGCCTGGTCGTGCCCGAACCAGGCGATGGCTTCCGAGACGGTACCGGCCTTCCCGCAGATCTCCATGCGGGGCGCCACTTCCCGGAGCAGACCTTCCAGGATCCATTGGGCCACGGGCTCATCTTCGATGATGAAGGCTCTCATGTGATATAGGCGGTGTTGAAGGTCAGCAGGGGCAGCCGGACGGAAAACTGGCTGTCGGTCTGGCGGACTTCGATCTCCCGCCGGCAGGAATCGCTGTACTGGCGCCGGATGTAGTCGAGCCCCACCCCGTGGGAGGGCGATTTGCTCTTTTTCGGGATGATGTTGTTGGTGACATAGACGGAATACCCGTCGGAAGAAATCTTGATGATCAGCGGATTGGATGCCAGCACGGCATTGTGTTTCACGGCATTTTCAATCAGCAGCTGCACGCTGCACGGGACGACCTGCATGTCATAATCCTCGTAGGGGATCTGGAACTCGGTCTGGAATCCATCCGGGAACCGGACATGCAGCAGGTCGGCATAGGTCCGGGCGTGGGTGAGCTCTTCCTTGAGACTGATCAGCTGGAGGGTCTCGGTCTTGAGCATGTACCGGTAGATGCTGGAGAGCTGGTGGATATACCGGCTGGCTTCTTCCCGTTCGCCCTTGAGCACCAGCCCGTCCAGGACGTTGAGGGAATTAAAGAGGAAGTGCGGGTTAACCTGCTGTTTGAGCGTGAGATACTGACGGCGGGCCTTGCTGACGTCCTGCCGGTCCCGCCGTCCCGCCACGTAGAAATACATGAGCGTCACGAAATAGACCAGGATGAGCAGGAAGATGATCAGGTACGGGTTCATGCGGATAACCGTTTCAGCGTCTTTGCTAAGATAAGGATAATTGGGGAGAATTTAACCGCTCAACCGGAAAATCTTACCATTCGTCGGAGAAAAATGGCCGGACCCGGTAAAAAGAAGGAAGGAAATTCCTATTTTGCGTCGAACCCTTGACCACATGATTGACATGAAGTATTTCCGGACGATCCTTATCCTATTGGTTTTGATTATTTTCCGGGCGCCTTCCCCGGCGCAGGACACATTGACCCGTACCTGGTTCCCGGACCCGGAAGTCTCTTTTGACACCCCGACCCTTTCCCTGCCGGCGGGAATGGCGGACTTCGCCCGTATCGAAGCCTGGCTGGAAGGACGGGCCGCGAAGGACGGTCACATGACCCTGGAAAAGGTCCCGGCGCCGGTCTCGTCCGGCTACCTTCCCCTGGTCCGTTTCTCCGAAGGGACGGAAGGCCGCAAGCTGAAAGTATGGTTCCAGGGCGCGATCCACGGCAATGAACCCGCGAGCGCCGAAGGCCTGTTCGCCCTGATGGATGCGCTTCGGGAGGATCCTTCCGTCTTGCGCATCGCCGATATCTACATCCTTCCGATCGCCAACATGGACGGCTACCTGGCCGGGAAACGCGTGTCCGGCTCCGGGTACGACCTCAACCGGGACCAGACCAAATTCGCCGACCCGGTGAGCGTGTTGCTCAAAGGCCTGTTCTTCCGGGTATCTCCGGATATCGCCATTGATTTCCATGAATACAATCCGGTCCGCAAGGAACTGACGGAAAAGGGTTTGACTTCCTATTACGATGTCCTCTTCCTCCCGACCGGGCACCCGGCCGTGCCATCGGCGCTCCGGCAGGCCGTGCTCGACCACCTGGTCGCACCGGCCCGGAAGGCCCTCGACGGGATCGGCTATTCCCATTACAATTATTTCACCCTCAACAGCGACGGTCCGGAACTGGCGCTGGTCATGGGGGCCCGGAGCCCGCAGTCCAGTTCCACTTCCTACAGCCTTTCCGGTGCCGTGTCCATGCTGGTGGAGATCCGCGGCATCGGGCTGGGCCGTACGGCGCTGGCCCGGCGGACGAATGCGACGCTGACCGTCGCGCAATCCATCCTGCGGGAAATCGCCGACAGCCCGGAGGCTTTCCGGAAGGTTGCCGGCAAGGCCCGGCGGGAGGTCCTGCGGGGCCGGACGCCCGTCGAGGCCGCTTTCCATAGCCGGGAAGTCCGCCGGGATGTGACCTTCCTCAGCACGGAGACCCGGCAGAAACAGGTCCTGGAAGGCCTGCTGGTCCGCGATGCCCTTCAGCCCGTCGCCGACCTGGTGCGCCCGCGGCCTGCCGCCTACGTGGTCGAAGCTTCCCAAAGCAAGGCCATCGAAAACCTCCGGACGCTCGGACTGGAGCTCGAGATCCTGACGGAGCCCCGTGAGATGACCGTCGGATCCTATCAGGTTACGGAGTATGCGGAAGACCCCGTCCTTTGGGAAAAAATCCGCCGCCAGACCGTCCGGACGCATCTTTTCCGCCAGACCGTCCGGTTCGAAGCAGGTTCGGCGATCGTCCGGGTCCGCCAGCCCCACGGAGCCTACGCCGTGGCGGTGCTGGAGCCCGAGACGGAAAACGGATTCGT
The DNA here is from genome assembly GCA_017483985.1 of Bacteroidales bacterium. The sequence continues at coordinate 32,335 of JAFUUB010000083.1, read as the reverse complement.
GCACTTCCGCGTCATCGAGACGGCGCTGGGGGATGTCCTGCCGGTACATAGATTGATGAAATAGTTTATTTTAATCCATACAGCAACATGAAAAAACTCTTACTGACCCTCCTGTTTGCGGTGCTGGCCTTCTCGGCGGCAGCGCAGGTGAGTGGTGTCGTCTATGACGGCGCGACCGGCGAGCCCTTCATGGGCGTCAGCGTGCTGATCAAGGGCACCATGACCGGTGTCAACACCGACCTGGACGGACGGTTCACCCTTCCGGCAAAGGCCGGGGACGTTCTCCAGTTTTCATTTATCGGCTATCTTGAGCAGGAAGTGACCGTATCCGGTTCGCAGCCCATTTCCGTCACCCTGCAAGAGGATGTCAGCCAGCTGGCGGAGGTCGTCGTCGTGGGGTACGGTACCCAGAAGAAGAGCGATGTGACCGGTGCCGTGGCTTCCTTCGACACCAAGCAGCTGGAAGAACGGCCGAACGTCAACATCATCCAGTCCCTGCAGGGCGCCGTCGCCGGCCTGAACATCTCGGCGACCGGCTCCAATGCCGAGGGATCCGGAATGACCACGCGCATCCGCGGCAACAATTCCATCAACGCCTCCAACCAGCCGCTCGTCATCCTGGACGGCGTCCCGTACGACGGCAACTGGGCGGAACTCAACTCCAATGACGTGGAGTCCCTGGAAATCCTCAAGGATGCCTCCTCGGCCGCCATCTACGGCGCCCGCGGCGCCAACGGCGTCATCCTGATCCAGACCAAGAAGGGCAAGAAGGGGGACAAGGTCTCCGTCTCCTACAACGGTTATGTCGCCTGGGACAATCCGATCAACATCCCGGCGATGATGGACGGCAAGACCTTCTACGAGCGCAAGATCGAGGCCGGCTGGGCCGTCGGTGCGACGGAAGAGGAAATGTACCAGGCCGGGAAGTCCACCGACTGGGTGGGCCTGGCCCTGCGCAACGGCTTCAAACAGCAGCACAACCTTTCCTTCCGCGGCGCCACCCAGAGCAACCGCTTCTATGCTTCGGCCAACCTGAGCGACAACAAGGGTATCGCCATCGGCGACAAGTTCAGCCGCTATTCCTTCAACCTCAATTTCGAGCAGGACCTGGGCAAATGGGTCAAATTCGGCACCAATACCCGGTATGGCTATTTCGACCGCAGCGGCGCCAACATCGACTTCAGTGACGCCTACCTGATGAACCCGCTCGGCAAGCCGTACAACGACGACGGCACCATCCGCCTGCTGACCTGGGAGGACAACAACTACGCCAACAACCCGCTGGCCGCCCTCAATGAGAAAGACAGTGACATCACCCGCCATTTCTCCAGCAACAACTACCTGGACGTCACCTTCCCGGTCGAGGGCCTGACCTACCGGCTCAACACCGGTTACACCTACCGGACCCGTCTCCAGCAGAACTACAAGGGCCTGGATACCGTTTCCGGCAACAAGAACGGCGGTGAACTGACCATCGGAAACATGTACACGCAGACCTGGCTGGTCGAGAACATCGTCAACTACACCCGCGAGTTCGGCAAGCACACCCTTTTCCTGACCGGCCTGTATTCGGCCCAGTCGGACGATACCGTCCGCAACCAGATCGAAGCTTCCGGCTTCCCGAACGACGTCATGACCTACTGGCAGCCGAACAAGGCGGCCGTTTCCTCTTCGACCGCTTCCCGCGTGACGACGACCCACATCTCCCAGATGCTGCGCGTCAACTACAGCTACGATTCCCGCTATCTCTTTACGGCGACGGCCCGCCGCGACGGCTATTCCGCCTTTGGAGCCGACCGGAAGTACGGTATTTTCCCGTCCGTGGCCCTCGGCTGGAATGTCTCCAACGAAGCCTTCTGGAAAGACAGCAGGTTCGGCCGGACCTTCGACAACCTGAAACTGCGTGTTTCCTGGGGTAAGAACGGCAACGAGGCCATCGACGCCTATTCCACCCTGCCGGTGCTCCGCGGCGTCAACTACCTGACCGACGGCGGCGCGGCGATTTTCGGCTTCTATCCTTCCCAGCTGGCCTCTCCGGTCCTGGGCTGGGAGACCACCTCTTCCTTCAATGCCGGTATCGACTTCGGCTTCCTGAAGAACCGCATCAAGGGAACCCTGGACGTTTACAAGTCCAAGACGACCGACCTGCTCCTGAGCCGGACCATCCCGACGATCAACGGGACCAACACCGTGCTGGAAAATGTCGGTGCGACCGAGGGTGACGGTATCGAGTTCCAGATTTCCTCCGTCAACGTCTCCACCCGCGACTTCTCCTGGTCGACCGACCTCAACCTGGTCCATTATGCCACCCGCATCGTGGATGTCGGCCTGTACGATGAGAACGGCAAGCCCGTCGACGACGTCGCTTCCGAGTGGTTTATCGGCGAGCCGATCAGCGTCAACTACGACTATGTCATCGAAGGCGTCCACCAGGTCGGCCAGACCCTTTCCTACACCACGCCGGATTCCCAGCCGGGCTTCGTCATCTACAAGAACACCAATGACGACGACGTGATCAACACCGACGACAAGGAGATCATCGGCAGCCGTACCCCGAAGCTGACGTACGGCATGAACAATACCTTTACGTACAAGAACCTGTCCCTGACGGTCTTCGTGAACGGCCAGTTCGGCGAGACCCGCCGCAACTACCTGCGCAACGGCCACCGGCTCTCCTACCGCCAGAACCAGCTGGACAAGGAGTTCTGGACCGAGGCCAACCCGATCAACACGTATCCGATGAACAAGGGCGACGGCTCGGAGAACACCCTTTCCGCCGGTTTCTATGAGAAGACGGACTATTTCCGCGTCAAGGACATTACCCTCGGCTACCGGCTTCCCGCCAAGTGGATCCGCCCGGTCGGCCTGAGCCGCGCCGAGATCTATGCCAATGTCAAGAATCTCTATACCTGGACGACCTGGACCGGCCTCGACCCGGAATTCGTCGGCAGCGGAACCGCCCAGCGGGCCATCCCGCAGGTGCGGGAGATCCTGCTCGGCCTCAAACTCGACTTTTAACGAATGGAGGACAATCGCATGAAAAGATATATCACTTTCGCTATCGCCGCGCTTTCCCTGCTCGCCCTGGGGGCCTGCAACAAAGATTTCCTCGTGGAAAAGCCGGTCAATGACATCTATGCCGAAAACCTGCTGGTCGACTACAGCGGTTTCGAGAGCATGAACTACGCCATGATGGCCATGATGCGCGACGAATACGGCCGTGTCGACACCGGCTATGGCGGAACCGATTTCGGATCCCAGCCGTTCGCCAAGTCCACCATGTGGAGCTGCGGCGCCGACAACGCCTGGAACAACAACCGGCACACCAACTTCCGCTGGTTCAACAAGCCCGACAACATCGTTGCCATGGCCGACGGCATGCCTTTCCTGGCCATCTTCGAGTGGCTGTATAAAGTCATCAACACGGCCAACATGGTCATCGGCCGCGCCGAGGGCGACGTCGACTGGCAGGGCTCTTCCGAAGCGGCCAACCTGGCCAACAAGGAGATGACCATCGCCGAGGCGCGCCTGTTCCGGGCCTGGGCCTACCGTCACCTGACCCTCTCTTTCGGCGCCGTTCCGCTGAGCACGGAAGAAGTAACCGGCGAGAACTACCGGACCGACTGGGAACGCAATTCCGTCGAGGAGATCCGCGCAGTCATGGAGCAGGACCTGCTCTATGCCATCGAGAAGCTCCCGATGCGCCGCGACGGCAACAACACCCGTCCGAACCAGGCGGTCGCGCGCCACTACCTGGGCGAACTGTACCTGGCCATGGGCGAGCCGGACAAGGCCGTCACTGTCCTGAAACCGCTGGTTGAGGGGAGTGATTATTCCCTGATGACCAGCCGCTTCGGCTCCAATGCCCAGAACCCCGGTTCCGCCTTCATCGACGTGTTCCGCAGCCCGCTCTATACCGAGGGCAACAACGAGGTCCTGCTGGCCTTCGTCAACACCGAAGAGGAGAATGCCGCCTACGGTACCTTCAACTGCTTCATGCGCAACATGTGGGTCAACTACTACTCCAACTGCACGAAGCCGAAGTTCTCCGCCCTGAGCTGCGCCCTCTACCCGGGCCAGTCCACCCAGCTGTTCTGGTCGCTCAACGGCGGCAAGGGTGCGGGCCGCTGCGCCATCTCCCTGGGGGCGCACGAGCTGTACCATTATGCGGAGCAGCAGGACGTCGATGTCCGCTATGACGATACGGCCATGATCTGGCACCTGTATTTCATGGATGATGAAGGCAACGAATACGAGATCCCGGATTTCATCAACCTGACCCCCAACAGCGTGATGAAGGGCAACAGCGACGCCACCATCAAGCAGTACAACCTCCCGTCCACCCGCAAATGGGCCTATGTCCACCCGACCTTCGCCAAGTCCGGCGACGACGGCCAGTACAACAACGTGCCGTACCTGCGCCTGGCCGAGACCTACCTGCTGTATGCCGAGGCCCTGATGAAGACGGGGAACAACAACGATGCGGCCATCTGGATCAACCGGATCCGCTCCCGGGCGCACGTCAGCGGTATCTCCGCCTCCGACGTGGACATCGATTTCATCCTCGACGAGCGCAGCCGCGAACTGATTACCGAGGAGCAGCGCCGCGAGACCCTGATCCGCCTGAGCCAGGAGAACGGCGGCAACGAGCGCCTGGCCTCCAACATCTTCAAGCGCCGTGTCCGGGAACACAACGAGGTGACCGGAAAGGCCGGCTGGGGCATGGACGACGATACGACGCCGGTGCTCTTCCCGCTGCCGCAGGAGTTCATCGATTCCAACACCGGCCGTAAACTGGAGCAGAACCCTGGTTATTAGTCGTTTATGGGAACGGTAGCCTTCCTTCTCTGTCTGGCTGTCGTCGCCGTTGTGGCGGCGCTGCTCTTCAAGAAGTACAATCCGCAGGGCGTGCTGCTGCTGGCGGGTGTCCTGATGGTGGCCCTCGGGGCCATCCTCGGGACCTCGCCGGTTGCGGTGGACCGGCCGACCGGCTCCGTGGTCTTCGACATCATGCGGTTCGTGGAGGAGAAATTCATCTCGAACTTCTCCCGCGCCGGCCTGCAGATCATGGTCATCGGCGGCTATGTCGCCTTCATGAACAAGATCGAGGCGACGAACATGCTGGTCCATCTGGCGGTCAAGCCGCTGGCGTTTTTCCGGAAGGTCCCTTACCTGGCGGCGGTCCTGGCCATACCGATCGGCCAGCTGCTATTCATCACGACCCCCTCGGCCGCAGGCGTGGGCCTGCTGCTGGTGGCGACCCTCTATCCGATCCTGGTCAACCTGGGCGTCAGCAAGCTGACGGCGCTGTCGGCCATCGCGTTCGCCACCCTGTTCGACCAGGGCCCCGGCTCCGCGAACACGCTGGCCGCGTCTGAACTCTGCGACCTGACGACGGTCCAGTACTTCCTGGAGTACCAGGTCCCGCGGGTGCTTCCGGTGACGGTGCTCCTGATGGCGATCTTCTTCTTCTACAACCGCTGGTGCGACCGGCGGGAGGCCGCCCAGGGGAAAGATATCTACAGCGACCGGCTTGACGAGTCGGCCCGTCCGGACGTTCCCGGGTATTTTGCCCTGCTTCCGGTCCTTCCGATCGTCTTCCTGCTGCTGTTCTCCGGCTATGTCGGGATCAAGGACGTGACCATCTCCACGACGGTGGCCATGCTTTCCTCTTTCCTGATCGCCTTCCTGCTGGTCATGCTGCACAACCGGAGTTTCACCCGGACCTTCCCGATGTTCAAGGTCTTCTGGCAGGGGATGGGGAACGTCTTTGCCAACGTGGTTTCGCTGATCGTCTGTGCGGAAGTCTTCTCCGGCGGCCTGATCGCCCTGGGGTTCATCGACACCCTGGTTTCGGGTACCACCAGCCTGGGCTTCGGCGGCGTGGCCATCTGTATCGTCATTACGGCCATCATCTTCCTGGCGGCCATGCTGATGGGCAGCGGCAACGCGGCCTTCTTCTCCTTCGGCCCGCTGCTCCCGGGCATCGCCACCCAGTTCGGCATGCCGGCCGTCGGGATGATCGTCCCGATGCAGCTGGCGGCCAGCATGGGCCGGGCGACCTCTCCCATCGCAGGCGTGATTGTTGCAATATGCGGAGTGGCCGGCGTGTCCCCGATGGATCTGGCGAAGCGGAACACCCCGCCACTGATCATCGGAGTCATTGCGCTGACCCTGATTCATTTCATCCTTGTCTAGACCATGATTCTCTTCAAGAACTGCAAGATTTATGCACCGGACCCCTTGCCGCAGCACGACGTGCTGACGGGGGGCGGCCGGATACTGGCCCTCGGCGACAACCTGTCCGTGAACGGGGCCGATGTCGAGACCGTCGACCTGGAAGGCCGGTATCTCGTGCCGGGATTCATCGACGAACATGTCCATATCATCGGGGGCGGCGGGCTGTTCGGTCCGACTTCCTATATCCCTGAGATCCAGATGGATGAACTTGTCTCGGTCGGAACCACGACCGTGGTCGGCGTGCTGGGAACCGACGGCTTCATCAAGAACCTGCCGGCCCTGTACAACAAGGCCCGGGCCCTGACCCTTTCCGGCATGACGGCCTATATGCTGACCAGCTACTACGGCTTGCCGGAGCGGACGCTGACCGGCTCCGTGATGGAGGATATGATCTTCATCGACCGGGTGATCGGCTGCAAGCTGGCCATCAGCGACGACCGCAGTTCCTATCCGACCCGCCAGGAGATCCTCCGGCTGCTGCATGACGTGCGGATCGGCGGGGCCGCTTCCGGCAAGCACGGCATCCTGCACATCCACCTGGGTAATTTGCCTTCGAAGATCGATGTCCTGATGGATATCATCGCCGAGTATCCGACCCTGACGCAGCACATCTCTCCGACCCACTGCATTCGGACCGTACCGCTGTTCGAGCAGTGCGTGGAATTCGCCAGGAAGGGCGGTTTCATCGACATCTCGACCGGCGGGACGAAGTTCACCGAACCGCACCAGGCCGTCGGGCTTGCCCTCGAACAGGGCGTTCCGCTGGAGAACATGGCTTTCTCCAGCGACGGACGCGGAGGCGTCAAACGGGTCGATCCCGAGACCGGAGCCGTAACCTATACACCGGCGCCGGTCCACCGCAACCACCAGGAGATGACCCTGCTGGTGAAGAACGGTATCCTGCCGCTGGGAGACGCCCTCAAACTGTTGACCTCCAATCCCGCCCGGAACCTGAGCCTGCCGCAGAAAGGAAGGATTGCCGTCGGCGCAGATGCCGACCTGGTGGTGCTGGAGGACGATCTGTCCATCGCGGCGGTTTATGCCATGGGAAAGAAATGCAAATGATGAAGAAAGGGTTGTTTTTGCTGCCGCTGCTGCTGGCGGCCTGCGGAACCGGCTCGCGGGAACCGCTTTTCACCCCGGGGACCGGCTGTGTCCCGTATGCCTGCGACGGACCTTTCGCCGGCGATACCATCGGGATCTATTACCATGTCCCGGAAGGGTATGATGTCGCTTCGATGCCGGTGCAGTTCGTCATCGCCGGCATGAACCGCAACGCGGACCGCTACCGTGACGACTGGGTGGCCAAGGCGGACGAATATGGTTTCATCCTGCTTGTCCCGGACCTGGACGAGGAGCATTTCCCCGAGCGGGTCTATCAGCAGGGCGCCGTACAGGATGAAGCGGGCGGTTTCAATGCCCCCGAAGACCGGGTCTATCCGCTTGTCGACAAGGTTTTCCGGTATTTTCTGGAGAACAGCGGGTCTCGCGCGCGGGGATACAATATCTATGGTCATTCCGCCGGGGGACAGTTTGTCCACCGGTTCGCCCTGTTCCATGATTCCCCGTATGCAGAGCGCATGGTTGCGGCAAATGCGGGCTGGTATACCTTCCCGTCCGACACGGCGGACTATCCGTACGGAATCGCCGTGGTCGGCCCGCGGGACGGTATTGATCCGGCGGAGTATTACCGCAAACAGCTGACCGTCCTGCTCGGCGATGCGGACACCCTCCGGACCAGCAACCTGCGGCAGACGCAGGAGGCAGATGCCCAGGGACTGACCCGCCTTGCCCGGGGGAAGCGGTTCTTCTCCTGGTGCCGGGAGGATGCGGCCCGGCGGAATGCGGCGTTCAATTGGGAGCTGCACCTGGTGCCGGGCGTCGGCCATTCCAATCCGAAGATGGGACCTGCCGCGGCGGACTGGTTGTACGGAAGAGAATAAGGCGGTGATTCGCTGTTGTTTGAAGGCCGGAGCGATCCGGCCTTTCTTGTATCGTTTTGTAAAATCGGTTTAAAAATATTTGCATTTCTCAAAAATCGCTCTAACTTTGCGGATTAATCCGTGGAGGAATGTATTTTATATGATAATAAATATTCACCGCTGATGATAAATATGCACCATTGAAGTGTACCAAACCTTAAGTATATTATTAACTAACAACAAAAAACACATGAAGAACCTATTTCTGAAAGTGACCCTGACCCTCGCGCTGCTGGCAGCGGGCCTGACGGCCTTCGCGCAGACGACGGTCCGGGGAACCGTGAAAGACGCTTCCGGACAAGGTGTTGTCGGAGCATCTGTGTTTGTTCAGGGAACTCACAACGGCACGGTCGTTGACCTGGACGGTTCCTATTCCCTTGCGAATGCAAAGGTCGGGGACAAGATTGAGTTCTCTTGCATCGGTTATGCCTCCCAGGTCCTGACCTGGAACGGCGGTACTTTGAATGTCGTCCTCGAGGAGGACAGCGAAATGCTGGAAGGAACGGTCGTGACTGCCCTCGGTATCCGCAAGGAAGAGAAGAAGGTCGGTTATGCGATCAGTTCTGTTTCCGCTGAGAAACTGAATGCCACGGCTGCCCCGTCCCTGGGTTCTGCCCTTTACGGAAAAGCCTCCGGTGTCCGTATCTCCACCGCTCCGGGCGGTGAGACCGGCGCTATCTCCATCCAGGTGCGTGGTATCTCCACCATCACCGGTTCCAACCAGCCGCTCGTCATCGTCGACGGCGTTCCGATCCGCAACGGCGATGCCAACAACAGCGACTACTGGGGTACCCAGCGTATCCAGTCCACCGGTCTGGCTGATATCAACGTCGAGGATATCGAGAACCTGACCATCCTCAAGGGTGCATCTGCAACATCCCTGTACGGTTCCGAAGGTGCGAACGGTGTCGTCCTCATCACCATGAAGCAGGGCAAGCGCAACAGCGGTGTCCATGTGGAATTCGGTGCTTCCGTGCAGGCTGATGTCGTCGCCTATATGCCTAAGTACCAGACCGTTTTCGGTCCGGGTGCCCGTAATGACCAGTGGGCCGGCAACGGCTATACCGAAGATGGCTTCTTCATGCGCAAGGACATGAACGGCAAGGACGTCCTTGGTGTCGCTTCTACCAACATGTATTACGGTCCGAAATATGACGGCCGTGACGTTTACTATTTTGACGGTACGATGCGTAAATACAATGCCATCTCCGCCAATCCTTGGAGCGACCTGTTCCGCACCGGTTTCACCCAGCAGTACAATGTGGCGGTGACTGCCGGTACCGAGAAGGGAAGCACCCGCTTCTCCTATACGTTCTTCGACAACCTGCCGAACCAGTACAATTCCCATGTCGGCAAGCACAACTTCGCGCTCTCCGGAAGCCAGAATATCACCGCCAATGGCGCCGTGAAACTCGGCTATTCCATCAACTACATGAACCAGACCGTGAAGAACCGCCCTTACCGTATCTCCCGTCTGACCAACAACTTCTCGGGTATGTTCGGTGCCTTTGACGATGTTGCATACGTTCGTGAGCATGCCGTTACTCCGGCCGGTTACCGCAACCGTGTCTACTCCGACAACCAGCAGGCTGACCCGACCGTGGGCTGGGCCTACGGCCTTTCCTTCGGTGATATCTCCGGTGATTATCTTTGGAGGGTCCTCGCATGGGAGCAGATGGAGCACAACCAGCGTCTCATTGCCAGCGTGACTCCGTCCTGGGAGATTGTCAAAGGCCTCACCCTGAAGGGCAACATTGCGACGGACTACACCGCGCAGAGCATCGAGAACAAAGAGCCCAACGACCGACCTCTCTATCTGGGCTTCTCCGGCGCTTATGGCCTGACCAACAATGCCTTTACCACCATCTATGGTGATGTAATGGCCAATTATAGCACCCAGCTGACCGATAAGATCGGCCTGGATGCCGTGCTTGGTTATTCCGCACGCAGCGAAAAGACCTTGAACAACTCCGTCAGTACGAACGGCGGTCTCACCGTCGAGAACTGGTATCACCTGAATGCCAGCAAGGGTAACCCCAATGCCGGCATGTCCAAGTCCGAATTCCTCAAGCAGGCCGTCTTCGGTACGGTTTCCTTCTCGTACGACAACTGGGCATACCTCGAAGGGACCATCCGCAACGAGACTGTTTCAACGCTGATGGTTGGCAACAACTCCTACTGGTATCCTTCCGTGAACGGATCCATCGTTTTCAACGAGCTGTTCCAGATGCCCCGCTGGGTCGACTTCGCCAAGTTCCGCGCTTCCTACGGTGTCGTTGGTAATGCTCCGGCTATCTACAAAGCAGCCATGGGCTATGTCGGCAAGAGTATCGAGCAGCCCGGCATCTACTCCTATAACATGATTGAATCCGGTCTGAATAATGACAAGCTGAAACCGGAGACAACGCATGAAGTCGAACTCGGTCTGGAAGGCAAGTTCTTCAACAACCGCCTCGGTTTCGACCTGTCCTTCTACAATAAGCGCATTGTCGACCAGATCCTGCAGACGACCGCTCCGATTTCCTCCGGTGGCGAATCCATCTGGATGAACGTCGGTGAGCTCAACAACAAGGGCGTTGAGTTCAACCTCTACGGCACTGTGATCGAGAACCGTGACTGGCGTGTCGACCTGTCCGGCAATATCGCCTGGAACACCAATAAGGTCAAGAAACTCGCCGACGGCCTGGATGTCCTGCAGCATCGCAGCCTGGATGGCGGCGCCGTGTTCCTCTACTCCTTCGTCGGAGAGAAGATGGGTGACCTCTATTCCTATGCTCCTCAGACTGACAAGAACGGCAACCGCATCGTTGGTTCCGACGGCTTCTACAAGCTGACCTCCGAGCCTGTCAAGGTGGGCAATGCCCTTCCTGACCTGATTGGTGGCTTCTCTGTGTCCGTGAGCTACAAGCGCCTCACCCTTGATGCCAACTTCAACTACCAGATCGGTGGCGACGTCGTGAATACCCCTTACGAGTACATGATGGGTCGTGGTACCCTTGTCGAGTCCCTGGAAGGCCGTGATGCCGCCCACGGTGGTGTCACCTATTATTTCAAGGACGGTGCCTGTGTCCCGACCACTGCTTCTGCCGGTCCGAACGGCGAGCGCGTATGGGACAACGGTCTCATCCTGCCGGGTGTCAATGAAGCCGGTGAAAAGAACACCACAATCATCAACGCTGACAAGTACTATCACTGGACGTACAACTGGGGCGTCGGTGAGCCTACGCACTATGCGGACGCCATCTTCAAGAATACCTACCTGAAGTGCCGCGAACTCACCCTTTCCTATGTGCTTCCTGAATATCTGACCAAGTCCTGGTGCCCGGGTGGCCTGCGCGTCTCCGCTTTCGCCCGCAACCCGTTCTACATTTACAAGAACCTCCCGATTTGGGATGCGGAAGCTTCCGATTCCACCGGTTGGGCCAACCAGGCGTTCCTCGAAGGTTCCACCAATGCGAGCCGTACGTTCGGTCTTTCCCTGCGTGCCAACTTCTAAACCTGGAACGCGAACCATCATAAAATGTATATGACAATGAAAAAGATATTTGCACTTTCCTTGGGTCTTACGCTTCTGCTGACGGTCTTCTCCTGCTCCAAGCAGGATTTTTCCGACCGGTATGCCGATCCGTCCAAGACCGCCACGGTCTCTTGCTCCAAGCTGATGACCGGTGCATTCTACGTTGCCTGCGATACCTATAAGGGCTTCGGCTACAATACTTACTGGCGTCTGTATACTTGGGAAGGCTTCTTCTCCCAGCTGAACCAGCAACGCGGTTTCAACAATAATTCGGGTGGCGTTTATTTCATCCAGGATGGTTGGGCCAATGACCGTTGGTCGAATTTCTATAAACTGTTGGCGCAGTATCGTTTGATGGAGGCTACTTATGAGGCCGAATCCGATACGGACAAGGCTTCCGATATCATCTATCTGAACCTGACCAAGGTCTTCCTGTATGACCAGTTGGCTCAGCTTTGTGATGTCTTCGGTCCCGTTCCTTTCTCCAAGGCTGGTTATCTGGCTATTACGGGTGACCTCGCCTCTTCCTATCCTGCCTACGACAGCGATGAAGATCTGTATGGAATGATGATCGACGAACTCGGCACCCTGTACGACGATATCCTCAAGTTCGATGCAAGTGCCACTGCTGCGCAGAAGTCTGAGATCGCCGGCCAGGATTTCATCAACCAGGGCAGCCTTGACAAGTGGGCCCGTTACGCCAACTCCCTGCGTCTGCGTCTGGCGACCCATGTCGCCGCCAAGGGCAGCCTGACTGCCAAAGCCCAGGCCGCAATCAAGGAATGCGCCGGCCGCAAGATGGTCGACAGCATGGAGAACGGTATTTTCGGCAAAGTCGGCTCTGAGAACGTCGGTGACGGCAAGTTCTACGAGTGGTACAGGGAAGGGTTCGCCGGCGACGGTAAGAATGCGACGGCATCCCAGGCCATGATCGATGCCATGCAGATTACGGGCTCTGACGATCCCCGCCTGAAGGTCATCTATCATCCGAACGAAAAGGGCGAGTTCATCGGCAAGAGCGTTGATGAGGATTCTGCGGACCAGTCCAAGTACGACGCGATCAGCGTCTGGACCGAGCGTCATTACGCGACCCTCGATTCCGTTACCTTCATTTCCAACGGTCTGATGGAGAATCCGGTGTTCACTCCTGCGGAGAACTGGTTCCTCCTGGCTGAAGCTTACCAGCAGGGCTATGCCAGCGGAAATGCGAAGGATGCATTCGTGAAGGGTGTTTCCCTTTCCATCGCCGAGTGGTACAACCGCAACGTGACAGCTGAAGATGCGGGTTCCTATGGATTCCAGCGGCATTATCAGGCCAAGAAGGATGAAGTTCCTTCCACGGCCGAAGCTGAGGCCTATGCCAATAAGGTATGGGATGCCTATTCCAACAAGCTCGAGGGCATCATGACCCAGAAGTGGCTGCACCTCGGCATCATGGGTGCACACGAGTCCTACACTGATATCCGTCGTACCGGTTATCCGAAACTCTCCTATCCGACGGATGCCCAGGCTCAGACCAATCCGAACATCATCCAGCGCGTCCTGTATCCGCTTTCCGAGAAGAACAACAACACCGCCAACTACAAGGCGGCGACGGCTTCCTTCACGGATTCCAACGATACCGTGCTGTTCTGGGCGAAAAAGCTCCAGTAGCAACGCCTCTTCCGTCTCCTGACGGATGAAATGAAGCAGGCCGGCCCGAAGGGTCGGCCTGCTTTTTGTTCATCTGCTTTAACTTACCGTTCGTCGGGGTTTTCCGGCCATTCGTCGGATGGAGGGTTGTTTTGTAAATCGGTTTAGTTACATTTGCTTGGTTTTATATCCGCATATTGGTAACACCATGAATACAAAACGCCACTTGACCTTCCGCGAGATGGTCGACCTGAGCTTCGGCTTCTTCGGTGTCCAGATCGCTTATGCGCTCCAGAGCGCGAACATCAGCCGCATCTTCGCCACCCTCGGCGCTGACCCGCACACCCTGTCATTTTTCTGGATCCTGCCTCCGCTGATGGGCATGATCGTCCAGCCGCTGATCGGTAAGTACTCCGACCGGACCTGGTGCAAGATGGGCCGCCGCAAGCCGTACCTGCTCGTAGGCGCCATCGTGGCCGTGCTGGTCATGATCTTCCTGCCGAACGCCGGCAGCCTGAACCTGTCGACGGCTTATGCCTTTTTGGGCCTGAACGCCGCCATGTGGTTCGGCCTCTTCTCGCTGATCTTCCTGGATACCAGCATCAACGTCGCCATGCAGCCGTTCAAGATGATGGTCGGCGAGGAGCAGAAGACGACCGCTTACTCGATCCAGAGCTTCCTGTGCAATGCGGGTTCCCTGGTGGGCTACCTCTTCCCGATCTTCTTTACCTGGATCGGCATTGCCAACACCGCTCCCCAAGGTGTCGTCCCGGACTCCGTGATCTGGTCCTTCTATGCCGGCGCCGCCATCCTGATCCTCTGTGTGATCTATACGTTCCTGCGCGTCAAGGAAATGCCCCCGAAGGAGTATGCCGAGTTCCACGGCATCGACCTCCAGGCCAAGGAGGAGAAAAAGGAGAGCGAAGGTCTCTTCCAGCTGCTGTTCAAGGCGCCGAAGACCTTCTGGACCGTCGGTCTGGTGCAGTTCTTCTGCTGGGCTGCGTTCCTCTATATGTGGACCTATACCAACGGCGCCATCGCCGACAATGTGTGGCACACCACCGACACCGCTTCCGCCGCTTATCAGGACGCGGGCAACTGGGTGGGCGTGCTTTTCGCCGTCCAGGCGATCGGCTCCATCCTCTGGGCCACGGTCCTGCCGCGTTTCAAGAACCTCAAGACGGCCTATGTGGTCAGCCTGCTGGTCGGTGCCGTGGGCTTCGCCTCGGTGCTGTTCCTGCATGACAAATACCTGCTCTTCGGCTCGTATTTCCTGATCGGCTTCGCCTGGGCCGCCATGCTCGCCCTGCCGTTCACCCTGCTAACCAACGCCCTGGAAGGCAGCCCGTACATGGGCAGCTACCTGGGCCTGTTCAACGGTACCATCTGCCTCCCGCAGATCGTCGCCGCCGCGACCGGAGGCCTCGTGATGAGCCTCGTGGGCGGCAGCCAGCCGGCCATGCTGCTGATCGCCGGCATCTTCCTGGTACTGGGCGCCTTGTGTGTCCGTTTGATCAAATAGTGTATGAAACGCTTCCGGTTACTGATTCCCATCCTCCTCTTGCTGGCGGCTTGCGGCAAGTCGGGTCATACCCCGGATCCGGTCGATCCGGCAGGGGAGTCCTCCCTTACCCCCTCTCCCAAATCCTGGGACAAGCAGAAAAGGGGATCGATGACCTACCAGTTGCTGGTCTATTCCTTTGCGGACAGCAACGGGGACGGCATCGGTGATTTCAAGGGCATCGAGAACAAGCTGGATTACCTGGAAAGCCTGGGCGCGACGGCGCTCTGGCTGTCGCCGATCCATCCTTCCGATTCCTACCATGGCTACGATGTAAAGGATTATTACACGGTGAATCCTACGTTCGGAACGGAAGCGGATTTCAAATCATTGGTTACGAAGGCTCATGCCAAGGGCATCAAGATTTATATCGACTATGTCCTGAACCATTCCGGCAAGGGGAATGCCTGGTTCACCCAGGCCCTGTCCGATCCTACCAGCAAATACCGCGACTACTATTTCTTCAGTTCAAACCCCTCCGCAGACTACAGCAAGTTCCCGATGCTGAAGGGAACGACCTATCAGTCAGGAGAATGGAAGAAAGCAGCGGGAGGATCTCCCAAACTTACCATTTCCAAAACCACGGAAGAAGTCGTAACGGGGAGTTCTCCCTGGCAGTTGTGGCTTTGGGGCACCGGCCTGGAGGGTGGGGAAGTTCCCTTCGTGGAAAAGGGTGACGGGACCTATTATGTCGTTGTCGACCTGGACGGCAGTTTCGGACTGCTGGTCCGGAAAAACGAATGGGAGGTGAAATACGGAGCCCAGGAAGGACATACTACCCTTACGGAGGGAAATCCTCTCAATCTGGCCAGTGACGGACTGGATATCTCTTTCACGGGTTCAGGACGTTATCGGATCGAGCTTTCCAATCTCACCACGGAAACCCTGTACTATATGGGTGCTTTCAGTGACTGGATGCCGGACCTGAACTATGGGGACCTGTCCATGGTCGAGAGCAACGCCTGTTTCCAGGACCTGGCCGCCTCGGCGGACAAATGGATCGGGATGGGCGTCGACGGTCTCCGCCTGGATGCTGTCAAGCACATCTGCGGCGGCATCAATTCCTATAATAATTCTGCCAACCAGACCTTCCTCAAGGCATGGTATGACCACTGCAACGCCACCTACAAGGCGGCGGGTCATTCGGATGACATCTTCATGGTCGGTGAGGCTTGGGATTCCCACAATGTAGAAAAGGACTACTACAAGGGCATCACTTCCTGTTTCGAGTTCGGATACTGGCCGTTGCTGTACAGTACCCTGACCGACCAGGATGCATCCTCGTATGTATCGACGGTCAATGGGTTCCTGCGGGACCACAAGGCCGTTCGCCCCGATGCCCAGACCTCCCTGTTCCTGACCAACCATGACCATTCCAGCCAGACTGGCGGCGGTGAAGTCCGTGCCGCCGATGACCTGGGAAAGAACCTGGCCAAGGAGAAGCAGGCTGCCGCCATCCTCCTGACCACCCCGGGCAAACCGTTTGTCTATCAGGGCGAGGAACTGGGCTACTGGGGCAATTCCAAGAACCAGGGCGACGAGTATCTCCGCGCGCCTATCCTGTGGGACAAGGCAGGCACCGACTGCGCCAAGAAAGGCGTCAACAACAAGGTTGACAACAATATGCTGACAGGAAGCATTTCCGTGGAGGCACAATTTGCTGACAAGAACAGCCTGCTGAATGTCTACAAGACCTTTGGCATCCTGCGGAATACCTATTCGGCTCTTGCTGAGGGCACGATGACTAACGGCCCTTCCACGGGCTCCGTTTCGGTGGTTGCCTGGTACATGACTGCTTCCGATGGCGGAAAGGTGCTGGTCGTCCATAACGTGGGTACGAAGGAAAAGACCCTGTCGCTGTCGGACAATCTGTCCAAACCGATTGCCCTGCTGGGTACTGCCCGGACGGATGGCGGGAAACTGACCATCGGCGGCAACTCTTCCGTCGTGTTTGACTTACAATGAAACTGCATATGAAAAAGACTCTTCTCGCCCTGGCGGCCCTGCTGACCCTGGCCGCCTGCGGAAACAAAAAGACCGCCGAACGCCTCCACCCGGAGTGGATCTACAATACGGTCGTCTATGAAGTCAACATCCGCCAGTTCTCACCGGAAGCTTCCTTTGACGGGGTCACCGCCCAACTCCCGCGCCTGAAGAAACTCGGCGTCGACGTCCTCTGGCTGATGCCGAT
The DNA here is from genome assembly GCA_017483985.1 of Bacteroidales bacterium. The sequence continues at coordinate 15,212 of JAFUUB010000083.1, read as the reverse complement.
GTACGAGATCGGCACGGTCGAGCGCAAGGGGTCCCTGGGCTCCTACTATGCCATCTCCGACTACACCAAGGTCAACCCCGAGTTCGGCACCATGGCCGACTTCGAGAACCTCCTTGCCGAGGCCCACAAGCTCGGCTTCAAGGTGATCCTGGACTGGGTGGCCAACCAGACCGCCCCGGACCATGTCTGGATGACCGAAAAACCGGCGGATTTCTACGAGCGTGATTCCCTGGGCAACGCCATCTGGGAGTATGACTGGACCGACACCCGCAGCCTCAATTATGAGAATGAGGCGGTCTGGGCCGCGCAGGCCGAATGCATGCGCTTCTGGCTGGACAAGGGCGTGGACGGCTTCCGCTGCGACGCCGCCGGCGAGGTCCCGGCCAAGTTCTGGAAGGGGATCCTGCCGCAGATGAAGAAGGATTATCCTGAGATGCTGCTGCTGGCCGAGGCCGAGAAGCCGGAGCTGACCGACCCGCGCGAGACCTTCGATGCCTCCTATGCCTGGAAGCTCCACCACCTGATGAACGACATCGCCCAGGGCAAGGCCGGCGTGGCCGACCTGAAGGCCTACCTGGCGGAAGACGATGCCTGGATGGGCGCGGAGAACTTCCGGATGATGTTCACCTCCAATCACGACGAGAATTCCTGGAGCGGGACGGAATTCGAGCGCATGGGCGAGGCCGCCAATGTCATGGCCGCCCTGTGCTTCACCCTGCCGAAGGGCTGGCCGCTGATCTACACCGGCCAGGAAATCGGCCTGGACCGCCGGCTGGAGTTCTTTGAGAACGATCCGATTACGGACTGGAGTGCCAATTCCTATACCGATTTCTTCACCAAGCTGACCGCGATGCGCCACGCCAATGCCGAAGCCCTCGCCCCGGGCGAGCGCGGCGGCAAGCTGACCTATGTGGAAGGCGTTCCGGAGAATGTGCTGGCTTTCAGCCGAAAGGCGGGCAAGCAGGAAGTCTTTGTCTTCGCCAACCTCGGTACCGAGCCGGCCCAGGTGCTGCTGCCGACCGGCTATAAGGATGCCATGAGCGGTGAGCCCGCCAAGGACGGCTCCTGCGTCCTCGCCCCGTGGGGCTTCGTGATCCTGTCGAAATAATACGGACTGACAGATGGAAAAGAGGCTGACTCAAAATTGAGTTGGTCTCTTTTTAGTTGACCGTCATGACGGCGCCGGCCCCACGATAGAGCTTCACGGGACCGTCGAGGAGGACGGCCAGGACGGTGACGGAGGGATCCAGCGCCTGCTCGGGTACGTCGATTTCCAGCAGGCCGGGGATGTCGCTCCAGTAATTCTTGTTATAGACCTTGTAATTCAGCATCGAACCGTTGCCCACGACCCAGACCCGGTTGACCTGGTTCATGATCCCCTTGACCTCGACCGGCCCGACGGGTTTGTAGGGCAGGTAGATGTAGAGGATGTCTCCGGCTGGGTTGAGGGTGGTGTAGCCCTGGACGCAGTCCGCGGGGATGCCGGCGCGGGTCTGGTAGACGGCTTCCTTGTGCTTGGCGGTCCAGCGTCCCAGTTCCTTCAGGACGGCGACTTCTTCTTCCGGGATCGTCCCGTCTTCCCGAGGGCCGATGTCCAGCAGCAGGTTCCCGCCCATGCTCAGGCAGTCCACGAAGGTGCGCAGCACCATGAAGGGGGTCTTGAAGTTGACGTCCGTGTGCTGGAAACCCCAGGAGTCGTTGATCGTATAGCACAGTTCCCAGTAGCGGTCTTCGGGCCGGACGGTCGGGACGCCCTGTTCGGGGGTGCCGTAGTCGCCGTATCCCTGGATGCGGGAGTTGACGATGGTCCCCGGATTGTCGCTGCGCAGGAGGTTGATGATTTCGGGGGCATGCCAGGCCTCCGCGGTCTGCTCCCAGTCGCCGTCGAACCACCAGAGGTCCGGCTTGTAGGCCTTTGTGAGTTCCTTGAGCTGGGCGAAGTCGAAATCCACGAACTGCTGCCAGCGCTTGGGGTCGTCGGCGATGCGGTAGCGGGTCGAGGTCTTGGTGAAATTCGGATAATCCGGATGGGACCAGTCCAGCAGGGAGTAATACAGTCCCAGTTTGAGGCCTTGTTTGCGGACCTCCCTGACGAAGGGGGTCAGCAGGTCGCGGCGCGCCGGGGTCTGCCGCACGACGCTCAGGTCGGAGGCCTTGGTGTCCCACAGGGCGACGCCGTCGTGGTGCTTGGACGTGATGACGGTGTACTGCGCCCCGCTTTCCTTGATCAGGCGGACCCAGTCGGCCGGATTGTATTTGGAGGCGGTGAAGCCCTTTTTCTGGGCCATGTACTGCTCGTAGGGCAGGTAGTTGTTGTAGAACGACCAGCTCTCGGAGACCCCGTCTACGGCATAGATGCCCCAGTGGATGAAGATGCCCAGCTTGGCGCTGTCGAACCACTGCATGCGTGCCGCCTTGTCCTCCGGGCTTTCAGGGGACAAAGACTGCGCCCGCGACGGCTGGAGGACCAGCGCCGCGAGCAGCAGGCAGAGTACTATTTTCAGCCGGTTTACTTGAACCATTCGACGATGTGGTCCTTGGCATACAGGTAGTAGACCAGCAGGCCGATCCAGCTGGTAATCAGCACCAGGACGGAGCAGATGATCTTACCAACCATGCTGATGGGCTTCTTGAGGATGTCAAGGACGGCGAGAATGGACAGGACAAGACCGATGATGTAGATAATCGTGGACATAATTATGGGGGATTTAGAGTTTGTTTCAATCCCAAATGTAAGAAATTTTTTGGGAAAATGCAGCGTTTCCCCCCGAAGTTGCATCTGAATTCTTGAGATTAATTGAGAGAATACCCGTGAACAGATACCGTCAGATTTTGCTTACCCTCCTCCTGGTCGTACCCGGGCTGGCCGGCTGCTATAGGGAGGACAATGACCCGGACAAGTCCGAACCTTTCCCGATCGAAGTCGGTTTCACCGTCAAGGACGAGGAAGGGAACAACCTGCTGGGCGGGGAGACGGCCCTGACGGTCACGTTCATGAAACAAACCTATGATATATCCGGCAGCGGCCAGCCCCGCCTGTCGGTGGACTATGACAACAACCACAATCCCGTAGCGATGGTCTTTGGCCCGCTCGGTGCCAAGGACCGCTACGACAAGGAACCCCTGATGATCTGCCTGACGGACGGAACCACGGCAGAGGTGACCATCGAAAACCTCTATTATGAGGAAAACGGCGTGCCGGTGTTCCAGCGCCACATCTGGTACGAAGGCACGGACTATAATGGGAAAGGAGACATCCCGATCGTTAAACCCGTATCAAACGACAAGGAAGAGGCCGAATGACCTCTTCCTTTTTTATTTCTTATTTTTTTTGATATGGTGAATGAGCAGAAGGATAATAGGAAGCAATAGAATGATGGAGACGATGGGCCATGTTATTTTCTCTTTGATGGACGAACTCAGATCTGAGAAGTACAGAAGCCAATACCAGACAGCGATGATAATAAGTGAGACGCTAAATTGGACAATATCTTTCTTTGTTAATGGCTTTGAAATCCTTCCTTTTTCTTTTAGAAATAGGTAGACAAGAACTCCGCCGGATAGGGGGAATGCGGAAGCGATAACAATTTCCCAAAGTATAGATTCCGGAGCAACCATCATTATTACGAATGCAACAATCGCAATGATGAAAAAAGAAGTTATAAACCATAAGACATATTTGTGTTTCATCGGATTATTGTTTACAAAGTTTGGAAGAAACGACTGGTGTGCATTAATTTAAGCAAAGATATTAAAATGTATTATATAACATACGCATATAACAAAAAATTTCTCGGAGGCTGTATCTCGAGAAGACACTCGGGCCTTACAGCGTCTGGCCGCCGATGAATTCGCGCATGATGGAGGTGGGCGGGATGGCCGCGATCTCCGAAGGCTGCAGGGCGGTGATGTAGCTGAGGAACTTCAGCAGGCGGACCGCTTCGGTGTAGGCCGGCGAGGAGGGCATGATGCGCCGCAGCAGCGGCTCGGCGTAGTACTTGAGCATCGGGAGCTCGAAGATGAGGGCCGAATTGAAGAAGGCGTCGGCGTTCTCCTGGAAGGGGAAGATGTTCTTGCTCTCGCCCCGGCGGACGCTGTGCCAGCGCAGGATGGTCTGTTCGGGGGTGATGCCGCGGACGCGGTTGTCCCGGACCATGCGGCGGAGCAGGCGGTTGTCCGAAGTGGAGATGTTGTTGTTCTCGTCGATGTTGAGCGAGGTCAGGGCGGAGGCGAAGACCCGGAAGATCCGGTTGCTGTCGACGGCGGAGGTCATCTCCGGGTTGAGGGCGTGGATGCCTTCCATGATCAGGATGTCATTGTCTTCGAGGCGCATCCGTCCGAGGCCATCGGTCGCGCGCTGGCCCTGCTTGAAGTCGAAGCGGGGGATTTCCACTTCTTCGCCGGCGAGCAGCTGGTTGATCTGGAGGTTCAGGTATTCCAGGTCCATGGCGTGCAGGCTCTCGAAATCGAATTCGCCGTTCTCGTCGCGCGGGGTCTTCTCCCGGTCTACGAAGTAGTTGTCCAGTTCGATGACCTTCGGGTTGAGGCCGAGGACCCGGCACTGGAGGGCGATGCGCAGGGCGGAGGAGGTCTTGCCGCTGGAGGACGGGCCGGCGATCATGACGATGCGGCTCTGGGCATGGCGGCGGTAGATCTCGTCGGCGATGGCGGCGTATTTCCGGCCGTGCAGGGCTTCGGCGACATTGATGATGTCGACGGCTTTCCCATCCTGGATGGCCCGGTTGAGGTCGCCCACGCCGTTGATGCCGACGATGTCGCACCAGTGGGAATATTCGGCCAGGGTCGCGGCAATCTTGGACTGGCGGCGCATGGGGATGACCTTGCTGACGTCCGGGAGGGTCGGGAGCTGGAGGCAGAAGCCGTTGCTGAATCCGGTCAGGTCAAAGGTGGTCAGGTAGCCGGTCGAGGGGACCAGGGGACCGTAGAAGGTGTCTTTCGTCCCGTCCAGGGTATAGATGCTGGCGGTATACTGGCCGAGGCTGCGGACCAGGGCGGCTTTGTGCATCTGGTTCTGTTTCTCGTAGATGTCGATGGCCTCCTCGGAGAGGATCTTGGCCTTGGTGAAAGGCAGGTCGGCATCGATGATCGCTTTCATCCGGTTTTTCAGCTGGTCGATCTCCTCGTCCTTGAGGAAGTAGAAGGGATGGTGGCCGTCGATGATCTTTTCGGATTCCTTGAGTTCGCAGTACAGGCCGCTCGGAAGGGAGTGGTCGATGACGAGGATCTTGTCCGGGAAGAGGTCGCGGACGGCTTTCTGGAGGACGAAGCAGAGGGAACGGATGTAGCAGCGGCGTCCTTCGGGGTGGCTGTAGCCGATGAATTCGATTTCATGGGAGACGACCATCCGGTAGCTCAGTTCCTTGAGCTTGTGGTCGACGAGGGCGGCTAGTACCGGGCCGGTCGCGCCGGTCTTGGGGTCGCGCACCTTCGTGCACCATTTCTTCGAAATCTCCTGGAGGGTCGTGCCGAGTTCGGCCTTGTGGCGTTTGCCGTCGTTGGCGCACCAAATCTGTAGTTCCTGGTTATCCATCATTTGGGGGACGTTATTTCAAAACTTCTTTCAAATAGGGGCCCGTTACGCTGCGGGGGTCGCGGGCGAGCTGTTCGGGCGTACCCTGGGCGACGATGTATCCGCCTTTGCTGCCGCCTTCCGGGCCGAGGTCGAGGAGGTAGTCCACGCTCTTGAGCACATCGAGGTTGTGTTCGATGATCAGGACGGTGTTCCCCTGGTCGACCAGCTGCTGCAGCACGCCGAGCAGCACCTTGATGTCTTCAAAATGCAGGCCGGTCGTGGGCTCGTCGAGGATATAAAGCGTATTCCCGGTGGCTTTCCGGAACAATTCGGCCGCGAGTTTCATGCGCTGGCTCTCGCCGCCGGACAGGGTCACGGCGCTTTGTCCGAGGTGGACATAGCCCAGGCCTACGTCCACAAGGGCGCCGAGTTTGGCGGCGATCTTCGGGACGGGCTTGAAGAATTCGTAGGCCTCGCTGATGGGCATCTCAAGGATGTCGTTGATATTCTTTCCCTTGTAGCGGACGGCGAGGGTGTCCTCCTTGTAGCGCCGGCCGCGGCATTCGTCGCAGGGGACATGGACCGAAGGGAGGAAATTCATCTCGATGACTTTGATGCCGGCGCCTTTGCAGGCTTCGCAGCGGCCGCCGGGGACGTTGAAGGAGAAGTGGCCGGCGTCGAAGCCGCGGACCTTGGCGTCGACGGTCTCCGCGAAGAGGTTACGGATGTCGCCGAAGACCCCGGTGAAGGTGGCGGGATTGCTGCGGGGGGTGCGGCCGATCGGGGCCTGATCGATCTCGATGAGCTTGTCGATATTGGCGATGCCGTGGATGCCGTCATGCGGGAGCGGACGGAGCTTGGCGTGGTAGAACTTGTTCTTGAGCACGGGCATCAGGGTTTCGGCGATGAGGCTGGACTTGCCGCTGCCGCTGACACCGGCGACGCCGATCAGGCATCCGAGCGGGATGTCCACGTCGACGTTCTTGAGGTTGTTGCCCCTTGCGCCGCGGATGTCGATGGACAGGCCGTTTCCGACGCGGCGGTGCTTGGGGATGGGGATCTCCTTGGCGCCGCGGAGGTATTCCAGGGTGAGGGAGGGGCCGATGATGCTGTGTTTCAAGGTGTCGGCATCGGGCCGGATGCCGCGCAGCAGCACGTCCGTGGGGGCGGAGAGGCAGATCTTGCCGCCCTGTGCGCCGGCGCCGGGACCGACGTCGACGATCCAGTCGGCGGCGTACATGGTTTCGGCGTCGTGTTCGACGACCATGACGGAGTTGCCTTCGTCACGGAGTTCCTGGAGGGAGTGGATGAGTTTGCGATTGTCGCGCTGGTGCAGGCCGATGGAGGGTTCGTCGAGGATGTACAGGACCCCGACGAGTTTCGATCCGATCTGGGTGGCCAGGCGGATGCGCTGGCTTTCGCCGCCGGACAGGGAGGCGGTGGCGCGGTCGAGGCTGAGGTAGTCCAGGCCCACGTCCATCATGAAGCCGACCCGGTCGCGGAGTTCCTTGAGGATATCCCTGGCGATGGTGTTTTCCCGCTGGGTGAGTTTCCCGGGCAGGTCCGCGATCCATTGCTGCAGGTCGCTGATTTCCATGGCGGATACCTGTGCGATGGTCTTGCCGTCGATGCGGAAGCATTCGGTGTGGCGGCCCAGCCGCGTTCCGTGGCAGACCGGGCAGGTGACCTTTTCGTCGATGTCGCCGGCGATGCCGGGGAAGGAGACCATCTCGGAGAGGGCGCCGTCGCCGACGCGGAAGAGTTCGTCGGAGCCGAAAACGATCAGCGAGACGGCTTCGTCGGGGATGGCGGCGATGGGGTCGTACAGGGAGAAGTTGTATTTGCGCGCGATGGAGCGGATGATGTCGAACTTCTTGGTCTCCCGGATCTTGCCGAGGGGGATGATGCCGCCGTCGGCGATGCTGGCGCTGCGGTCGGGGATGATGGTGTCGATGGCGACGTCGTTGATCATGCCGAGGCCCTTGCAGTGGGGGCAGTATCCTTCGGGGGAGTTGAAGGAGAAGGTGTGCGGGGCGGGTTCCTGGAGGGACAGGCCGCTGTCGGGGTCGACCAGGTGCTTGGAGTAGTGCTGGAGGAGACCGGTTTCCATGTCCATGACGGCGAGGGAGCCTTTGCCGCGGCCCAGGGCGGTCATGACGCTTTCCTTGATGCGTTTTTCGTCGCCGTTTCCGGGTTTGAGTTTGTCGACGACGAGTTCGATGAAGTGGGCCTTGTAGCGGTCGAGCTGGGTGACTTCAGCCAGCTGGAGGATTTCGCCGTCGATGCGGATTTCGGTATAGCCGCGTTTGCGGAGCTGGTCGAACAGCTCCTTGTAGTGGCCTTTGCGGCCGCGGACGAGGGGGGCGAGCAGGTAGCATTTGCGGCCGTTGTAGCCGGTCATGATCAGGTTGACAATCTGCTCGTCGGTGTAGCGGACCATCTCCTTGCCGGTGGCGGGGGAGTAGGCCCGGGAGGCGCGGGCGAAGAGCAGGCGGAGGAAATCGTAGATTTCGGTGATGGTGCCGACGGTGGACCGGGGGTTGTTGCCGGTGGTCTTCTGCTCGATGGCAATGATGGGGCTGAGGCCCTGGATGTCTTCGACTTCGGGCTTTTCGAGGACGCCCATGAAGTGCTTGGCATAGGTGCTGAGCGTGTCCATGTACCGGCGCTGGCCCTCTGCATACAGGGTATCGAACGCCAGCGAGGATTTCCCGCTGCCGCTCAGGCCAGTGACCACCACGAATTCCCCGCGGGGGATGCTGACATCCCCGCCTTTGAGGTTGTGCGCTTTCGCTCCATGGATCTCGATATATTCCCGTTTCGCCATAATCATCCTTTCTCTTCCGGACTCCCGTCCCCCTGAACCCTGTTGCCTTATCTTCAGCCGTGCCTTTTTCCTGTGCTTCCTTGTATTCTGACTCGCAAGCACATCATCCGGAACGGGCCGTTTCGGGGAATCCGGGGAATGACAAATATACGAAATCTCCAGCCATTCGCCAAGCCCGCCGCTTTTTCTTGCGCCCGGCCCCTGCGCTCGCATGCGCTTCACATGCCGCTGCTGCGCGGGAGGACGGTGGCGAAGGCTCCGGCGCTGCGCGCCTCCGTCCCGTCACTCGCTTCGCTCGTGCCACCCGCTCATGGGGCCGCGGGCGGCCACACCTTCGCCACCGTCTTTCCGGCTCCGCAGCAGCTTTTCGCACATCCGGGCTCTTTCTTAAGGCTGATCGGCCCTTTTCGCAAGAAATATAAATGGTTGTAATACAGGCATATACGCCATTTTCATGTTGACTTTTTTCTACATGAAGGTTTCGTAATTCTGTATGGATCAATCAATTGCATTTCTCGCACGTTTGCATGCCGCGGCTTCGGCGGGCTCGCGGGCGGAAGAGTGCCGGGGCTCAGTCCATCCTCGCATCCTTCGTCCACCGGCGCCTTATGGCGCGGAGAACTTGTCTGCTGCGGCTGAGTATCGCCCCGGCTCATCCGCCCGCTTACCTTTTCCCTATTCACATCCCGCTTTATCCCTGAGGAGCCGCGGACGAAAGGGCTTGGCGCAGATGCGTTTTTGAGTGGGGTGTCTGCACCGCGATTCGGGGTTCTATGCAACGAAATGGCGCAGATGCGACTTTCTTTTTCGCATCTGCGCCATCTGGGGTTCGGTTGATTGCCGGTGTGGTCTGCCAGGCACAGGTCGTGGGCCGAGTTCGCTCCTGTGCAGAGCCAGGCCCCAGCCTACAGCGCCTGGACCTTGGCCATCTTGCCGACGCTGATGGTCCGGATGTCGGCGTCCTTGGCGGCTTTGTAGCTGCATTCGGAGATGCCGGAGGCCTGGACTTCGAGGCTCTCCTGGATGGCGATGCGGCATTTGGCCGTGCCGGAGAGTTCGACGGAGGCTTTGGCGGCGGGGGCTTCGAGGGCCTGGAGGACGGTGGCGCCGCTGCCTTCATAGGTCAGCCGTCCGGAGGAGATGCCGAGTTCGGTCTTGGCGGCGCCGGAGGCTTCGAGGTCCAGGGTCCGGCATCGTTCGCCTTTGAGTTTCAGGCCGGCAGCGCCGGACAGGTGGATGTTCCAGGCGGCGGCATCGGCCTCCATCTCCGCCTTGGCGGCACCGGAGACTTCGAGGTCAGCTTCGTCAAAATGGCCGGTGAAGGGATTGCATTTGGCCGCTCCGCTCAGAGAGAGCCGGGCCCGGCGTCCTTCGACAGAGAGGCCCTTGGCCGCGGTGGCTCCGCTGAGTTCCATGCGGAAAACGCCGTTGCCACCCGTTTTGAAGGTCCCCTCTGCCTGGAGTTTGGCGGCGCCGCTGAGCGAGAGGGATGTCAGGTCGGGCATGTGGACGGTGGCGCGCAGGACACCGCTTTCCTGGTACTTCCGGGCCCGCTGGATGGAGGCCGGCAGGTTTTCCAATTCGATGTGGAGCACGTCGCCGGTGACATAGACCTTGAGGTATTTCTCGAGGTAATCGCTGTATTTCACCGTGACGGCGTAGTGGTCGTCACGCACCAGGCTGACCTGGAACATGCTGCCGGCGGCCAGGCCGTGGAAGTCCTTGAAATCAAAGTCTTTGGTCAAGACTTTCGCGGTCTGCTGGCCCGCTTCTTCCGGGGAAAGCGCCTGGCTGTCGGAGGAAGGGGACACGGCGGTTGCCGTCATGGCAGATCCGGCTGCCAGCGCCAGGGAAAGGACGAGGATGGAAAGGATTCTTTTCATGGTATGTCGTTTATTTTATGTTTTGTCTGATTTTCTGGGCACCATCGAGCAACGCCCCGTAGTAATCTTCCAGGATGGCCGCCTTCTCTGCGTCGGGCAATTCGTCCGGGAGCTGGTCGATCAGGGGAATGTTTTCTTCCGTGAGGTTGCGCAGCAGGTCCGCGGCGGTTTCGTCCGCGGCAAGTTCCTGCCAGGAGGCTTCCACCCGGGCCAGGTACCGGGCATAGATGGCTGCGGGGTCCTGTCCCACGCCGCGGAACCAGTCGGTCGGGCGGGATGCGAACAGGACCGCGATCAGGATGGCCGCGGCGGCCGGAATCGCCCAGCGCAGGACCCGGACGGTCGCGTGGAAATGCGGCCTGCCGTCCGGAAGGACCTCCGCTCTGTCCAGGAACCGCCCTTCGGCACCGGCCGGAGGGGTGGCGGTATCAAAAGTGGAAGCCTGTTCCCGTATGTATTGTTCCAAATTATCCATAGGATTGAAAATGTGCCGTTAATACTGTATTTGTGCCATATCTTCCCGGAGTCTCGCCGCCAGCTTGGCTTTCCCCCGGGCGAAGATCGAGCGCAGGGTGCTCTCTTTCTGTTGGGTCAGTCTGGCGATTTCTCCGTAGCCCAGCCCTTCGATCAAGGTCAGGTTCAGGATCAGCCGGTAGGGGTCCGGAAGGGCTTCCATGGCCGAGCGGATCTTCCCGATGTCCGGAAACGGACCTTCCCAATCTGCCTGTTCGACAGGCTCTTCGGCGGATGTCAGGCTGTCTGTGTCCACGAACACAGGACCTCTTCGCCGGGCCCGCAGCCGGTCGATGGCTTTCCGGATGCAGGTGGTCCGCAGCCAGGCGCCGGCCTGGGCCTGCGAGCCGCTCCGGACCCCGCCTGCAAGGTACTTCAGCAGGGTGTCCTGCATGACCTCCTCCGCCTGGGCGCTGTCCCGCAGGATGCGCAGGGCCGTGTTGTAAACGGCCTTGCTGTGGGCTTGGTAAAAGGCGGAGGCTTCCTGGCGTGTCATGGTCTCGGGGTAAACAAGCGGCGTTTCTACTTAATAAACGTCCGCTTTCGGGATTTGTTGCAAAAATATATCCACTTTTCTTATCTTTGCATGATTCAATCGAAAAGGATATGCAAGAACAAAACAATATCCAGGAGCCGAAGAAACGGATGCTTTCCGGCATCCAGCCCAGCGGAGACCTGCATCTGGGGAACTACCTGGGTGCCATCAAGAATTGGGCGGACCGCGTAAACGACTATGAATGTTATTATTTCATGGCCGACCTCCACACCATTACGGTGCGGCAGGATCCCGCCGACCTGCGGCGCCGGTCCATCAACCAGCTGGCCCAGTACATCGCCTGCGGCCTGGATCCGGAAAAGAACGTCCTCTTCCTCCAGTCCCATGTACCCGCCCATTCCCAGCTGGCCTGGGTGCTGAACTGCTACACCATGTTCGGAGAACTCTCCCGCATGACCCAGTTCAAGGACAAGTCTGCCAAATATGCCAACAACATCAATGCGGGCCTGTTTACCTATCCCGTCCTGATGGCGGCGGACATCCTCCTCTACCAGCCGGACTACGTGCCGGTCGGCGAGGACCAGAAGCAGCATGTCGAGATCTGCCGCGACATAGCGCAGCGGTTCAACAGCATCTACGGGGATGTCTTCAAGATTCCCGAGCCGCTGATCGCCAAGACCGGCGCAAGGATCTACGGCCTGACGACCCCGGACGCCAAAATGTCCAAGTCCATCCCGGACGGCTGCGTCTTCCTGATGGACAGCCCGGACGATATCCGCCGCAAGTTCAAGCGTGCCGTCACGGACAGCGATACCGAGCACTGCGTGCGCTTCGACAAGGAAAACAAGCCCGGTGTCTCCAACCTCATGAACATCTATGCCACCCTGACCGGGAAGACCATTCCCGAAATCGAGCAGGAATTCGAGGGGAAGGGCTACGGCGCCTTCAAACCGGCTGTCGGTGAGGTGGTTGTCGAGCATCTGCGTCCCATCCGGGAGGAAGCCGAACGCCTGATGAAGGACAAGGCCTACCTGAATGATGTCTATATCGCCGGTGCCGAGAAGGCTTCCTACATCGCCGGGAAGACGCTCCGCAAAGTCTACAAGAAAGTCGGTTTCTACCAGATTTAATCTACCGTCGGGAGCATTTCCTGACGTGCAGCGTATTTTTTGCCCCCAGGGTCCTTCATGCATCGGACCCTGGGGGCAAAATCATTCATTGAGGGTGCTTTTCGCACCCGATGCGGAGTCGGCGCCCGTAGCGGGGGGCAGCACCCGATGCGGCATCAGTAGCTCAGGCCGTGGCCGAAGGGGAAGGTCGGGTCCTTCGAGTCAAACGGCATGTCCTCCTGCTGGGCGCGGACGGCGTCCATGGAGGAGGGGACTTCGAAGGAAAGTTTTCCGACGGGCTTGAACTTGCCGAAGACCACGTCGAGCAGCGCGCTGTCGAAGACGTCGAAGATCATCAGACTGGCATTCAGGTCGGTCTTGACGGCCGGCGGCAGGATACAGGAGGAGCCGGTCGGGTTGAAGGCCACGACCACGGGCTTGCCGCTGGCGCGGAGTTCCTGGATATGGGCCCATTTCTCCGCCGGGAAGTCGATGTTGACTTCGCCCTGCGGACCGCCGAATCCGCGCCGGTCGGCCACGGTCGTCGTGCGGACCAGGATCAGGTCGGCCTCGGAGGGGTTCTCCACGACGGTGGCGTATTTCGCGGCCTCTTCCGGCTTGACGCCCTCCGCATAGAGCTTGATGCCTTCCTTGGCCGGGAGGGTCCCGTCATTGGTCAGCAGGATGTTGGACTCCAGCTGGGCCTGGTAGGCGCGGGCCTGGTTGGCCTCGCTCTGCAGGATGCCTTCCGCCTTGTCCGGGTCGACATACGGGTTCTCGAACAGCCCGAGGATGAAGTGCCACTGCAGGATGCGGGCGGCGGCTTCGTCGATGCGCTCCGGGGCGATACGGCCTTCCTTCACGAGCTCGACGATATATTCCGGATGGGTCTCGCTGCCGATCTGGTCCACGCCGGCGTTGTAGATCATGGCATAGTTGTCCTTCAGGGTCGTCTTTCCCTGCAGGCGCGGATTCAGCGGGCCCCGGGAAGCCACGCCCCAGTCGGTGCAGACGGCGCCTTTGAAGCCGAGCTCGCCGCGGAGCACTTCCGTGCTCATGATATAGGAATAGTTGACATTCAGGGTGTCTACATAGGTACCGCTGTAATAGCCCATGGCGGCGAGGGCGTTCTTGGCGATGCCCGCCTTCCACGGCATGTAGTGGTACTGCTGGTTGCCGCCCGGATAGACGAGCCAGCTGCCGGCACCCCCGGCGTGCGGGCCGGAACCCGGCCAGTGCTTGAGGTGGACCAGGATCTTGCCCGGACCGACCTTACCGTCCTTGCCCTGGGCACCGTCCATGAAGGCTTCCAGCATTTCGGTGGTCAGCTCTGCGGACTCGGAGAAGCAGCCCATGTTGCGGCTCCAGCGGGGTTCGGTCATGACGTCGATCTGCGGGCCGAGGATCATGTGCAGGCCGACGGCCCGGTATTCCTGAGCAACCACGGCGCCGAAGTCTTCGACGAGTTTCGGGTCACGGGCGGAGGTGATGCCGACCTGGCCCTCATTGCTCGGGAACTGGGAGAAATACTGGGTGCCGCGGACATGGGCCCCGGTGCCGGAGCCATGGCGCGGGTCGGTGGAGAACATGATCGGGATGCCGAGACGGGAGGCTTCGGCGATTTCCTGCATGCCGTTGGACCATTCGGCGAACTTGCGCGGGGCGCAGGTCCCGTTGTTCAGGATGTTGCGGAAGTTCTTCTCCTCGATGTAGGATTTGGCGGTGGCTGTGCGCCGCATCTGTCCGATGGCCATGGCATTGGCATTCTGCCCGCCCGGTCCGACCGGTCCGGCATAGCCTTCTTCCTCGGCCTTGGCGAGCAGGGCCTTCTCCTCATCGGTGAAGTCGTATTTGATCACGCCGCTTTCCGGGACGGCGATGTTGGGATGGAACATCAGGCCGGCCTTCTCTTCCAGGGTCATCCGGGAGACGAGGTCCGCGATGCGGTCTTCCATCGGCAGGCGCCAGTCTTCATAGGGGTCGACGCTGCCGTTCTTGTTGAGGTCCTTGAACTGGTATTTCCCTTCGGTCAGGACCGGTGCCTTCCGGGCACCCAGTTCGGGCTGTTGCAGTTTGGGGCCGCAGGCCGTCAGCAGCAGGACGGCCAGGGTGGGGAGCAGAAGTCTTTTCATATGCTTGTGTTTGTGTGTGTCAAATGACGCCGCCGTCGATGCCGATGCCGTCCGCATCCCAGTCCAGCTCTTCTTCCGGTTCGTTGAAGGGTTGGAGGAACGGGTTGTGCGTGCGCTCGTGCCCGATGTTGGTGACCGGGCCGTGGCCGGGGATGACGTCGGTATCGCCGTCCAGCCCCATGAGCTTGTCCATGATGCTGACGATCAGCTTGTCATAGTCGCCCCACTCGCTGTCGGTCCGGCCGATGCTGCCGGCGAAGAGGGTGTCGCCGCTGACCAGCACCTTGTCCGCCTCGTCGTAAAAGCAGACGCCGCCGGGGGTGTGGCCCGGGGTCGTGATGACCCGGAACGCCGTGTTCCCGAAGGTCAGGACATCCCCGTCGTGCAGGGGGTTGTACGGAAAATCTTTCGGCGGATCCGGCATGCCATACCGTCCGGTGAGCTGCCAGTTGTTGTCGACCATGATTTGGTCCTCCGGATTCATCCAGACCGGCACGCCGAAGGCCCCGATCCCGTAGATGTGGTCGAAATGACCGTGGGTCAGCCAGATGGCTTTCAGGTTCACCTTCTCTTTGGCGATGTAGGCCTTGACCTGCTCCGCTTCGTCGGGAAAACAGCCCGGGTCGATGAGGACGCCTTCGAGCGTGTCGTCCCACAGCAGGAGGGTCGTCTCCTGGAAAGGGTTGCAGGTGAATTTGCGGATGTTCAGCATGGAGGGT
>JAFUUB010000082.1 GCA_017483985.1 Bacteroidales bacterium | reverse complement strand
CTGATCTTCCGGCTGATGGACAAGGAGATGTACTTCTCCATGAACACCTCCTCGCAGTCGCCGGTCGTGGACCGCGGCATTGCCCTGCACAAGATGATCCGCCTGGTGACCCTTGCCACGGCGGGGGACGGCTACCTGACCTTCATGGGCAACGAATTCGGCCATCCCGAGTGGATCGACTTCCCGCGCGAGGGCAACGGCTGGTCCTACAAGCATGCCCGCCGCCAGTGGTCGCTGAGCAAGCCGGATTACCTCCGGTACAGCTACCTGATGCGTTTCGACGAGGCGATGGTATCACTGGTGAAACAAGGGAACGTTTTAGATGAGCGGCCGGTCCTCCTTGTGGCCGATGAAGAGAAGAAAATATTGATATTCATACGTAAAAGTTATATCTTTGCATTCAATTTCCATCCGTCCGCTTCCTTCGCCGATTACGGGGTCGCGGCACCGGCTGGGGAATATGAGATGGTCCTCGATTCGGACGAGCGCAAGTTCAACGGCTTTGCGCGCGTAAAACCGGATGAGCGCCATCTCACGGTGCATGCTAAGTCGCCGAACGGCAACCAGGACTATGAAGATACTTTGTTCCTCTATCTCCCATGCCGCTCTGCGTTGGTATTGAAGAAGATAAATTAAGCAGATATGGCATTTCTCAAGTTTAACAAGCAAGAACTCGTGAACCTGTCCTATTCGCTCAGGAGGGAGATCATCCTGGCGAACAAGACGGGCGCGTGCTGCAACACGTCGATCGTGACCTGCAACACCCGCCGTTACCACGGGCTGCTTTCCGTTCCGGTGGATGCTTTCGGCGGGAACAAGTACGTCCTGCTGTCTTCCCTGGATGAAAGCCTCGTCATCGGCGGCAAGCAGTTCAATCTCGGGATCCACTGCTACGGCGACATCTATGAGCCACGCGGTCACAAGTACATCGTGGACTTCGGTGCCGACCCGGTTCCGGAGATTGTCTACAAGGTCGGCGAAGTCGTCTTCGCCAAGTCGATCTGCCTGGCTCCCGACAAGGACCAGGTCCTGATCCGTTACGAGCTCCGTCAGGCGCCGGGCAAGGTCCGGCTGCTGCTCAAGCCCTTCCTGGGCTATCGTGATCTCCACGCCCTGACCCACCAGAATCCGCAGGCCCGCACCGACTACCGCGAGATCCGCCAGGGTGTCGCCTTCAACATGTATCCCGGCTTCCCGGACCTGAACCTGCAGCTCAGTTCCGCGAAGGCCGAATTCAAGTACAATCCCAACTGGTACAACGGCATCACCTATTCCGACGAGATGCGCCGCGGCTTTGACTGCCGCGAAGACCTCTTCGTCCCCGGCTGGTTCCAGTGCGAAATGGCGCCGGGGGAGAGCATCGTCTTCTCCGCCAGCGTCGAGGAGGTCGCCCCGCGCGGCCTGAAGGCCCGCTTCGACAAGATCCTCGCCGAACGTCCGCAGGTGAACAGCTTCCATGACCAGCTGCTGCTGCGCGCCGACGTGCTCAAGTGCGACCGCGGCGGCCACAAGCAGATCACGGCCGGTTTCTCCTGGCTGTATACCGGTCTTCTCCGCGAGACCCTGCTGGCCCTTCCGGGCCTGACGCTGTATGCCAACGGTGACGTCAAGGAGTTCGAGGAAATCCTCGACAACCTGATCGCCGACCAGCAGGAGCGCCTGTTCCGGCGTACGACCCAGGTCGAGGCCCCGCTGATGGTGGCTTCCGTCCTGCAGGAGTACATCGCCTTCGGCGCCGACGCCCGCAAGGTGTGGAAGAAATACGGCGAGACGGTCCGCGGCATCGTCGAGAGCTACGGACCGGGCCGCCGCCACGAAGTCAGCCTGCAGCCGAACGGCCTGCTCTGGGCCCAGATGGACCGCACCGCCCTGTCCTGGATGAACGCCTACATCAACGGTTATCCTGTGACCGAGCGTGCCGGCTATCAGGTTGAAACCAACGCCTTTTGGTACAACATGCTCTGCTTCGCCATCGAAATGGAGCGCAAGTATACTTCCCCGCGCAGCCCGTTCATCGCGCAGTGGTCCCCGGTCCGCGACGCGGCCGGCGAGAACTTCCAGCCGATGTTCTGGAATGAGCGCGGCGGCTATCTGGCCGACTATGTGGACAACTGGGGCCAGAACCTGGACGTCCGTCCCAACCAGCTGATGGCGGTCAGCCTGCCCTACAGCCCGGTCGACGACGAGGTGGCCAGCAGCGTGATGGCCGTGATCGCCAAGGAACTGGTGACCCGCCGCGGCATCCGCACCCTCAGCCCGCGCGACGTCAAGTACCGCGGTGTCTATGAGGGCTCCCAGACCGACCGTGACCTGGCCTACCACCAGGGCAGCACCCGTACCTTCCTGCTGAAACCCTATATCGAGACCGCCTTCAAGATGAACGGCGCGTCCTTCCGCGGAAAAGCCCAATGGCTCTGCGAGGGTTTCTACGAAGACCTGGGCGACCACGGCGTGGGCGCCTTCTCCGAGCTGTATGACGGCGATCCGCCGCACCAGCCGCACGGGGCGATCTCCTATGCCCCTTCGACCGCGGCCCTGCTGGGGATCGACTATATCATGGATCAATACAAGGAGGACGAATGATGAGAGTCTTGATGTTCGGATGGGAGTTTCCTCCCCATATCGCCGGCGGTCTGGGTACTGCCTGCGAAGGAATCGTCCGGGGCCTGGCCTACAACGGTGTGAAGACCCTGTTTGTCATGCCGTCCGCCTCCGGTGACGAAGACCAGAGCGCGACGACGATCATCAATGCGAGCGACGTCCCGGTGTCCTTCACCGAGAACCTGGATGTGTCGGAGTTCCTGGACAAGGTCCAGTTCGTGCACATCGGCACCAACATGGTCCCGTACTGCGACCCGGAAGAGTTCCACAACCTGGTGGAAGAAGACCGCCGTCGCCAGGAACAGGATTTCAAGGTCCATCTCGGCGAGAAATACAAATTCTCCGGCAAATACGGCTCCAACCTCATGGAAGAGGTTGCCCGCTACGCCATGGTGGGCGGTACGATCGCCATGCAGCGCAAGGATGAATTCGATGTCATCCACGCCCATGACTGGCTGACCTATTATGCCGGCATCGCTGCCAAGCGCCTGACCGGCAAGCCGCTGGTGGTCCATGTCCATGCGACCTCCTTCGACCGCGGCAGCGTCGACAACATCGACACCCGCGTCTACGCCATCGAGCGCCGCGGCATGGAAGCCGCCGACAAGGTCATCACCGTGAGCGACCTGACCCGCAATATCGTCATCAGCAAGTACGGCATCGATCCGGCCAAGGTCGTGACGGTGCACAACGCCGTGGATTTCAGCGGCCGCGATGACATGCACGTGGAACGGGGCATCACCGACAAGGTCGTGACCTTCCTGGGCCGTATCACCTTCCAGAAAGGTCCGGAGTATTTCATCGAGGCCGCCGCGAAGGTCCTCAAGCGGACCGAGCACGTGCGCTTCGTGATGGCCGGCAGCGGTGACATGATGAACCGCAGCATCCGACAGGTCGCCCGCCTGGGCATCTCCGACCGCTTCCACTTCACCGGTTTCCTGCGGGGCGCCGACGTGCAGAAGATGTTCGCCCTGTCGGACGTCTATGTCATGCCGTCCGTCTCCGAGCCGTTCGGCATCTCTCCGCTGGAGGCGATGCGGACCGGCGTGCCGTCCGTGATTTCCAAGCAGAGCGGTGCCGCCGAGGTCCTCAAATATGCCTTCAAGGTGGACTTCTGGGATGTGGATGCCATGGCCGACCAGATCTACGGCCTGATCCAGTATCCCGCCCTTGCCTCCTTCGCCGCACGTGCCGGCTACGACGAAGTAAACACGCTCAAGTGGAACAATGCCGCCGCAAAAATGAAGAAAGTTTACGAATCAGTTGTAAAATAAGGTATTATGGCCAAGAAAGATATTTGCCTGTATTTCCAGGTCCACCAGCCTACCCGCCTCCGTCTTTACCGTTTCTTCGATATCGGCAAGGACTCCCATTACTACGATGATTTCGCCAACCGGACCATCCTCCGCCGGGTGGCCCAGAAGTGTTACCTTCCCATGAACGAACTGCTGCTCGAGCTGATCCAGCGGTATGACGGCGCCTTCAAGGTGGCGTTCTCGATCTCCGGTTCCGCGATCGAGCAGTTCGACCGTTATGCCCCGGAGGTGCTCGACAGTTTCCGCAAGCTGGCCGATACCGGCTGCGTGGAGTTCCTGGCCGAGACCTATTACCATTCCCTGGCCTCCCTGGCCCAGCCGGGCGAGTTCCGCCTGCAGGTCGACAAGCACAAGGCCGCCGTCGAGCAGTACTTCGGCGTGACCCCGGTGAGCTTCCGCAATACCGAGCTGATCTACTCCAACGGCATCGGCGAGATGGTCTATGACATGGGCTTCAAGACCATGCTGACCGAAGGCGCCCGCCACATCATGGGCTGGCAGAGCCCGAACTATGTCTATGCGGACGAGACCCAGCCGAAGCTCAAGCTCCTGCTGCGCAACTACAACCTCAGCGACGACATCGCCTTCCGTTTCTCCGACCGGAGCTGGGAAGACTGGCCGCTGACCGCGGACAAGTACCTGGCCTGGCTGAAAGCCGGTGTCAAGGATGGCGGCAACGTCATCAACCTGTTCATGGACTACGAGACCTTCGGCGAGCACCAGAGTGCCCAGAGCGGCATCTTCGACTTCATGCGCGCCCTTCCGGAGGCGGTCATCGCCGACGGTACCTTCCAGTTCGAGACCCCGGCCGCGGTGGCCAAGGCCCACAAGGCCGTCGATACCATCGACGTACCGGAGCCGATCTCCTGGGCGGACGAGGAGCGTGACGTGACGGCCTGGCTCGGCAACGAGCTCCAGCAGGATGCCTTCAACAAGATCTACGGCCTGTATGAGAAGCTCGCGATCGTCAATGCGCCGAACCTGTGGAACGACTTCGGCCACCTGCAGGAGAGCGACCACTTCTATTACATGTGCACGAAGTTCTTCTCCGACGGCGAGGTCCACAAGTACTTCAATCCGTATGACACCCCGTATGAGGCTTTCATCAATTACATGAACGCCCTGAGCGACTTCAGCATCCGCGTGGACCATGATTTCGCCCTGACGGAGAACAAGGAAGCCGGCCCGGCTCCCGTCTACTCCGCCCCGGCGCCGAAGAAGGCCACGGCCAAGAAAGCCCCTGCGAAGAAAACCCCTGCCAAAGCGGCGGCCGAAAAGGCTCCCGCCAAGCGTAAAACGACTGTCAAGAAGAAATAATGGCTAAGAAAACACTGGTTCCGGACTATCTGTTCGAGGTAAGCTGGGAAGTTTGCAACAAAGTAGGTGGTATCTACACCGTTATCGCGACCAAGTCCTTGCACTTGAAGTCGGAACTCGGACAGCACCACATCCTCATCGGTCCGGACGTCTGGATGAACACCGATGACAATCCCGATTTCACGGAGGACATCCATCTTTTCAAGGCTTGGAAGGCTCGCGCCGCCCAGGATGGGATCCATGTCCGTATCGGACGCTGGAACGTTCCGGGGCGGCCGATCGCCATCCTGGTCGACTATAAGCAGTTCCTGACCGATACCGACCGGGTCCTCGGCGAATACTGGAAGCAGTACGGCGTGGACTCCATCACCGGCAACTGGGACTACAAGGAAAACGTCCTGTTCGGTTACGTGGCCGGACGGGTCATCGAAAGTTTCTACAAGGAGAACCTTGGCCCTTCCTACAAGGTGGTCGCCCAGTTCCACGAGTGGCAGACGGCCTCGGGCCTGCTGTACCTCAAGAGCAGCAAGATTCCGGTGGCCACGACGTTCACGACCCATGCGACCATGATGGGCCGCTGCATCGCCGGCAACAACCTCCCGCTCTATGACAAGATGGAGACCTATGACGGCGACGAGATGGCCGCCCGGTTCGGCGTGACGGCCCGGCACTCCATGGAGGCCGCCGGCGCGAAGAATGCCGACGCCTTCACGACGGTCAGCGAGATCACGGCCCGCGAGTGCGCCCAGTTCCTGCACCGTCCGGTCGACGTGGTGACCCCGAATGGGTTCGAGAACAGTTTCACCCCTTCGACGGACGAGGAATATGCGCAGAAGCGTTCCGCCGCCCGTGCCCGCCTGATCGAGGTCGCGGGTGCGATGTCCGGCGAGAACGTGGCCCCCGATTCCATTTTCATGGCCATCGGCGGCCGGTATGAGTACCGCAACAAGGGCATCGACGTGTTCATCGACGCCCTGGGCCAGATGCAGGACTGGAAAGGCCGTGAGATCCACGCCTTCATCATGATTCCCGCCGCGCACAACGGAGCGGACAAGGCCCTGCAGGCCAAATTGACCGACGGCGGCGACGAGCGCTATTCGACCCAGACTTCGCACAACCTGGCCTATCCCGAAAATGACCAGGTGACCCGCCGCTTCCGCGAACTCGGCCTGATCAATGCCGTGGGCTGCCGCGTGAAGGTCTATTTCGTCCCGTCCTACCTCAACGGCAACGACGGCATCTTCAACATGAAGTACTACGACCTGCTGGTCGGCATGGACCTGGCCCTCTTCCCGTCCTACTATGAGCCCTGGGGTTACACCCCGCTCGAGGCGCTGGCCTTCCGGGTCCCGACCCTGACCACGAGCCTGGCCGGTTTCGGCCTCTGGGTCCGCGACCATTACAAGAAGAAGACCCATCCGGGCATCACGGTCGTCGAGCGCAACGATTCCAATTACGACGAAGTCGTCGAGGCCGTGAAGGCCCGCATCCGCGAGATCGCCGGACTGGACAAGACGCAGCGCGCCACCTATATGGAGAATGCCCGCGACGTGGCCTCCATCGCCCTCTGGCAGAACCAGATCGCCTATTACAAGAAGGCGTATTCCATCGCCCTCGGCAAGGTCGCCGATGCGGCCACCAGCCTTCCTGAAACCCAACATAAACCCATGAGATACGAAAAAATCGAAGTCAATGCTCCCTCCTGGACGAGTGTCATGGTGACACGCCACCTTCCTGCGGAGCTCTCCGGTCTTGAGACCCTTGCCAAGAACCTCTGGTGGTGCTGGAACGACAGCGCCAAGGCCCTGTTCAAGGCCGTCGATCCCGAGGTCTGGCACAAGTCCGGCCACAACCCGAAGGTCATCCTCGATACCATCAGCCTGAAGCGATTCAACGAGCTGGCAAAGAACGAGGCTTTCCTTGCCCAGTTGAACGCCGTCATGGACGAGTTCAATACCTACATGGCCGCGAAGGCCGAACGCACCGATCCTTCCATCGCTTATTTCTGCATGGAATACGGACTTGACACTTCCCTGAAGATCTACTCCGGCGGCCTGGGCATCCTGGCGGGCGACTACCTGAAGGAGACCTCTGACATGAATGTCAACCTGGTCGCCGTCGGCCTGCTGTACCGCTACGGCTATTTCACCCAGATGCTGACCGCCCAGGGTTACCAGGAGGCCCGTTACGAAGCCCAGAACTTCCTGAACATCCCGGCCGAGCCGGTGCTGGACGCCGAAGGCAAGTGGGTGACCACCCAGGTGGCCCTCCCGGGCCGCAACCTGAACGCCCGCCTGTGGAAGGTTGAGGTCGGCCGCACCGACCTGTATCTGCTGGATGCCGATTATGAGGCCAACCGCCCCGAAGACCGCGAGGTCACCCACCAGCTGTACGGCGGCAACTGGGAGAACCGGCTCAAGCAGGAACTCCTCCTCGGTTTCGGCGGCATCCGCGCCCTGCGCGCCCTCGGCATGAATCCGCAGATCTATCACTGCAACGAAGGCCATGCCGCTTTCATCGGCCTGGAGCGCCTGCGCGAATATATCGAGCATGACGACCTGAGCTTCCCGGAGGCCATGGAAGTCGTGCGTGCTTCTTCGCTCTTCACGACCCATACCCCGGTCCCTGCCGGCCACGATGCCTTCGACGAGGGCATGATGCGTATGTACCTGGGCTACTTCCCGGCCCGCCTGAAGGTGGACTGGGAGACCATGATGGGCCTGGGCAAACACAACGCCACCGATCCGAACGAAAAGTTCTCCATGAGCCTGCTCGCGGCCAACATCAGCCAGAATGTCAATGGCGTGTCCATGCTGCACGGCAAGGTCAGCCAGGACATCTTCGCCAGCATGTACCCGGGCTACCTCCCGGAGGAACTGCATGTCAGCTACGTGACCAACGGTGTCCATTATCCGACCTGGTGCGCCAAGGAATGGAAACTGGCCGACAAGGAGGTCTTCGGTGAGGAGTTCCAGACCCACCATTATGACCTCAAGTGTTTCGAAGGCATCTACAAGATTTCCGACGAGGTGGTGTGGAACATCCGCAAGCGCCTCAAGAAGAACCTGACCGACTTCATCAAGGAGCGCCTGTCCGACCCGACGATGAGCAGCCACTACTCCCCGCGCGAGATCATGACCATCAAGGACACCCTCCGCGACGACGTGCTGACCATCGGCTTCGCCCGCCGGTTTGCGACATACAAGCGCGCGACCCTGCTGTTCAGCGACTTGGACCGTCTCGACGAGATCGTCAACAACCCGAAGATGCCGGTCCAGTTCTTCTTCGCCGGAAAGGCCCACCCGGCTGACAAGGCCGGCCAGGACCTGATCAAGCGCATCGTGGACATCTCCAAGGATCCTCGCTTCATCGGCAAGATCGTCTTCATCCCGGGCTACGACATCACCCTCGCCAAACGCATGGTCCAGGGCGTGGACGTCTGGATGAACAACCCGACCCGTCCGCAGGAAGCCTCCGGTACCTCCGGCGAGAAGGCCGCGATGAACGGTGTCATGCACTTCTCCGTCCTCGACGGATGGTGGGTGGAAGGCTACAAGCCGGGCGCCGGCTGGGCCCTCCAGCAGGAGCGCACCTATGACGACCAGCACTACCAGAACGAACTCGATTCCGCAACGATCTATACGATCCTCGAAAACGAGATCGCCCCGATCTACTACGACAAGGACTATGTGACCGACCGCAGCACCCGCTGGATCGAATACATCAAGAACTGCATCGCCCAGGTGGCCTGCAACTTCACGACCAACCGGATGCTGACCGACTACTGCAACCAGTACTACGTCCCGCAGGCCGAGCGTACCGCCCACATCGTGGCGGACGACTACAAGGCCGCCCGCGAGATCGCTGCGTGGAAAAAGCACGTCGAGCGCCAGTGGGGCAACATCGACGTCGTGTCCTACACGAAACCGGACGCCTCCTACAACCTGGCTCCGGGTGCCCACATGCAGAGCGAAGTGGTCCTGAACATCGGTGACCTGACCCCGGACGACATCGGCGTGGAGATGCTCTTCTGCACCACCGACCGCAAGGGTCGCCTGCACATCCAGGACAAGACCGAGTTCGAGGTGGCCGAGTTCGCGGACAGCGTGGCCAAGTACCGTA
Source organism: Bacteroidales bacterium (assembly GCA_017483985.1). The sequence goes on along the minus strand of JAFUUB010000082.1, from coordinate 54,931 downwards.
CGTCCATCCTTCCGGAGCGAACCGGTATGTACCAGGTTGCGACCCGTATCTACGCCAAGAACCCGCAGCTCCCGCACAGGCAGGACTTCGGACTCGTCAGATGGTTGTAGCAACTGGATTTTTCGACGGTGTCCATCTCGGGCACCGTCTTGTCTTGGGACAGCTTGTGGCCGCCGCGAAGGAGCGGAACACCTCCTCCACGGTGGTCACTTTCTGGCCCCATCCCCGGACCGTGCTCCAGGACGGGGCGCGGGACCTGCGGCTCCTGACGACCCTCGAAGAGAAAAAGGCGCTGCTCCGGGAAATCGGGATCGACCGCGTGGAAATCGTTCCGTTCACACGGGCATTCAGCCGGATGTCTACGGAACAATATCTCAGGGACTTCCTGATCGGTCGTCTGGGTGCCAAAACCCTCCTGCTGGGCTACGACAACCGCATCGGCCACGATGCCGGGACGCCGGACGAGATCCAGGCCGTCGCGGAAAGCCTCGGGCTCGAGGTGATCCGCACCGACCGGCTGGACCTGCCCGGGGACCTGACCGTCTCGTCCACGAAGATCCGCCATGCCCTCGAAGCCGGGGACATCCCGCTCGCCACCCGGATGCTCGGATACCGCTACAGCCTGCTGGGCGTGGTGGTCGCCGGCAACCGCCTGGGGCGGAAACTGGGATTCCCGACGGCGAACATGCAGCTCTATGAGCCCCTGAAGCTGATCCCCGGGAACGGGGTCTACCATGTTGAGGTGGAAACGCTCGGGGAGAAGTTCCAGGGCATGTGCAACATCGGCGTCCGCCCGACGGTGGGGATGGGGAACGCCAAGACGGTCGAGACCCATATCTTCGGGTTCGACCAGGACATCTACGGCCTGGACATCCGGGTTACCTTCCTGGAAAAGATCCGCGACGAACGGCGCTTCGATTCCCTGGATGCACTGGCTGCCCAGCTGGCCGCCGACCGTGACCGCTGCCAGGCGTTGCAGACGGCCGGCAAATAAAGTTTTTTGGCGGATAATCCGGAAAAATGATTATCTTTGCCTCGTAACAAGGGTTCTGTCATCGGGCAGGACTCCTTTTTAATTATGTTTGACTAACCCACATTGATTATGGCAGATATACATTACATGACCCAGGAGGGCCTCGACAAGCTGAAGAAGGACCTCGCTGACGCGCTGGCCCAGCGCCCGGTCATTTCCGCCGCCATCGCGGAGGCCCGCGAGAAAGGCGACCTCAGCGAGAATGCTGAATACGACGCCGCGCGCGACGCCCAGGCGTTGCTCGAGCTGAAGATCGCCAACCTCAAGAACATGGTGGCGAACGCGAAAGTGATCGACGAGTCCCAGGTCAATACCGACACCGTCCAGATGCTGACCCGTGTCAAGTTCCAGAACGTGGCCAACAAGATGACCATGGAATACACCATCGTCGGCGAAACCGAGGCCGACTTCGCCCATGGCAAGCTCGCCGCGACGACCCCGATCGCCAAGGCCCTGATGGGCCACAAGGTCGGCGAAGTGGTCGAAGCGCAGGTCCCGCAAGGCATCATCAAGTTCAAGATCCTCGATATTTCCCTGTAATCCATGGCAACCCTTTTCTCCCGCATCGCCGCCGGCGAAATCCCTTCCTGGAAGGTCGCCGAAAACGAGGACTACTATGCGTTCCTCGATATCAGCCCGCTGGCCAAGGGCCATACCCTGGTGATTCCCAAGCACGTGGAGGACGATTACATCTTCCATCTTGACGAGCACACGTATGCCGGTCTCTGGGCCTTCGCCCGGGAAGTGGCCGTCGCCCTGAAGGCCGCCGTCCCCTGCAAGCGGATCGGTGTCGCCGTCCTGGGCATGGAAGTGCCGCACACGCACATCCACCTGGTCCCGCTCCAGACCGAAGGGGACCTGGATTTCCGCAAGCCGCACCTCAGCCTCGAGGCGGAGGAAATGAAAACCATCGCAGATTCCATTCTCGCAGAATATGAGAAACGTTAGCCTGACCCTTGCGGCCGCAGCGGCCGCCACCCTCCTGGCAGCCTGTTCCGGGAAGACCGGCATCGACGGTGTCGTGACCGACGCCCCGGATTCCGAAGTCATCGTGTCCCTGCTGGATGTCAACCGTTACCAGGTCCTGGACACGGTCAAGACCGATGCCTCCGGCCATTATACCTGCAAGCTGGACCTCAAGGAAGGCCAGCCGGAATTCATCTATCTCTTCCACGGTGACCGCCGGATCGCCTCCCTGCTCCTCCAGAAGGGGGACAAGGTCAAGGTGACCTCCGATACGCTGGGCAATTATTCGGTCACGGGTTCGGCCGAGTGCGACCGCCTGGCCGGCGTGGAACGCAGCCAGACCGAATTCAGCAACAAGTTCGCCGCCACCCAGGCCCGTCTGGCCGACATGGATCCGTCTTCCCCGGAAGCGGCCGTGGTCCGTGCGGACCTGTCCCGCCAGTATGTGGCCTATTACCGTGAAAGGGTCAAATACATCCTGGAGAATTCCAAGTCCCTGACCGTCGTCCCCGTACTGTACGAGTCCATCGGCGGTACCCTTCCGGTCTTCGGACAGGCGACCGACGCCATCCATTTCCGCAACATCAGCGACAGCCTGAAGACCGTCTATCCGAACTCCCGGTATGTCAAGGCCCTGGAGCAGGAAGCGGCCCGCCGCACCTCCTACCTGGAGATGGACAACCGCATCAAGTCGGCCGGCGAGGTCAATTTCATCGACATCCAGATACCGGACATCAGCGGTAAGATGCAGAAACTGAGCGAGGTCCCGGGGAAGGTCGTGATGGTGTATTTCTGGGCTTCGGAGAATGCCGAGCAGAAGATGTTCAACCTGGATGTGATGAAGCCGGTCTATGCCGATTACAAGGACAAGGGCTTCCAGATCTATGCCGTATCCCTGGATACCGACAAGACCAAGTGGGCCACGACGGTCCGCAACCAGCAGCTGGATTGGATCAATGTCTGCGACGGGCGCGGCGCCTCCTCCCCGGTCATCGCGACCTACAATGTCCAGACCATCCCGTCCCTGTTCTTCCTGGTGGACGGCGAACTGGTCAGCAGTACCGGCGTACGCAACGAAGCGACCCTGCGGTCCTTCCTCTCATCCCGGCTGAAATAGCGGCTTCCGCCTTTGGAATAATGAAAAACGGCTCCTTAAAAGAGCCGTTTTTTGCTTACTGTCGCAACGAAGTCCTTGAGGTAGAAAGGCTCGAAGTAGGCGACGTCCTCGAAGCGTTTCTCCTGCCAGGCCTGCAGGACCGGATGCAGCATCGAGGCCGCTTCCGGATAGCAGCCGGCAAAATGCGCATTCGGATGGGCGAGGACCTCGCTGCATTTCTGCGCTCCGTCGCCGATGAAGAGGACGGGGCCTTGCTCCAGGAGGTCGGCATAGCTGCCCGCCTCGATGATCTTCGGCTCGATCGGCGTCCGTCTTTCCGCCTCCGGCGAGTAGACGGCCGTATAGACTTCCATCCTCCGCGCATCGATCATCGGCACGACGGCCGTGCAGCCTTCCGGCAGGAGTCCCCGGTCCCGGGCCTGCCAGACCAGGGTGTCCAGCGAGCCGACGGCGATCAGCGGGATCCCGGCGCCGAAACAGAGCCCTTTGGCGGTGCTGACGCCGACCCGCAGGCCCGTGAAGGAGCCCGGACCCATGCCCACGCCCACGGCGCAGCAGTCCCGGACCGTCAGTCCGCGTTCCTGGAGCATTTCCTGGACGAACGGGGCGGTGCGGGCGGCATGGTCGCGCTGGGCGGTGCGGGTGCAGGTGACCTGCCCGTCTTCCACCAGGGCAGTGGAGCACAGGGCGGTCGAAGTATCGATGAGGATGAATCTTTCCATAGTTTTATTTGACGAGCAATTCCTTGAAATAGGGGAACACGGCGTAGGCGATGTCCTTGCAGGGACCGTAGAGGACGCTGCCGTCCAGGACTTCGGGCTTGACCAGTTCCAGTTTCGTATTCACGGTGTTGAACAGGATGATGACCAGGCCGATGACCAGTCCGGTCTTGAGCAGGCCCAGGACGGCTCCCAGTAGCTTGTCCACGCCGCCGAGCAGGACGACCTTCAGGAGGGCCTTGACACCCTTCCCGACCAGGTAGAGGAGGGCGGCGACCACCACCATGACCAGGACGAAGGCAATGACCTGCACCATGGCGGGGGAGGCGTCGGCCAGGTAGGGGGTAAGCCAGTCACTCACCAGTCCGGCGAAGCGGAAGGAGAGCCAGGCGCCGAGGAAGAGGGAGAGGAGGGAGACCACCTGGGAGACGAGTCCCTTCCGAAAACCCTCGATGGCGGCGGGTACCAGGCAGACCAGCAGGATGATGTCAAGGATATTCATGCTCTTTTGAATAATTCCAATGAAATACGTATCTTTGTAAGTTAAAATGAGCGACCGGCCGAAGGCCGGGCTTGGTTGCAAAGATACGTAAAAAGAAGGAAAATATGTTCAAGGAGTACAAAGGATTGGACCTGGTGGGGACCGGCGCGCAGGTGCTGGACCGGTGGAAGAAATTGCATGCTTTCGAGAAGTCGCTCGAAATCAGGGAGGGAGCACCGGAGTTCATATTCTTCGAGGGCCCTCCGTCCGCCAATGGCATGCCGGGCATCCATCACGTCATGGCCCGCTCCATCAAGGACGCCATCTGCCGTTACAAGACCCAGACCGGTTACCGGGTCGCCCGCCGTGCGGGCTGGGATACCCATGGACTTCCGGTCGAGCTGGGCGTCGAGAAGAAACTGGGGATCACCAAGGCCGACATCGGTACCAAGATCTCCGTCGCCGAGTACAACGAGACCTGCCGCAAGGAGGTCATGAAATACACCGCCGAATGGGTGGCGATGACCGAGCGCATCGGTTACTGGGTCGACATGAACGACCCGTATATCACCTATGACAACCGGTACATCGAAACCCTCTGGCACCTGCTCCGCCGGATCTATGACAAGGGCCTGCTCTACAAGGGCTACACGATCCAGCCGTATTCTCCGACCGACGGCACCGGCCTGAGCTCCCACGAGCTCAACCAGCCCGGCTGCTACAAGGACGTGACCGATACGACGGCGACCGTCCAGTTCGAGGTGATCAAGGATGAGAAATCCCAGCTCGTCTACGGGACGGAGACCCTTCCGGTCTATTTCCTGGCCTGGACGACGACGCCGTGGACCCTTCCTTCCAATACGGCGCTGTGCGTCGGTCCGGACATCGACTATGTCCGCGTGCAGAGTTTCAATCCCTATACCGGTGCCGAAGCCATTTATGTCTGCGCACAGGCGCTGGTCGGCTCGCTGTTCAACCCGAAGGCCGCCGAGGTCCCGATGGAGGACTACAAGCCGGGTGACAAGCTGGTCCCTTACCGCGTGCTCGACGGCACGTACAAGGGTTCCGAACTGGTCGGCATCCGCTACCGCCAGCTGATCCCCTGGTTCCGTCCGGACGGCGACGCCTTCCGGGTCATCCCGGGCGACTATGTCACGACCGAGGACGGTACGGGCATCGTCCACATCGCCCCGACCTTCGGTGCGGATGACAAGCGGGTCGCCGCGGCTTCCGGCATCGCCGGCATCATGCCCCTGGACAAGGACGGCAATCCGCAGGCGCAGGTCGACCGCCAGGGCCGCTTCTATCGGCTCGAGGACATGGACCCGGCCTATGCCGCAACGGTCGATGCTTCCTACCGGCCGTATTCGGGCCGCTATGTCAAATCCGGTTTCGTGAAATATTTCGAGGGACATGAGGAAGAGACGTCGCTGGACGTGGACCTCTGCCTGATGATGAAGGCCGACAGCCGGCTCTTCAAGATGCAGAAACATGTCCACAGCTATCCGCACAGCTGGCGCACCGACCTCCCGGTTCTGTATTATCCGCTGGATTCCTGGTTCATCAAAGCGTCCGCCGTCAAGGACGAGATGGTCGCCCTGAACAAGCAGATCACCTGGAAGCCGGCCTCCACCGGTACCGGCCGTTTCGGACAGTGGCTGGAGAACATCCAGGACTGGAACCTGAGCCGCAGCCGCTACTGGGGCACGCCGCTGCCGATCTGGCGGACCGAGGATGCGAAGGAAGAGAAATGCATCGGCTCCGTCGCAGAACTCTATGCGGAGATCGAGAAGGCGGTCGCTGCCGGCATCATGCCGACCAACCCGCTGAAAGATAAGGGCTTCGATCCGGCTGACATGAGCCTGGAGAATTACAATAAGATCGATCTGCACCGTCCCTACGTGGATGAAATCTTCCTGGTCTCCGATTCCGGCCGGAAGATGGTCCGCGAGAGCGACCTGATCGACGTCTGGTTCGATTCCGGTGCCATGCCGTATGCCCAGGAAGGCCTGCGCAACCTCGGCAGCCCTGCCTTCGGCTGCACTGCCGATTTCATTGCGGAAGGCGTCGACCAGACCCGTGGCTGGTTCTACACCCTCCACGCCATCCATACCATGGTCAGCGGCACCCCGGCCTTCAAGCGGGTGATTTCCAACGGCCTCGTCCTGGACAAGAACGGCAACAAGATGTCCTAGCGTCTCGGCAATGCCGTGGATCCGTTCTATGCCCTGGATACGTATGGCCCCGATGCCCTGCGCTGGTACATGCTGACCAACGCCCAGCCCTGGGACAACCTGAAGTTTGACGAAGACGGCGTGGATGAGATCCGCCGCAAGTTCTTCGGAACGCTCTACAATACCTATTCGTTCTTCGCCCTGTATGCCAACGTGGACGGCTTCGATCCGGCTTCGGCACAGGTGCCCTATGCGGAGCGTCCGGAGATCGACCGCTGGATCATCTCGCTGCTCAATACCCTGATCGGGGAAGTACGGGCCGCCTATGAGGATTATGACCTGACCCTGGCGGGCCGCCTGATCCAGGAATTTGTCTGCGACCACCTGAGCAACTGGTATGTCCGCCTGAACCGTAAGCGTTTCTGGGGCGGCGAGAAGGGCTCTGACAAGCAGGCTGCCTACCAGACCCTGTACGAGGCGCTGAAGGCTGTGGCCGTGCTGGCCGCTCCGATCGCCCCGTTCTACATGGACCAGCTCTGGCTGGACCTGGTACCGGGCGCCGAGTCCGTCCATTTCGAGCGGATGCCCGAGGCCGATGCCTCCCTGGTCGACAAGGACCTGGAGGAGCGGATGGCCCTGGCCCAGAAGGCGACTTCGATGATCCTGGCCCTGCGCAAGAAGAGCCGGCTCAATGTCCGCCAGCCGCTGGCCAAGGTCCTGATCCCGGTGATCTCCGAAAAGGTCCGGGGCCAGCTGGAGAAGGTCAAGGACTTGATCCTCAGCGAAGTGAATGTCAAGGAAGCCGAGTTCATCACCGATACGGCGGGCCTGATCACCAAGAAGATCAAGCCGAATTTCAAGACCCTCGGCAAGGCGTATGGAAAGCAGATGAAAGAGATCGCGGCGGCCTTCGGCACCTTCGAGCAGGCGACGATCTCGGCCATCCAGGAAGCGGAGACGGCCGGCACGGCCTACGCCCTGGCGCTGCCGGGCGGCGAAGTCCTGCTGAATCCGGGCGATTACCAGATCACGTCCGAGGACATGCCGGGCTGGCTCGTCGCGACGGAAAGCCAGCTGACCATCGCCCTGGACATCGCCGTGACCGAGGAACTGAAGAAGGAGGGCCTGGCACGTGAGTTGATCAACCGGATCCAGAACGCCCGCAAGGACGGCGGCTTCGCCGTGACCGACCGGGTGCTCGTGGAGATCTGGGCGGAGGGGAATGACTTCTTCGAGATTGCCGCGGCCGTGGACGACCATTATGAGTATGTTACCTCCCAGACGTTGTCCGAGATTGACTCCGTCAGCCCCGATCCGGCACCCGCTGAGGCCGTCGAGGCGGAATGGAACGATGGTGTCATCCGGCTGCGTATAACAAAGAACACTAACTAATCGTGAAAGATATGGCAGAAGAAATGAACAAAACGCGTTACAGCGACGAGGAATTGGAAGAATTCCGCGGCATCATCAACGGGATGCTGGAGAAGGCGCGGGGCGAGTATGACACCTTGCGAAAGATCATCATGCACAATGGTACCAACGACATCGAGGACACCACTCCTTCGTTCAAGACTGTCGAAGACGACGGTGCCATGCAGCTTTCCAAGGAGGAGGCCAGCCAGCTGGCCCAGCGTCAGTACAAGTTCATCCAGAACCTGGAGAACGCGCTGATCCGCATTGAGAACAAGACCTACGGCATCTGCCGCGTGACCGGGAAACTGATCCCGAAGGAGCGGCTGCGTCTGGTCCCGCACGCAACGACGACCGTGGAAGGCAAGGCCATCCTCGAGAAGCGCGGCAAGCGGTAGAGCAGGCGCGCCATGAAGATATCCAAAGGCAAGCGGCTGCTCATACTCGGTATCGTGTTGGTCATCATTGATCAGGTCATCAAGGTCCTGGTCAAGACCAACATGTCGATCGGGGAGCATTTCAGCGTGTTGGGGGACTGGTTCCAGATCCTGTTCATCGAGAATGAGGGCATGGCCTTCGGCATGAAGTTCGGCGGGGCGGTCGGCAAGCTGCTGCTTTCCCTGTTCCGGATCGCCCTGTGCGGCGTGCTGTGCTGGTGGATCACCCAACTGGTCCGTGGAAAGAAGCCCGTTCCGACGGGCGTCCTGGTGGGGTTGACCCTGATTACGGCAGGTGCCTTCGGCAATATCATCGACTGCCTGTTCTACGGGATGGTCTTCTCGGCTTCCGAGCCGGGTGTCGTCGCCACGTTCGGCGGCAGTTACGCTCCGTTCCTGTTCGGCCGGGTGGTGGATATGTTCTATTTCCCGCTTTGGCGCTGGCCCGACTGGGTCCCGCTGATCGGGGGAGATATCTTCTTTGAGCCGGTTTTCAACTTTGCAGACAGCTGCGTGACCGTCGGCGCGATCTACCTGATCCTCTTCCAATACAAGTTCTTCGCGGCGGAGGACAAATAGCCGTTTGAATGCATAATAAAAACAGAGGCGGATCCCTTGGGAATCCGCCTCTGTTTTTGTATCATGTTCTTTATTTCGTGAGGAAGGGAATGCTGGCCTTCCGGTTGGAAGGACTTTTACGGGCAACCTGCGGGAGTGCTTTGGCAAATCCCATCGGAACTGCAACCATGCGGGAGGGAGCATTGTTCGCCTTGGTTAATGTGACAGGAAGGGCATAATAGCTGTTCCCGGAATACCATGATCCGCCATAGCTGTTGAGGATGCGCATGGCATGGAAGGAAGTACCATTCCTGTCTCCGGGTGTTACAGTCGCCTGGTTGCCGGAAATGCTGGCGGTAAACAAGGTGTACGTATCATGATACTCCAGGTATTCGGAGTCGCCATCATAGTACATCCCACAGAAATAGTAGAGATCCGGATTCCCGGAGTAAGTACTTTCGAGCGTCAGCTGCGGGGTCACGACGAGATTGCCGGTTGCCGCGTCAAAAGTTGCCGTGAGATCGCCGAAATCGCCGTTGTCAACACCGGTGATCGTGTAGGAGGCATTGGTTTCCTTTGCACTGATAACCCAGGTGTGCGTAGCGGAATGCTCGCCTTCCAACGCTCCGGTGTCTTCATTGAACTCAAGCTCGGTTGCAGGAATGCTCCAGCTTCCGATCCACTGCTGATAGGCTTCGCTGGCTTCGCCGCCGCCTTCTCCACCGTCATCGCCGCCACTTTCCGTCTGGATCCACTGGGACGGGAAGTAGTGGTAGGTAACGTTATTGAAAGTAACCCAGCCGGTAGAGCCGTCGCTTCGTTGACCGTAGCCAAGGATGCCGATCCAGGAAACAATGTAGTGATCGGTTGAACCGTCACTGAAGGTGTAGTCATATTCGTTTCCAACACCGGTGGCTGTTCCTTCGCCCGTTAATTTGACGGTTCCCAGGATGCCCTTATCATTGTCTCCATATGCGACATAGTCGTTCGTGCCGATACCGGCAAGATAGAATTGCCAGTTGGAGTTGGAACCAGCCTGCTGGTAGATGAGTTGCAGATCGCCCGTTTCGGCATCGAAGCCGGCTTCCAGCGGCGCACTTTCTCCGAATCCGGAGATGATGTAAGTCTGGTCCGTTACCTTCTCTGTGATTTCGAAGTTCATGACGGTGCCGTCGCTGCCCGTTGCAGACCACTTGCCCAGCCACTTTTCATAAGGGGTACGCGAGTCGGCCGCGACCGTGAATTGGGCATCGCCCGGCTTGCCGTAGACGGCGCCGTCCTTGTAACCGGTGACGATATAGCGGTATGTTACGCCTTCCTCCAGGTCTTCGACCGTGATCTTGACGTCCTTGCCGGACTGGATATCCGCTTCCGTGACGGAGGCAGCCTGCTCCTTGATCAGGCCGGCTGCGCTGGTTTCCAGGTCTTCCGTGAGGAAACCGAACCAGGTGTAGTCTTCACGGCCGTCATGCGAGACGGTGATTTCAGCGGAACTGCGTGTAATGTTGCCAGCCTTGGCGGTGAACTGGATGCCGTCGAAGTCTTCCAGGGTCTTGAAGGTGACTTCGGCCGGGGTTCCGTAAACGGCTCCGTTCTCCTTGATTCCGAATACGATGTAGCGGAACTCGGTGTCGGCCGGGAGCTCCAGCAGGGAAGCACTGACGGAGGCACCGCGGTTCAGCAGGTCCAGCGCTTCTTCCGACTTCGCACTGACCAGGTCTTCGATGGCGGACTCCATGTCCTGCGTCGCGAACGCATACCAGGTATAGCTGTCTTTTCCGTTGTGGGTGACCTTGAAATGGGCCTCGTGGCCGGTCACTTCCTCAATTTCGACTTTGAAAACGACGATATTGAAATCTTCTGCCGTGGTGAAGACCGCATAGCCCGGGATACCGTAGATGGTTTTGTCATCCTTGATGCCATAGGCGATGTACCGGTAATCCTTCTCGGCCTCCAGGTTGGTCAGACGGATGGTTTGCGAAGTACCGAAGTGGAAGTCTTTCTTGGAAACGGGAACCGCCTGGGCGAGGATCAGGTCCTCAATGGGCGAGGTGAGGTCCTCCGTCAGGAAGCCGTTCCAGCCGTCTCTCTCCTTGCCGTTGTGGCGGACGACGACGTCGATGCCGTGGTCGGAGATCGCCTGGGAGGATACATTGAACACAACGGCTCCCGGGTCATAGGTCGGCTCCATTTCCTCCTTATGATTACAACTTGCCGCCACAAAGAGCGTAATACTTGCAATCAGGAAGGTGAATAGTCTTTTAGCTTTCATATTCGTATCTTTTGTTGTTATTATTCTGTCCAAAAACGCAGATTCAATCCGAAATTTCATCATTTTTTTCGGGAATAACAAATTTTCAGACAGGAAATAAGGCCTTCGGATCAATTCTCTTCCAGCAGGTGCTGGCCGGCCCGCTCGCCGATTGCCTGGGTCTTGTTCATGACGGTCGTTAGCATCAGCATATTTGCGGCGATCTCCTTGACCGTCTGATCCGTGCTGACCTTGAGGGCGTACCAATTCTTGTCCCGGTGCTCCTCGATGGAGTCCACGAACTCGACCTTGTCTCCGAAGCGGCCCTTGATGCTCTCGTGCAGGGCGGCGGTATACTGGTTGCAAAGTGCCGTCACCTCTTCTTCCATGCCGGCCTTGACCCCTTCTTCCTGGGCCAGGCGGTATTGCTCCTTGAGTCCGTCATAGGCCTTGTCCTGCCGGATTTCCAGCTTGTCTCCGGTGACCTTGAGGATCTCGCAATGGTCGATGTCCTCCCGGTCCGGCTGCAGTTCGCTGCTGATGTCGTGGAGCTTCTCGAAGCGGACGCCGTAGAAGAGGGCCGTCCCGCCGTCGTAGGCATACATGATCTTGCTGAAATCGATGCCCAGGGATACTTTATAATAGAATTTGTGGATATACAGCAGCTTGCGGATGCCCGGATCGTGCTTGATGTTTTCGTCCCACATCGCTTCGAGGAAGTTCTTGTCGGGGACGGCGAAGCGCTCCTTGTCCAGGTTGCCCAGTTCCTCTTCCTTGACGACATAGCCGGTCTTGGCATATTCCATCTGCTCGACCTTGAAGGTATAGCCGAGGTTGAAGGGGAGGGTACCCGTCTGGATGCGCGTGTCCAACTTGTCGCTGAGGTCGCGGTTCTCCTGTTCGAGCTGTTCCAGTTTCCGCTCCAGCTCCCGGTCCTTCTCGAGTTTCTCGATCAGTTCCTGCTGCCGCTCCAGCAACTTGTCCTGCAGCCAGCCGTTCAACGGCTTGAATGCCAAGAACGTCAGGATCAGGGTGATGACGTTCGACAGCACGATGGCAACGCCGGCGATCAGGCGCGGGAACAACAGGAAAAAGGCGATGTTGGCGCCGATGAGGAGGAAACAGGCGGATATCCAGAGGGCGTTGCGGGTCTTACCCGCCTTGCCCAGCGCCTTGTCAAGCAATTCTTTCTTGAAAGTGTTCATTGTCCTGCCATTGGGGTTGAATCAGGGGCAAGGCTGCAATTATTGCGCCGAAGGGAAGTTGCGCCTGCGGGATTCAGAACCGGAAGGCGAGTCCGCCGCTGAAGGTAAAGAACCAGCGCAGCGGCTGCTCCCGGGTGGAAGTTACGCCCACGCCGTTCTCACCGGTCGACGTGTGGTAGACCAGGCTGTCGGTGAGATAGTAATGGATGGCCGGCATGACTTTGATGTCAAACCGCCAGAGGCTGTAATTCAGGCTGAGCCCGGCATCGAGACTCAGGAATGTGTCTTGTTTTTTCTCCGTCCATGATTCTTCCCAGTATTGCATGTCCTCGCCCCAGGAAGCCCGGGTTACGGAGTTGGATTCCCCGTGGATGCGGCCGGGGGTGGCACCGACGGAAAACTCCATGTCCCGGAACAGGTTCAGCAGGAAGCCGCCCACGGCATCCCGCAGCATATCTTCGTTCCGGTCTCCGTCAATCGCGTCATATCCGACTGCGCCAATCGCTCCGACGGCACCGGAGACCAGCCGTTCGGCTCCGCTTCTTGCCTTCGTCCGGTAGGCCAGGGCCACCGGGACGCCGAACACGTTATCCACGTCTGCGACATCCGGTGTCCATTGAACGCCCAGGCGGAACCCGAATCCGCTTCGGGTGAAGCGCCCGTAGTTCAGCTGGAACAGGACGCCGCTCTCGGCTTCCTTGTACAACGGCGCATTGACACCGGCCGTCAGGGCGATGTCCCGGATCTGGGCAAAGGCGCTGCCGCCCAGGCATCCGCATAGCAGGAGGGTCAGGATATAAAGTTTTCTTTTCATGTCGGAATGATTTTCATCGTTGGGTTTATGCCGGCACAAATGTACCGAATTCTGCCCTTATGTGCAAAAGCGCCCTTTTTGATTGTCAGGAAAAAGTACGTATATTTGCACACTTCAATGCATGGAGGTGTGGCCGAGTGGTCGATGGCGGCAGTCTTGAAAACTGTTGGGCGGCAACGTCCCGGGGGTTCGAATCCCTCCGCCTCCGCAAAGCGGAAGCAAAAAAGCGCAACGAGCGTGCTCGATTGCGCTTTTTTGTTGACGCTTTGCATAGCCCGCCGCAGGCGGGGAGGGATGTCGGAGAGCGCAGCCCGACGAAATCCCGGGAGGCGGAGGGGTTAAGATTCCTTTCACGGTACGGCGGGGCCATCCTGCGGCGAGGCCGCCCGGCTGCGGTTCACCAGCACCACGCCGCCGACGATCAGCACCGTCGCCAGGCATTTCTGCCAGGTCAGGACGTCCAATCCCGACCAGATGCTGACCAGGGCGGCGATGATGGGCTGCAGGTAGGCATACATGCTCACCAGCGTCGGACGCAGGTGCTTCTGACCGAACGGAATCAGGAAATAGGCCACGAACGTGGCAAAGACAATCAGGTAGGCGATCTCCCAGCGGACCACCCCGGGAATGGCGGCATAATCCGTCTGCAGCAGGCCCTTCGCCGAGAACGGGAGGGACAGGAGCAGCGAAAACAGGAAGGTCCATTTCATGAAGGTCACGACGCTGTATTTCGAGATCAGCGGGCGGAACAGGCCCAGATAGAGCGAAAAGCTCAGGCTGTTCAGCAGCAGGAGCACGATGCCCCAGGGTGAGGTGACCGAGGCGCCGCCCTCATGGACGGAATTCAGGATCAGGAAGATGACTCCGGCGAAACTCAGGGCGACACCGCCCGCCTTCTTCCCCGTGATCGGCTCCTTCAGGAACAGGAACGCAAAGATCATCGTAAAGATCGGGCCCAGGGTGTGGAGGATGGCCGCGTCGATGGAGGTCGTCATGGTGATGGCCATCAGGAAGGTCATCTGCGGGACGAACAGGCCGACGAACGAGGCCAGGGCGATCCGGGGGAAGTCGCCTTTTTCGATCTTTTCCTTCGGCATGAAAAGAGAAATCAGCCAGAAAAGGGCCGCGGCGCCGATGGCCCGCAGGGTGAACAGGACGACCGGCGACACCGCGGCGGAATTGGCGATGTCCTTGCAGAATACGATGTTGAGCCCGAAAATGGTATAGGCGCCCGCGATGGCCAGGTGGCCCGCCAGTTTGTTTCTTTGCATGGGACTATTCGGCAGGGATGTATTGGTCAATGGCGGCTGCGATGGAAAGGATCGTCTGGTAGAACAGGATGTTCGAGCCCTTCAGCGGCAGCCAATGTTCCTCGGATTGTTTCCCGCGCAGGTATTTGTCCGTATAGATGGTCCCGGCGCTGCCGACATAGACTTCGACTTCGCCGCCGTCGCCAATCTTCATCGCCCGGATCGGGAAGGACTCGGAGTAGCCGCTTTTGCCGTCATAGACCAGGGCCAGCATGTCTTTCTTTTCGCCGCGGTTGTTGGAACAGTTGACGAAGCCACCGGCCTGACGGATGCTGTCCCGGATGGCATCATGGATGGCGTCCCCCGCCTGGCGGTAGGTATCGGCCAATGCGATCAATTCTTTTCTCATGGGTCATTTCGTTTATTTGAGTCCGGACAGCCAGTGCACCAACTTCTCCAGTACCTCCGGAGCCAGGGTTTCCTCAATATCCTTGTATTCGGAGGTCAGGCCGGTTTGGCAATGCTGGAACAGATGATTCACCCCCTCGACCATCTCCAAAACATGCATCCGGTTGCCGGGCAAACCGCTGCGCAGCGCCTCCAGGTTGCTCCCGGGCTCGACCTGGCAGTCTTTGCTGCCGCCCAGGGCCAGGACGGGACAGGTGATGTTCCCAAGCAGCGGCCGGACATCCAGGGCCAGGAAATACGTCATGTAGGGGGTCTGGAGCTGTCTGTCAACCAGGACCAGGTTCTGGGCCAGGGCATCCGGAAGTCCATAGTTCCCGGCCGGGGGGACCGGTTCTCCGGCGATGCGGGCCTCGTACGCCTCTTCCAGCGCCTTGCAGTAGGTATCGACCGTCTCCTCCGGAAGACCGGCGGCGGCCAGGGCGATGCGGTTCTGCCAAAGCAGCGTCTCGGCGCCGGAGACCACGTTCCCGGCCAGGGAAATGATGAAATCGGCCTGTCCTTCTGCCGCCAGCATCAGGGCGATGGTACCGCCTTCGCTGTGGCCGATGACACCGACCTTGTCAAAGCGATCCCTCAGCAAGCGGATTCCGGCCAAAGCGTCATTCTTCAGATCTTCCGTCGTGCAGCCCAGGATGTCTCCGGTGGACTGTCCGAACCCCCGGTCATCGTAGCGGAGGGTGGCGATCCCGGCGCGGGCCAGCGCATCGGCGATCACGGCAAACGGTTTGTGCTCAAAGATTTCCTCATCCCGGTTCTGGGAACCGCTGCCGGTAACCATGATCAGGACCGGCGTCTGGCGCGAGCAGCCTTCCGGCAGCACCAGCGTTCCCTTCAGGACGGCATCGCCGTTGGAGAAAGAAACTTCCTCCTCCCGATACGGGAACGGACCGACGGGTGTCTGCGGGCGGTTGGGCCTGTCTTCGCCGGGGGTGAGGGTCAGCGGCAGGGAATTGCCCCGCTGGGTGAACGTACCCACCACCTGCTTCACCATCCAGAGTCCTTCATAGGAGGCACCGGCAGACGGGACCGTTATGGACAGCTTTCCGGTTGCGGACCTTGTCACCTGGATCGGAATCCCCTTCACCCCCTGGTCCGGAGAATCCATCGTCGGATTCTCTTCGTCAAGATGGAAGACGAGCGACAGTTTCGTACCATTGACATCCAGTTTCCCGGACCATGTGCCGGTCTGGGCCAGGGAATAAGCAGCTGCCGACAGCAGCAAGACGAGGGTTATGACGAGCCTTTTCATCGGGTAGCGCATTGATTGGGGTGGAACGTTGCGGCAAAGTTACGATTTTTCCCATGAATTCGCCATCCGCCGCGTGCCGTGAAGGGCATCCTCCTCACTCACCGACGGGATTATGCGGTTTTCGGTATTTGGAATTCCGGCAGTACTGACACCAAATCGCCTCTCTGCGCCATGACGGTGTCAGGCCCCGGATTCTTGTCCTACCCCTGACACCAGGAGTGCATAAAACCGGGATTCCGTGTCTGTGCTGCCGGAACGAAGTCCTTACTCACCGATGGAATTATAAGGCCCGAAGGGCCGAAGCGCCTTCAGGCGCGTGCCGTGAGGGAGGAGCGATGCGACGACCGGAAGGCACCCGATGGAGCGAAGCGGAATCGGCATGCCCCTGGGGGCAGCTGCGAAGCAGCGGGGGATAAAAGGATAGCGGCGCCCTTTGGCGCCGCTAATCCCGAACGAACCGCGAAGCGGTGAGTGAGGGATTCGAACCCCCGGTACGTTGCCGTACACCTGTTTTCGAGGCAGGCTCCTTCAACCACTCGGACAACTCACCGGAAAAACATGTCGCCCCGCCGGAAAGGACGGACGACAAAGATAGATAATTTTCAGATTTCGTGCAAATTTGCGACGCAGCATCTCCGAAGAGGATCATTTGACCTTGAGGCAGAGGAGGGTGAGGTCGTCGCTGGCCTCGGCGCCGCGGACGTGTTGGGTGACGGCATCGAGCAGGTATCGGACGATGTCTTCGGCCCGGGTTCGCGGAGCGGCGGCGAGGGTCTGGATCAGGCGGTCGTTGCCGAATTCCTCATGCCCGCGGTTTTCGGCTTCGTTCAGTCCGTCGGTGTACAGGAAGAGGGTCTTGCCCTTGATATTCGGGATGTGCTGTTCCTGAAATACCCATCCGGGGACGGCGCCGACCGGGGTGTTGGACTGGCAGTCCATGAACGTGCATCCCTTCCCGTCGAGGATGACCGGCGGGTTGTGGCCGCAGTTGCAGTAGGTCAGGGACCCGGTCCGGAGATCGATGACACCGATGAACATGGTCACGAACATCATCTGCTCATTGTCCTGGCTGAGGGTCTCATTGAGCTGTTTCGCGATCTCGGCCGGGGAGGGGATGTGCTGTCCGACGACCCGGAAGAGGTTGTGGGCGACGGCCATGAACAAGCTGGCGGGAACGCCCTTTCCGCTGACGTCGCCGATGCAGAAGAAGAGCTTCTCGTCCTGGATGAAATAGTCATACAGGTCGCCACCGACTTCGCGGGCCGGGTTCATGGCGGCGTATAGGTCGATGTCTTTCCGTTCGGGGAACGGCGGGAAGGTCCTGGGTACCATGCCCATCTGGATATCCCGCGCGATCCGGAGTTCGCCCTCGATGCGTTCCCGCTGGGCGGTCGTAGCGGTGAGTTCCTGAATATAAATTGACCAGGGAGGTCTGCATGTGGCCGAAGGAGCGGGAGAGCGTTCCGATTTCGTCTTCCCGGTCGATTTGCGACAGCGTCTCCTTAAAGTTGCCGGAAGCGATCTTCTCGGTATGTCCGGCGAGGGTGCTGAGCGGCTTGAGCCGGTTGCGGATCACATAGAAGCAGACGGGGAGCATGAACAGGAGGCCGAGAAGGAGGAATCCGAGGGTGGCGTTGCGCAGCCGGTTGAATCCGCTGAAAATCTCTTTTTCCGGGCAGATCAGTCCTACGCTCCAGCCCGTTCCCTTCAGGGGCCTGTAGAAAACATAGCTCTTGACGCCGTCTACGTCCAGGATCTTCATGCCCTCTTCCAGGTTGATCATGGCCTGGCCCAGGGCATCCATCTCGGGATCCGGGTGCTCCAACCCTTCGGTGAAGAGCGTCTGGTAGAACAGTTTGTCGGCATCCGGATGGACGAGATATGTTCCGCCCCGGCCGATCAGGAAGCTGTAGGAATTCGGATACGGCCGGACGGCGAGGATGGTCTCGGAGAGCCATCGCAGGGAAATGTCCAGGGAGATGCCGCCCAGATACTTTCCGTCGGCGGCGGTCAGCGGCTTGCAGTAGGAAACCTGCATCTGTGTCTGCAGGCTCTTGTCATCGCCGATTTCCCAGTCATTGTAAGGTTCCGTCCAACAGGGCTGGTTCAGCAGTTTGGGTAGCAGGTACCAGTCCAGATAGAAGTATTGGTAGTCGTCAGCGCCTTCCTGGATGGTCTCCACGACGCCGTCTGTGTTGGAAGAGTAAGCGGAGAAATACTTTTGTCCCTCAAAATAATAGGGCTCGAAGGAAATGGAGCAGCCGTTCAGGAACGGATTGCCCTGGACGGTGCTGCGGGAATAGTCCATCAATACGTCCGGCTCTTCCAGATGCCGGTATACCAGCCATTCCAGGTTGTCGGCGGCATACTTGACGTCGTCCATGATGTCATTGAGCCGCAGGATGGTGTTGTCCAGGACCTGGGAAGCGCCCTTGATGGCTTCCTGGCGGATGGACTTGCGGGACTGGATGGTGACGAACAGCTGTGTCGCCATGAAAATCATGGCCGCGAACAGGACCACCCAGATACTCAGCCGGGCCGCGAGGGAATGCCGGATATAGTCGATCAGCTTTCTCATGGCACCAATTCCTCATATCCGATTTCCCGCTCCAGCAGTCCGGCCTTGTGCATCATGCCGGAGGCCTGCCGGACCATATCCGGGCGCAGGCGGAAATCCCGTTGTCCGCTGTCCGGATCCAGCTGCAGGCGGAGGGTCTCTTCGAGCATCAGGCGCTGTAGCGTCCGGTTGGTCGCAATCCGGTTATCTGCAATGTATCGCATGACGATCTCCAGGGTCTCTTGCGGGTGGGCGACCGCCCATTCCCAGCCTTTCCGGCTGGCCCGGGCAAACCGCTCCGCACGGTCCCGGTCCTTGTTCCAGCGTCTGCGGGTCAGGTAGACGCCGTCTTCCTGGATGTTGTATCCCTGTTCGCTGAACCGGTAGACGGCCTTGGGATCCCGGATCAGTCCGGCCTGAAGGATCTGGTAGTATTCGTTGTAGCTCATCGCCAGGCACGCGTCGACGGCGCCGGCAACGAAGATATTGACGATGGTGGCGGAGGGAATGCCCTCGTAATCCAGCCCCTTCTCTTTCACGACGCAGTAGGGAATCTGGCTGAAACCGGCCCGCCAGGTCGCGATTTTCGCCCGTCCACCCAACTGCATGGGATCATTCCCGTACCGGGAGATGAGCATCGTCCCGCTGTTCATCGAGGTTTGCAGGATGTTGGTGAGCGGCATGCCCTTGTCGACGATTTCCAGGGCCTCCACCAGCGGCAGGACCATCGCGTCGACACTGTCCGCCAGGGCACGCTCCTCCGTCGAGGCGGTTACGAACGGGTGACTGAGCAGGACGTCGATCCCCTCGGCTTGGTAGAACCCTTTTTCCTTGGCCACGTAGTAGCCGGCAAACTGGGCCTGGGCCGACCATTGGAGTGCGACGACAAAAGGCCGCTCCTTCTGGCGCTTGGTCTGTGCCGGGAGGGGGGAAACCAGAAATGCCGCGAAAAGGATAAGGGCGACGGTGCGTTTCATCTTACAACTTTTTGCGGCATTAAAGGTAATATTTTCTTGGCTGATTGCAAAATTATTGCAGTCGCTTGAGCTGGACGGTGAAGTGCCGCATCAACGGCGCCTCCCACTCGATGGCCACGCCGCGGGTGATGCTCTCGCGCCGGTCGTAGACATTCTTCATCGCGGCGGCGATGACATCCATGTGGTTGTCGGTATAGACGCGGCGGGGGATGCAGAGACGGACCAGGTCAAGGCCGCCGAAACGGTTCTCGCGGGTCTCGGGATCGCGGTCGGCCAGCATGTAGCCGATTTCGCAGGCGCGGATGCCGGCTTCCAGGTACAGTTCGCAGGTCAGGGTCTGGGCCGGGAATTCCTCTTTCGGGATGCGGTCCAGCACCTTGTCGGCGTCGACAAAGATGGCGTGGCAGCCGGCCGGACGCTGGTAGGGGATGCCGTATTCGTCCAGTTTGGAGGCGAGGTAGGCGACCTGGTGGATGCGGGTATGCAGCATGTCGAATTCCGTGTTCTCGTCCAGGCCCTGGGCCAGGGCGTTCATGTCACGGCCGTTCATGCCGCCATAAGTGACATACCCCTCGAAGGGGATGCAGAAGAGCTTCGCGCCTTCGTACCACTGCTTGTTATTCAAGCCGTTGATTCCGCCCATGTTGACGATGCCGTCTTTCTTGGCGGACATGGTCATGGCGTCGACATGGGAATACATCTCGGCCGTAATCTCCTTGATGGTCTTGCCGGCATAGCCTTCTTCGCGGGTCTTGATGAAATAGGCATTCTCGGCGAAACGGGCGGAATCCATGACCACGGGGACGCCGTAGCGGTGGCACAGTTCGCAGGTCTGGCGGATGTTCTCCATGCTGACCGGCTGGCCGCCGACGGTGTTGTTGGTCACGGTCAGGACCATGAAGGGGACGTTCCCCGGATTCTCGCGGAGGACCTTCTCCAGTTTCTCCAGGCTGACGTTGCCCTTGAACGGGACCTCCAGCTGGGTGTCCTTCGCCTCGTCGGTCGTGACGTCGATGGCATGGGCGTGGCGGCTTTCAATGTGGCCCTTGGTGGTGTCGAAGTGGGCGTTGCCCGGGATGACGTTGCCCTCTTTGACCAGGTAGGAGAAGAGGACGTTTTCGGCGGCGCGGCCCTGGTGGGTCGGGATGACGTAGGACATGCCGAAGAGCCGTTTGACCATGGCCTCCAGTTTATAGAAGGAGGTGGCACCGGCATAGCTCTCGTCACCGAGCATCATTTCCGCCCACTGGCGGTCGGACATCGCTCCGGTACCGGAGTCGGTCAGCAGGTCGATATAGACTTGCTCGGCCTTGAGCTGGAAGACGTTGTAATGGGCTTCTTTGAGCCATTGTTCCCGCTCGCTGCGGGTGCTTTTCCGGATGGGCTCAACCATTTTGATTTTCCACGATTCGGCGAAAGGAAGTTCCATAATTATTGTTTTAGTTGTTATTTGGTTTCGGTTTTCGCAAAATTAGCCAAAAGGATTGAAAAAATGAAAGATTTGTCGAATTGATTGCGATGGCTATCTTTGTATCCATGAACCGATGTCTTACATTCCTGGCCATGGGGCTGCTGGCTGCCTGCTCGAGGGGCGGCATGCAGGATGGCGACCTGATTTTCCAGGCCAATGATTCCAACGGTTTCACCGATGCGATCGAGCAGGTGACCGACGGTGCCTGGTCCCATGTCGGGATCATCCAGACCGACCGCACCGGCACCTATGTGCTTGAAGCGACGACCCAGGCGGGGGTGGCGCGGACTCCGCTGACGGATTTTCTGGCCTCCTCCGCCCAGGATGCCTCCGGACGGCCGGTGGTCCGTGTCTGTCGCCTGACAGGTCCCGGTGCCGCGCGTATCGGACGCAGGGCGGTCCGGCAGGCGGAGACCTATCTGGGCCGTCCCTACGACTACGCCTTCGCGGAAGGGATGGAATCGGTCTATTGCAGCGAATTGGTCTGGCAGTGTTTCCGCCGCGAAGACGGGTCTCCCGTTTTTACGGCCCGGCCCATGACGTTCAAGGGTCCGGACGGGGAAACCGACCCCTACTGGACGGAGCATTATGCCCGGCTGGGGGTCCCGGTGCCCGAGGGAACGCCGGGCACAAACCCCAACGACCTGTCCCGCGACCCCGTCCTGCAGGAAATTTCTGTCGTTTTTCCGGTCCGGAAGGATGAATGAACGAGATTTTTCGCTATCTTGCATCCTAACGTGTAATAACCTCTAATTCACTCGCATTATGGGATTCATGAAAGAATTCAAGGAGTTTGCCATGAAGGGCAACGTCCTTGACATGGCCATCGGTGTCGTGATCGGCGGCGCCTTCGGCAAGATCGTCACTTCCCTGGTGAACGATGTCATCATGCCGCTCGTCGGCGCCCTCTTGGGCAATGTGGATTTCACCACCCTTTCCGCCACCCTCCGCCAGGCCGTCATGAACGGCGAGGAAGTCGTCAAACCGGCCGTAACGCTGAACTACGGCAACTTTATCCAGGTCGTGGTTGACTTCCTGATTGTCGCATTCTGTATCTTCCTGGTGATCAAAGCGATCAACAAGGCGAAGGACATGGCTGCCAAGAAAG
This sequence comes from Bacteroidales bacterium, assembly GCA_017483985.1. The sequence goes on along the minus strand of JAFUUB010000082.1, from coordinate 32,686 downwards.
AGGAAGCCCCGGCAGAGCCCGAGGCACCGGCTCCGAAGCCGGACGATGTCGTCCTGCTCGAAGAGATCCGCGATCTCCTCAAGAAGCAGAAATAATATTCATGTCCGGCGCAGATGGCTATTGGAGCCAGCAGGATGCCAGGTCCAGCGACCAGACGGCATCGGATGAGACTTGGGCCGACCCGATCTCGAAGGACTCGATATCCTGGAGCCGGAATGCCGGGGCAAGGGCCGGGTCGGGAATGAAGTAGTCGGGCAGGAAGCCCGGATAGGTCTCCGGACGGATGATGGTGCTGGTCAGTTTCAGGGACGCGACCGGGATCTCGATGATGCCCTCATGGCAAGGGACATCCGCTTTGTAGGAGAATCCGTCTCTGGTCTTGAAACCGGCACGGATGGTCGGGATTCCGTCGCAGCCTTCCACTTTGATACAGAGTTTCCCGCAGGTCGCGAGGTCGGCCTTGCGACCTGCGACAAGGTCTTTGACGTTCAGGCGGAGGAAGGCTTCCCCATCCTCCGCGGGACGGGCCTGCGCATCGGCGGGTGCGCCGCCTGGCCGCATCATCATGCGGGCCGTCTCGATCCGGGTGGACCTGGTGGCGCCGGGATAGGCGGCAGGCGCCAGGGATTTGCGGACATTGCGGATCTTGACGCCGAAGACTTCAGCCTTGTCGAACCAATCCGGCCCGTAGAGCAGGACGGGCTGTCCCTGGGCGGCGACTTCCGTTGCCCATGTCTTTCCTCCGTTGTAGAAATCCCAGTCGGAAGGGAGTCCGGGCACACCGCCCGGGAAGGTGGTCGCGGCACCGTCCTGATAGGTGATGATGTAGTAATCCAGGTTACCTGCGACCACTCCGCCTGCCGGGATGGCTGCTTCGAAGGTGTAGCCGTTGGTCCGGACCATCCGGCGGGTCGGCGGCCGCGTGGCGACCCTGCCTTGCCCCTGTCTGCCCCCTGCGGGGCGCTCGTACAGGGCGGAGGAGTAGAGGATCACGGAGTCGGGAAGTTCCGGAGCGATCACGCGGGCGGAAACCTTCAGCTCCTGTCCGGCGCTGGCGACGGCCACCGGTTCATGAAGGACCTCCAGGGTCTTCTGGCGGGGAGCCGGGGCGACGAATTCTCCGAGGCGGATGTTGCCCAGACGCTGCGACGGCTGGATGTCCCGGGTCGAAACACCCTGACGGGCCAGCAGGTAGGTACCCGGAGAGACCGTGACCGCCGTTCCGTCCGCCGTTCCCTGCCTAGTGCCGCTGCCGTCGATCTGACGGAGGGAATAGGCTTCTCCCAGGTCGGGGAGCGAAACGCTCATCTTCCAGTCATTCCAAAGGATCGTATTGACCTCCTTGTGCGGGGAGGCCTTGGCGAAGGGATCGGAGAGCAGCACCTGGTCCGGCATCACTTCGAGTCGCCAGATCCCGTCCGAAACCTTGTCAAGGAAATAGGCGCCGGTCCCTTCGTATTGCACGACGGGCGAACTGCCGACACCGGCTACGGCCGTCAAGGCGGCGGCATCCTTGGGCAGGATGTCGTTGCTGTTGGAATAGAAATATTTCTGCGGGGTATTCATTACGCTGAGGTCGCGTTCGTATTCGACGTAGAAATCCCCGAAGTGGTTGTTTTCCGGATAATGGCCATAGGAGACGCCCCGTGGCAGGGTCCGCATGGCTTCCGCTGCAATCTTGAAGCTGATGGCCTTGGAGGGCGTGTAGGCCAGGTTGAGATAGTGGGTCTGGTATTCGGTGTTGATCTGCGCAATGTCGATGGGATCATAGGCGAAGAAGGTTACCCACTGAAATCCGGCGGTGCGGAACGAACGGACGATAGCCGGGTAGAGATAGGCCGCCCACTGATCGGCGGCATCGAATTCATAGACGATCCGGGCTTTCTTGTCGAAGCCTTTGATGTTGTCGAAGGGAATCTTGTATTCGGCAACATGGGGCAGGAAATTCCCCTTGCGGGTGAAATTGGCCACCAGGCCGGTCGGATACCACTGGAACGTACCGCCATCCATTTTGGAGTCGTAGAATGCCTGCGTGTTCTGGAAGTTGTGGCTGACATTGTAGAAGACCGGTTTCTTGCAACCGGTGCTCCGTACGGCGTCGATCATGCGGTTGACGAAAGCGGTTGTTTCCTTGGGCGGCGTATTGTTGGTCGGCTCGTTGTTGACCTCGAAACCCACGATCATCGGATCCTCCTTGGTCCGGTGCCCGGTGTACGGATTGAGGTGGTTCAGGAAGTTCCGGATGTAGTTCTCTTCGATGGCCGCGGCTCCCGGGTCGCTGGTCGCAAAGGCTTTGCTCATGCTGCCAGAGAATCCGGGCAGGTCCTCTCCGGGCTCGGGATAGAAGTTGTTCCCGCCCATGATCATCGTGAGGACGATGTTGATGCCACGGTCCTCAAGCCGGGCGATGAGATAGTCGAACAGGTCCAGATGCTCATTGGAAAGCAGGTTCCCTTCCGCATCGGTGATCTGATAGTCCCAGACGTGGATGCGGTAGGCATTGGCTCCCATCCGCGCAAGGTGGTAAGTGTCCTTGTCGATGGTTTGTTTGATGTCTGCGCCGAACCGTTGCAACTGACGGTACGCGTGGGCGAAAGGCGCTGTGTAGTTGACGCCGAACCAGGCGCCTTCCTGACGGGTCTTCGTATCGCGGATGACGCCCTGGCCATCAACCTTGAACGACTGGGCAGAAGCGGGGACGACGGCCGCCAGCAGCAGGGACAGGAGGAGGAAACGTTTTTTTGACATGGGATATTATCGATTGATTGATGGAAAGATACGATTTTTTTTCTGATATTTGTATCAATGACCCTGAAAGTTCTTTTCTTATGACACGGAAATGTTTCATGACGGTCCTTGCCAGCCTTCTGGCGGCCGTCGCCGTTTCTGCCCAGCAGAGCAGTACCGCCGGTTTCTATGAAGTCCCCGGGAGCGGCCGCGAAGTGATCAATTTCAATACGGGATGGCGTTTCCTCCAAGGGGATGCCGAAGGCGCGGCCCTCATGTCCTTCGACGACGGATCGTGGGAGGTGGTCAATCTTCCGCATACGGTCTCACTGATCGCGGCCGAAGGCAGCGGCTGCCGCAATTATCAAGGTCCGGCCTGGTACCGCAAGCATGTCACCTTCGGACCCGAATTCGAGGGGAAACGGCTGTTCCTGCATTTTGAGGCCATCATGGGCCGCAGCGAGATTTTTGTCAACGGCCGCAGCGTTTGCCGCCACACCGGAGGCTATCTTCCTGTCGTACTGGACCTTCAGGAGGCTGATATCCCGATCGGCCAGCCCGTCGTCATCGCCGTCCGCACGGACAACAGCGATGACGGATCCTACCCTCCGGGCAAGCCGGAGGATGTGTTGGATTTTACTTATCACGGCGGCATTTACCGGGACTGCTGGCTCGTTTCCACGGGACAGACCTACATCACCGATCCCAACCTGGTGAATCGTCAGGCCGGCGGCGGTATTTTTGTGCATTCGGAAGAAGTGTCCTCCGATCGGGCGGTCGTCGTCGTGGAGACGGACATCCGCAATGACGCTGCGAAAGCGCGTACCCTTTCCGTGGATACCAGGCTGATGCTGGAAGGCGGACAGATCCAGAAATCGGTCACGCGTGTGACCCTGCCGGCCGGGACTTCCTGTAAGGTGACACAGCGTCTGGAGGTAAAACAGCCTGCACTATGGACGCCGCAGTCGCCGCACCTGTACAGCGTCGTAACGACGCTGCTCGCCGGGAAAACCGTAATCGATGGTCTGGAAACCCGGATGGGAATACGCAGCATCGAATTCCGCGGCAAAGAGGGCTTCTTCCTGAACGGACAGCCCTATGAGGGAAAACTGATGGGCGTGAACCGTCACCAGGATTACGCGTATATCGGGAATGCCATGCCGAACAATCTCACCTGGCGTGACGCCATCCTTCTTCGGAATGCCGGGTGTACGGTCATTCGTTCCGCCCACTATCCCCAGGATCCTTCGTTCATGGATGCATGCGATGCGCTGGGAATGTTCGTCATTGTGGCTACGCCGGGCTGGCAGTTCTGGAATGATGATCCCGCTTTTGCCGAGCATGTCTATGACGATATCCGCCAGATGGTCCGTCGGGACCGGAATCATCCTTGCGTGCTGATGTGGGAGCCGATCCTGAACGAGACGCATTATCCGGCTGATTTTGCGGAACGGACTTACCGTACGGTGCATGCGGAATATCCCTATCCGGGCTGTTTCTGTGCGGCCGATGCCGGCAGCCAGGGCGTCGCTTCCCTGTATGACGTGCTCTATGGCCTTCCTCCTGGAGCCTCGCGTCCCGCCCAGGCGGGAGGGGGCCGACGCCCCCAGGCGACAATCTCCCAAAGTACCTTTACGCGTGAATGGGGGGACTATGTGGACAACTGGGAGCACCACAACTCGCTCAGCCGCGCCTCTCGGAGTTGGGGGGAAGGACCGATGCTCATCCAGGCGATGCACTATGCCAATGCGCACAATTCGATCGATTACGATATGCTCTCGGGCCTGCCTGCCCAGCATGTCGGCGGTTGCCTGTGGCATTCTTTCGATCACCAGCGCGGCTATCATCCGGATCCGTTCTGGGGCGGCATCATGGATGCTTTCCGCCAACCGAAATATGCGTATTACATGTTTGCCTCGCAGCAGGCGGCGTCTTTCCGTTCTACCTCCCCGCTGGTCTCTTCCGGCCCGATGGTCTATATCGCCCATGAGTTCGGTCCCTTCTCCGGTCCGGATGTGACCGTGTTTACGAATTGCGATGCGGTGCGGCTGATCCTGTATGGCCGCGATACGCTGTACCAGAAGGTCAACCGGCGTGACTATTCGATGCCGAATGCTCCGGTGGTTTTCAAGGATGCGTATTCCTTCCATGCGCTGCGCCGCATCAATCGGGATGGCACCCTGTCCGTTACGGCCGAAGGCCTGATCGACGGGAAGGTCGTGGCCACCCATACCACCAAGCCTTCCGCCCGTTCATATGAGGTGCGGCTGCGCCTGGATGATGCCGGGGTCCCGTTTACGGCCAATGGATCCGATATCGTAACGGTGATCGCCTCGATTACAGACCGGCAGGGAGAGGTACGTGACCTCGCGAAGGAGGTGATTGTTTTCGAGGTTGAGGGCGAGGGGGAAATCGTTGGCGATGAACGCATCCAGGCCAACCCCCGTCAGGTGGAGTTCGGAACGGCCCCGGTCTTGATCCGTTCAACGGGAAGGCCGGGTCGAATTACCGTACGGGCACGGGTACAGTTCGGAGGCGAGTTGGCTCCGATCCCGGCGGAGTTGACTTTTGAAAGCGTCCCGTCTACCGACCGTTTCCTCGCGGATGAAACAAGGACCGATCTGGTCCAGGCTCCGCTCTTACCTTACGTCTGGTATACGCATGGGATATCCCCGGAGGATCATGCGACGGAGTACGAACAAGTCAAACGTGACCAGGAATACTTCGGAGAATTTGGCAGGTAACCCGTCTGCGGGACCGGCAGATCTGGTTTTTTATTTGTTCATGATGGCGTATTTTCGGGGCGAACAGCCGACGGCTGACTTGAAGTACTTTCCGAAGAAGGAGGAATTCGGGAAGTTGAGCGCGTCGCTGACTTGCTGGACGGTGTAGCTCCCGGTGCGCAGCATCGCTTTGGCCTCGAGGATGACATAGTCCCGGATCCAGTCGCCGGCATGACGGCCGGAGGCGTCGTAGATCAGCTTGGCGAAATATTTCGGGGAAATGCAGAATTTCCGGGCGTAGAAACTGATCTTCCGCTCTTTGGCGCAGTTGGACTGGACATCCTGCAGGAAAGACATAAACATGTGTTCACCCCGGTTGACGATCTCCGGATCTTCCGCCTTCCCGTTTTCAATCATCCAGTGGGCGATGCCGGAGCCCATGAACTGGAGGACTCCGCTGATGGCATCCCGCTTGAAATCAAAACCTTCGCAGGAACAAATGCCCCGGAGCATCTTGTACATCGGAATCAGCATATCCATCTGTTGAGGCTTGAGGGAGAACATCTGCGGGTGCAGCATGTTCTGCCGGATTACCTTGAGGCTCGGCCCATTGTCATCTTTGAGGAAGCTTTCTACGAAAGACATCGCGGCCGCCTTGCTCCCCGGAACCACTTTCGCGCTGTCGATGATGAAACCGGGGAAGACGATCAGGATGTCGTTTTTATGCAGAATGTAATCCTGCAGGTTGATCCGGAACTTGATGCAACCCTCCGTACAAACCATGGTAAAGATGAACATCTGCTTGTAGGGGGTCGGAAGGGGGTATTCGATCATCCCGTCTTCGTCCAGGATGGTGTCGCTGGGAAAAATGCTGTCCAGTTGGAAATTGTCACTGAGAATCATGTCCTGGCCCATTGCCACGGCATTCCCGGTGAGGGGGATCATTCCCAAGCTGACTTGCTTGACGGAGGTTTTCTTATGCATACGGATTAGGTTCGTTTTATTTGCGCGCGTCTGCTGCAAAAATTATTCCATAAATAATGCGTGAAAAAGTGTATATTTGCCTTATGATGAAACAGTTTCTTTTATCGATCATAACCGTCTTTTCGCTTGTCTCCTGCACCCCTTCAGACGAGGGCGTCGCCATCACGGCACACCGCGGTTTTTGGGATTGCGAAGCTGCCGGCCATAGTGAAAACAGCCTGGCTTCGCTGCAGGCTGCCCAGGAGGCCGGCTTCTGGGGCAGCGAATTCGATGTCCATCTGACGGGGGACGGCGTTGTCGTCGTCAACCATGATGCCACCTTCCACGGGAAAAAGATCCATTCCACCCCGTTGGACTCCTTGCTGACAGACCGTCTTCCCAATGGCGAAACGATGCCGACCCTGGAGGCTTATCTGGCGCAGGGGAAAGCCGCAAAGCAGACCGTGCTGGTCTTTGAACTGAAGCAACATGAGACGCAGGAACAAGAGGATTTGCTGGTCGAGCGCAGCCTGGAGGCGCTGCGCCGGCATAGGTTGCTTCATCCCGACCGGGTGATCTTTATCTCCTTCAGCCGCCACATCTGTCAGGAATTGGCGGCCCGCCTGCCGAAGTTTATGGTCCAGTACCTCAACGGGGATTCGACCCCGGCGGAACTGCATGCCGAAGGAATCCTGGGCGTGGATTATCATTATTCGGTGTTCGACGCGCATCCTGATTGGGTCCGGGAGGCCCATGACCTCGGCATGGCTGTCAATGCCTGGACCGTCAATGCGCCCGAGGATATCCGGCGGATGCTGGATCTGGGGGTGGATTGCATAACGACCAACGACCCGCTGCTGGTCCGCTCCCTGTTGGAGGCGGATCCTCTTTTGCACGAGCGTAAAAAGCGCAAATAATTAGACCAGAGACGATTGAATGACCCGGGCGGCCTGTTCGGGCGTCCGTCCGTCGGTATCTACGGTGTGGTGGGCGACGGACCGGTAGACCGGTTCGCGGACAACCAGCAAGGTTTGGATGCGTGTGTGCAGGTCCTCCGTTTGAAGGAGGGGACGGGATGCCGCCTGGTCGGTAAGCCTTTCCGCCAAGGTCCCGGCGGATGCACGCAGATACCAGCAGACCGTCCTTTCCTGCACCAGCTGTGCGCAGGCAGGGGTCAGGACCGTTCCGCCGCCCAGGGCGAGGACGAAGTCCTTCTGCGGCGCCTTCAGCAGGTCCGTCATTGCCGCCGCCTCCATCTGCCGGAAGGCGGTTTCCCCTTCGTTCTTGAAAATATCCGGGATGCTGCGCCCCTGCCGGGCTTCAATGACGGTGTCCAGGTCCAGGAACGGCCATTCCAGCAGCTCCGCCAGCGCCCTTCCCGTGCTGCTCTTTCCGCAGCCCATCATCCCGGTGAGCGCCAGGATCATAGGTTGAACAGGTTGGGTTCGTCGTCCGGGATGTCATCCAGGCTCAGGTCGATGACGTCGCCCATCGTGGCGCCTTTCTCCGGTTTCTTCTTCGGTTTGGCGGCCGGCTCCTTCTTCGGCGCCGGTTCCTCCGGTTCCTCCATCAGCGTCGGGGCTTCCACGGCAGGCTCTTCCGGGATATCGACGATGTCGATCGCCTCGTCGTCACCGATCTCTTCCACCCCTTCATTATCGACTTCTACATCCTCCGGCATCGGCGTCCCTTCCTCCTCGGGCTGGTCGTCTTCCGGTTTGTGGAGCGGCTCGGTGAATTCGACCGCCTTCAGGTCGTAGGCATGGCATTTCTTGCCCTTGGCCGCCAGTCCTTTCTTGGCGATAAAGGATTCCGCATCGATGACTTCCTGCTCCCGGTGCTCATATTTCCCGCCGAAGGTCACGAGGACCTGCGGGTGCAGGTCGTCCACGATGGCGACAAGGTAGCTGCCGCGGGCGTCGGAGATGAACGACAGGGGGGTATTGTCGCTGATGGTAAAGCTGAAGCGTTTGATATAGAAAGCTTTTGCGGCTCCGTCCCAATACAGGGCCGTGTAGGTCTTGCCTTCATCGAGTTTCTCGATCCGCAGGACGTCCCCCTGGTACCGGTTGCTCAGGTCGAACGAGGTCGTATAATACGTGCCGTTCTTGAAGATTGCGAGGATCTTGTCCTCGGCCCCGAACTGGCCCAGCAGCAGGCCGCGTCCGTCCTCGTTGAGGCGCTGGACGTCGGCGTCATACCAGATGTCCTTGCCGCTGATGGTCGATACGCCCTTGCTCTTGAGCTGGATGCGCTGGATGCTGTTCTTGCTGACCAGGTTGCCCCGGGCCGCCCGGCCCTTGATGGCCAGGGTGGAGAAATCATACTCCAGCGAGCTGCGCTTGAGCTTCGGTTTCGGGCGGAAGTAGATCTTGACCGTCTCCGCCTCGCCGTTGTGGTTGGCCGTGAACCAGTTGATGACGGACCCGGTTTTCCCCTGGGTGATGTCGTACTCCTTGTCACGGGTGATGGACGTGATATTGAAGCGCTTGGCGTAGTAGATACTGGTCTTTCCGTCCCGGTAGATGACGTTGTAGATCGTCCGGGCGTCCCCGCGGTTGAAGACCCCCACGTAGAGGAGGTCCTTGCCGAAGAAGGCCTTGTCGCTGACCTTCGTGACGCGGTAGCGGCCGTCCTTGCCGATGACGATGATTTCCGAAAGGTCGGAACACTCGCACACGAAGGTGCCGTTGTCATCCTTCTTCAGGCCGATGCCCACGAAGCCCTCCTCGTAGTTGGCGAAGAGCTTGGCGTTGTTGTTGACGACCTTGGTCGCCGCGATCGTCTCGAAGCTGGTGATTTCGGTGAGTCGCGGGAAATCCTTGCCGTATTTCTTTTTCAGGCCCTTGAACCAGTCGATAGTATAGCGGGTCAGGTGTTCGAGCTTGTCCTGCAGGTCGGCGATCTGCTCCTCGATGCCGCGGATCTTCTCCTCGACGGCCTTGACGTCGAACTTGGAGATCTTGCGGACTGGTTTCTCGACGAGTTTCAGGATATCGTCCATGGTGATCTCCCGGCGGACCAGGTGCTGGTAGGCCTTCATGGCCTCGAACACTTCCTGGAGCTGGATCTCCCAGGTCTTCTGGTCCTGCTCGAGGACCTTGTAGATCCGGTTCTCGAAGAAGATCTTCTCCAGGGAGTTGTAGTGCCAGTCATTCTCCAGTTCGCCCAGGCGGATCCTCAGCTGCTGGCCTAGGAGCTGCTTGGTATGTTCGGTGTCATACTCCAGGATGTCGTTGACGCTGAGGAAGGCCGGCTTGTTGTCCACGATGACGCAGGCGTTCGGGGCGATGGTGGTCTCGCAGTCCGTGAAGGCATACAGGGCATCGATGGTCTTGTCCGGGGACACGTCGTTGGGCAGGTGGATGACGATGTCAACCTTGTCCGTGGTCATGTCCTCGATCTTCTTGATCTTGATCTTGCCCTTGTCCTTGGCTTTCAGGATGGAGTCGATGATGATATGGGAGGTCTAGCCGAACGGGATCTCGGTGATCGCGATGGTGTTCTTGTCGATCTTCTCGATGCGGGCGCGGACCTTGACGGTACTGCCGCGCTTGCCGGCCATGTATTTCGAACAGTCGGCAAAGCCGCCGGTCGGGAAATCCGGATACAGTTCGTACGGTTCGCCCTTGAGGATGGCGACCGATGCGTCGATGCGTTCGTTGAAGTTGTGCGGGAGGATCTTCGAGGCCATGCCGACGGCGATGCCTTCGGTGCCCTGGGCGAGCAGCAGCGGGAAACGGACCGGCAGTTCCGCCGGCTCCTGGTTGCGGCCGTCGTAGGAGGTCATCCAGGCCGTGATCTTGGGATCGAACAGGACTTCCTTGGCGAACTTGCTGAGCCGCGCCTCGATGTAACGGGGGGCGGCGTTGCTGTCGCCGGTCAGGATGTTGCCCCAGTTACCCTGGCAGTCCACGCACAGGCCTTTCTGGCCGATGGTCACGAGGGCGCCGAGGATGGAAGCATCGCCGTGGGGATGGTACTGCATGGCCTGGCCCACGATGTTGGCGACCTTGGTATACCGGCCGTCGTCCATCATGAACATGGTATGCAGCACGCGCCGCTGGACCGGCTTGAGACCGTCCACGATGTGGGGGACGGCCCGCTGCAGGATCACATAGGAAGAATAGTCCAGGAACCAGTCCTTGAACATGCCGGACAATTTGTACCGGCGGCTGTCCTCTCCCAGCAGCTTGTCATATTTTCCCGAAGACTCCGCACTGTCGTCCAGCGGAGCCTCATTCAGTTCATCATCCTGTGGCTGGATATCATCCCACTCTTCGCTCATGGCTTGTTCCTCTATATAATTCTAATCCTCGTAACCGAAGCGCCGCAGTTCCTTGCGGCTGGTCCGCCAGTCTTCATCCACCTTGACAAACAGGCGGAGGAAGACCTTCCGCTGGAAGAAATCTTCCATCTCGATGCGCGCCTGGGTGCCCAGCCGCTTCATCGCCGCGCCGCCCTTGCCGATCAGGATGCCTTTCTGGCTGTCCCGCATAACATAGATGACGGCACTGATCTCATACCGCTGCGCGCCCTCCTTGAATTCCTCGATGGCGACTTCGCAGCAATAGGGGATCTCCTTGTCATAGTTCAGCAGGATCTTCTCCCGGATGATTTCCGAGGCGAAGAACCGCAGGTTCCGGTCCGTGAAGGCATCCTTGTCGAACCAGGCCGGGGATTCCGGCAGGTTGCGGACGATGGCCTCGAAGACATTCTCCAGGTTGAACTTCTCCTGGGCGGAAACCGGGAAGATCTCCGCGTTGGGGATCTGCTCCTTCCACCAGGCCATCAGTTCCAGGACCTTCTGCTGGTCGCTCAGGTCGATCTTGTTGATGACCAGGATGACCGGGCACTCCAGCTTGCTGAGCTTCTCGATGTATTCCTTGTTCTTGTCGCCCGTCTCAACCACATCCGTCACATACAGGATGATGTCCGCGTCCCCGATGGCGGTCTCCACGAACTTCATCATGTTCTGCTGCAGGCGGTAGTTCAGCTTCAGGATGCCCGGCGTGTCGGAATAGACGATCTGGTAGTCGTCGGTGTTGACGATGCCCATGATCCGGTGCCGGGCCGTCTGCGCCTTGGCGGTCACGATGGACAGCTTCTCGCCGACGAGGGCGTTCATCAGGGTCGATTTGCCGACATTCGGATTCCCGATGATGTTGACAAATCCGGCCCTGTGTTTCTTGTTCGTACCTTCCATCATCACATGTAGGCTCCCATCCGCAGGATATTGGCCTCGCCCGGGGTCAGGTAGCGCCATTCACCCTTCTTGAGGCCCTTCTTGGTCAGGCCGGCGAAGTAGACGCGGTCGAGGGCGCGGACGTCATAGCCCAGGCTCTCGAAGATGCGGCGGACGATGCGGTTCTTGCCGGAATGGATCTCGATGCCCATCTTCTTGTGGTCGGTGGCATCGATGTATTCGAGTTCGTCGGCGCGGATGAGGCCGTCGTTCAGCTCGATGCCGTCCAGGATCTTCTGGTAGTCTTCCTGGCTGACCGGGCGGTCGAGGATGACCTGGTAGATCTTCTTCTTGTCATAGGACGGGTGGGTGAGCTTCTCGGCGATGTCCCCGTCGTTGGTGAACATCAGCACGCCGGTGGTGTTCTTGTCCAGGCGGCCGACCGGGAAGACCCGGGCGGTGCAATTCTTCATCAGGTCCATGACGGTCTTTTCCGCGTGCGGGTCGCTGGCGGTCGTCACATAGCCTTTCGGCTTGTTCATGACGATGTAGACCTTCTCCTCGCCCTTGAGGCGCTCGCCGTTGAAACGGACGTCGTCGGTCAGGACATTGATCTTGGTGCCGAGTTCGGTGACGACCTCGCCGTTGACGGTCACCACGCCGGCCTGGATGTGGAGGTCGGCCTTGCGGCGGCTGCAAACGCCGGAATTGGCGATGAACTTGTTGAGCCGCATCTCCTCCTTGAACGGAGTCGGAGCCATGTCGTTGTCCGAATACTGCAGTTCGGAGACCTGCGGCTTGCGGCTGATCATGCGGTTGATGCCCTCGTTGTCATCGCGGTGGGGCTTGCGGAATCCGCCCTTGCCGCCGAAGCCCGGTTTCCCACCGAAGCCCGGCTTGCCGCCGAAGGAAGGTTTGCGCTCCCCGAAAGAACGCTGCGGCTTGTCGCCGTAGCTGCGCTGGGGGCGGTCGCCATAACTTCTCTGGGGACGGTCACCATGGCTGCGGTGCTCGCCGTCCTGGCCGTAGGAACGCTGCGGACGCTCCCCGAAACTCCTCTGCGGCCGGTCGCCATAGCTGCGCTGGGGACGGTCACCATAGCTGCGGTGCTCCCCGTCCTGGCCGTAGGAACGCTGCGGCCGCTCCCCGAAGCTGCGCTGCGGGCGGTCGCCGTAACTTCTCTGGGGACGGTCACCGTAGCTGCGGTGCTCCCCGAAACTGCGCTGCGGCCGTTCGCCGTAGCTGCGATGTTCTCCATAGTCTTTTCTTTCGGAGGGATTGTATTCTACCCGTTCCGTGGAAACACGCGGCCGTCTCGGCCTGAGTTTCCTTCCTTCTGCGGAAAATCCGCCTTTTTTGTTTTCTTCCATTGTACTGTGACCCTCACGGGCCGTTTAATGAATTAAAATTATTTGAGATTGAATTTATACGTTATCGTGCCCTGCTGGAGGGCGGGGGCGTCCGCGCTCATGTTGAAATGGGCGCCGAGGGCAGCCTTGCGGGCGGCCTGCCAAAGGGCGGAATCGGTCACCGTCGTCCCGTCGGCGCCGGCCACGGCTTTCTGGACGGTACCGTACTGGTCCACCCAGATCGTGACGACGACGATGCCGGAGTTCTGCACGGCATAGGACGGGCGGGGGAGGGTCCCCAGCACCGTACGGCCCTGCAGGTGGGCGTTCGGAGTGCCGTCGGTCTTGCCGATGTTGGTGTTGCCCTGCGGATGGCCGGCCTTGAGGCTTTCACTGACCTTGGATGCGGTCTGTGCAGCCAGGGTGTCCTTGTCCGTCTTGTTGTTGGCGGCATGGAACAGGGCACGGTTGTCGATGGGCTTCTCCCGCGACGGTTCGTATTTCTCCACGTCTCCCTTGTCCCCCAGGGTCGCTTCCCTGGCCTGGTTGGGCTTCGTGCCCGTCTCCTGGGCCTCGGAGCGCTGTACCAGTTCGATCGGCCGGGTGCGGTCGACCTCTTCCGCCTGCGGCTGCGAGCCGTTGAAGATCTGGCGGACCGGCTCCTGCTCAACCTCGGAGAAGTCGATCAGGAAGGTCTGTTCCTGCGGCGGGGGATAAATGTATTTCAGCCCGGAGAAGACGCCCAGCACAGCCAAGGCCACATGCGCCGTCACGGCCGCGGCGATACCCGCGGTCCTGCCGATGCGCTCGGTCTTTTTGCGTTGCTGTCTGTAGTCTGCCATGGCCTATTCCGGTGAAGTTGCCAAAATGACCTTGTAGTGATTCCGCTTGGCGATGTTCATCACGGCGACGACTTCCTTGACGGGGACGCTTTCGTCGGCGTAGATGGAGAACGTCGGTTCCTCCTCGCTCTGGAGCAGGCCCACGAGGGCGTCTTCCACCTGGCTGAAGGGAATCGGGGTCTCATTGCCGTTGATGTGGTAGGTATACAGGTCGTCCTGGTGCCAGTCCTTGATGGACACGCTGACGGTCGCCTTGGCCGATACCTGGCCCGTGCTCTTGGGAAGCAGGAGCTTGAGGGCGTTCGGGTTGACGAGCGTCGAGGTGATCAGGAAGAAGATCAGCAGCAGGAACACCAGGTCCGTCATGGACGACATCCCGATGTCCGACAGGACCTTTGAGTGACGTTTGATGGCCATGGCTTACTCTTTGTCTGCCGGTTCGTGGAGGAGGTCCATGAAGTCAATGGTCGCGCTCTCCATCTTGAACACGAGGTCGGAAATGTTGGAGGTCAGGTAGTTGTAGCCGAAGTAGGCGACGATACCCACGATCAGGCCGCCGACAGTCGTGATCATGGCCGTATAGATACCGCTGGACAGGAGGGTGATGTCGATGTTGTTCCCGGCCTGGGACATGTTGAAGAAGGCCTGGACCATGCCGATGACCGTACCGAGGAAACCGATCATCGGGGCGCCGCCGGCGATGGTCGCGAGGATCGGGAGACCCTTCTCGAGGCGGGCGACTTCGGCGTTGCCGACGTTCTCGACAGCCGTCTGGATGTCGGTCAGCGGGCGGCCGAGGCGCTCGAGGCCTTTCTGGACCATGCGGGCGATCGGGGAGTCGAACTGCTCGCACAGGGAGATGGCAGACTTGATCTTGCCTTCATGGATGTAGTCGCGGATGTCCTTCATGAAATTCTTGTCGATGCCGCCGGCCTTGTGGATGAGCCACCATTTCTTGCCGAAGATGTAGATCGCAAGGATGGAGAGGATCAGCAGCACGATCATGAGCCAGCCGCCTTTCGCGGCCATGCTGATCAGGGAATAGGACATTTCCTGCTGCACCGGGGCAGCGGTCTGGGTGAGGTTCTGCACGGCCTCCGCGGCTGCGCCGAGGGTGTCTGCCTGAAGAAGTTGGAACAACATGGTATTCGGATGTATTATTTTATTTTCATATCGGTCCGGCCACACGGGCCGTCATTGGAGAATGCACTTTTCTCCAATCTGCAAAAATAATGAAAAAATCGGATTCTTTTTTAAAAAGAGGTCAATAATCGACTTCTTTCAGGAAAAGGGCGTGTCCCGGGACGGATTCCCCGGCGCGGCTGCGGTTCCCCGAGGCCAGGACTTCGGCCATCCAGGCCGGTTCCCGGCGGCCGCGGCCGATCTCCACGAGGGTGCCGACGATGGCCCGGACCATGTTGCGGAGGAAGCGGTCGGCCCGGATTTCGAAGACCAGGTAATCGCCTTCCCGGCAGGGGTATCCCAGCTCTGCCACATGGGTCGGGACATAGGTCTTCCAGGCGGCGTAGCGTATGTCGCAGACGGAGGTTTTGTTGGCTCCGCCCACCTTCTCGAAACAGCTGAAATCCCGGCGTCCCGGCAGATACCGGCAGGCCTCGTTCATCGCGTTGATATCCAATTCGTAAGGGCATCGCCACGAATACCGCTCCAGAAAGGGATCGTACCTGCGGTGGATGAAATATTTGTAGCTGCGCTCGGTGGCGTCGAAGCGGGCGTGGAAGTCCGGGGCCGCCACTGCTACGCAGTGCACGGCGATTCCGCGGGGCAGCATGGCATTTAATTTGTAGCCTAGGGCGGCGGTGTCAAGACCCTCCGGACCGTCGAAATGGGCGACATACCCGACCGCATGGACCCCTGCGTCGGTACGGCCGGCTCCGGTGACCGCGATCTCTTCTTTCAGGAGGATGCCCAGCACGTGCTGGAGGCTTTCCTGGATGGAGGGGGCGTTCGGCTGGATCTGCCAGCCGCTGAAGGAGGTGCCGTCGTAGGACAGTGTGATCTTGTACCGCATAACGAATGCAAATGTAAAAAATAATATGGACATCAACATCAAAGAATTGAACGACCGCATCCAGCAGGAGAGTTCCTTCGTGGACCTGCTTACCCTGGAGATGGGCAAGGTCATCGTGGGACAGAAACACCTCGTGGAGAACCTGCTGATCGGCCTGCTGGCCAATGGACATATCCTTCTGGAAGGCGTCCCGGGCCTGGCCAAGACCCTCGCCATCAACACGCTGGCCCAGGCGGTGGATGCCAAGTTCAGCCGTATCCAGTTTACCCCGGACCTGCTTCCTGCGGACGTGATCGGCACCATGATCTATTCCCAGAAGAATGAGGGTTTCGAGGTCCACAAGGGCCCGGTCTTCGCCAACTTCGTGCTGGCGGATGAAATCAACCGAAGCCCGGCCAAGGTCCAGTCGGCCCTGCTGGAAGCCATGCAGGAGCGCCAGGTGACCATCGGCGACAAGACCTTCAAACTGCCGGAGCCGTTCCTGGTCATGGCGACCCAGAACCCGATCGAGCAGGAGGGTACCTATCCGCTGCCCGAGGCGCAGGTCGACCGTTTCATGCTCAAGGTCGTGGTCGGCTATCCGAAGAAAGACGAGGAGCGTCAGATCATCCGCATGAACAACAGCGGGGAATTCCCCCATGCCACCCCGATCCTCAAGCCCGAGGACATCGTCCGGGCCCGCAATATCGTCCGCGAAGTCTACATGGATGAAAAGATCGAGCGGTACATCGTCGACCTGGTCTATGCGACCCGCACCCCGGCCGATTACAACCTCGGCAAGCTCAGCGACCTGATCTCCTTCGGCGCCTCCCCGCGTGCCAGCATCTCGCTGGCCATGGCGGCCAAGGCCTATGCCTTCATCAAGCGCCGCGGCTATGTCATTCCGGAGGATGTGCGGGCCGTTTCCGCCGAGGTGCTGCGCCACCGTATCGGGCTGACCTATGAGGCCGAGGCCGAGAACGTGACGACCGAGAACATCATCTCCGAGGTCCTGAACGCCGTAATGGTTCCGTAATGGCCACATCTACGACAGACCTCCTGAAGAAAGTCAGGAAGATTGAGATCCGGACGCGGGCGCTCTCGCACCAGATCTTCGCCGGGCAGTACCACTCCGCCTTCAAGGGGCGGGGCATGGCCTTCAGCGAAGTGCGGGAGTACCAGTGGGGTGACGACGTGCGCAGCATGGACTGGAACGTCACCGCCCGCATGCACGCCCCGTACGTCAAGGTCTTCGAAGAGGAGAGGGAACTGACGGTGGTCCTGCTCGTGGACATCAGCCGGTCCGGCCTTTTCGGCACCCAGGTCCGTACCAAGCGGGACCTGATCGCCGAGATCGCAGCCGTGCTGAGTTTCTCCGCCATCCTGAACAACGACAAGGTCGGCGCCCTGCTGTTCAGCGACCGGGTCGAGAAGTTCATCCCGCCCAAGAAGGGCCGCAGCCACCTGCTGCATATCCTGCGCGAAATCCTTGAGTATGAGCCGGAGTCCGACGGGACCGATATCGGCGAGGCGCTCCGGTACCTGACCGGCGCCATCAAGAAAAAATGCACGGCGTTCGTCTTGTCCGACATGCTGGACGTGGATCCCGCCGGGACCCCGCGCTACGAAGATGCCTTGAAAGTGGCCGTTAGCCGGCACGACCTGTCGGTCATCAAAGTCCATGACCCCCGCGAGCGGAGCCTGCCGCCGGTGGGCCTGGTGCATGTGAAGGATGCCGAAACCGGGCAGGCCCGCTGGATCAACACGTCTTCCCGGCGGACCCGCACCGCCTATGCGGACTGGTTCACTTCGGCGGACCGGCAGATGGAGAAACTTCTCCTCCGCCACCATGTCGACAGCATCGACGTCGCGACGGACGGAGACTATGTACGCGCCCTGATGGGGCTGTTTGAGAAACGATAAGTCATGAAGAGATTCATTCGACATATACTGCTGCTGGTCATTGGACTCTGCCCGCTTCTGGCCGCCGGCGCCCCTGCGGAGCCGGTCCTGCGGGACGGTTCCTACCTGCGGCAGCTCCAGGAACGGGATTCCATCCTGATCGGCGACCAGCTCCTGTATGGTTTCCGGGTGGAGGACCTTCCGATCAACACCCGGATCGCCTTGCCCGACTATTCGAAGCAGGGACTCTGCGACAGCGTGGTGATCGTCCGGGGCTGGGTGGTCGATACCACCCGGACAAAGACCGGGACGATGACGGTGGACGCTTCGCTGGTCATCACCTCGTTTGACGCCGGCCTGTACGGACTGCCGCCGCTGGCGATGCTGACGACGACCTCCGATGATGCCGCCGCCACGCCCGACACCTTGTACTTCAAACCGAAGGTCCTGGATGTCAGGACGCTGCCGATCGATCCCGAGACTTATGAGCCCCACGATATCCGTCCGCAGATCCGCTATCCGCTGACCTTGAAGGAAGTCCTTCCCTGGCTTTATGGCTTCTGGCTGATCGCCTTGCTGCTGATCCTCGCCGTGTGCCTGGTCCGGCAGTATCGCCGCCGGGGAACGTCCGCCGCCAAGCCGGACGATCCCGCCCACATCGTCGCTCTCCGGGAACTGGACAAGTTCCGGGGCAGCAAGTTCTGGGCGCCGGAGCGGCAGAAGGCCTTCTATTCGGGTGTAACGGATGCCCTGCGCGGCTACATCGCCGCCCGGTACGGGGTCTCCGCCCTGGAGCGGACGACCGCCGAGATCTTCGACGACCTGAAGGAAACCGATTTGCCGCAGGACCTGTACGCCGAGGCCAAGGAACTGTTCGAGGTTTCCGATTTCGTCAAGTTCGCCAAGCTGACCGTCCCGGAAGACGAGGCGGCGAAGGTCCTGCCTGCCGCCGTCCGGTTTGTGACAAGCACCTACCAGGAAGAAATCACCCAGGAAAAGGAGGCCGGCCATGTTCTTTGAGTATCCCGCCCTTCTTTGGCTGCTGGCCATTCCCGTCCTGCTGCTGGTCCGCTACATCTGGCTGGAGGTTTCCGGCCGCCGGCCGCATTTCCGGGCTTCGACCCTGCAACCCTGGGAAGCCGTCGGCGGCACCGTCCTGTCGGTGGTCCGCCATCTGCCTTTCCTGCTTCGGGAAGCGGCGCTGGCGCTGATTATCATTTGCCTGGCCCGTCCGCGTTCTTCCACGGAGATGGAGAAGGTGGACACGGAAGGCATCGACATCGTGCTGGCCATGGACGTGTCGACGTCCATGTTGGCCCGGGACTTCAAGCCGGACCGGATCAGCGCGGCCAAGGACATCGCCATCGAATTCATCGGACAGCGGATTTCCGACCGGATGGGCATCGTCGTCTTTGCCGGTGAAAGCTATACCCAGTGTCCGTTGACGACGGACCGGGCGACCCTGATCAACTTGATGAAAGACATTGAAACCGGCCTGATTGAAGACGGTACCGCCATCGGCAACGGCCTGGCGACGGCCGTGGGTCGCATGAAAGATTCCGATGCGAAAAGCCGGGTGGTCATCCTGCTGACCGACGGCGTCAACAACCGGGGCGAGGTCGCTCCGGAGACCGCGGCGGAGATCGCCAAGACCTTCGGCGTGCGGGTCTATACCATCGGCGTCGGTGCCAACGGCATGGCCCCGTATCCGGTCATCACCCCGTTTGGCGTCCAGCTGCAGGACATGCAGGTCGAGATCGACGAGGCGCTGCTCAAGCAGATCGCCGAGACGACCGGCGGCCGGTACTTCCGGGCCACGGACAATACGAAACTGGCTGAGATCTATTCCGAAATCAACCAGATGGAAAAAGCCCGTACGACCGTGGACAGTTTCCCGGTCTACAAGGAACTTTTCCCGAAGTATGCGCTGGCCGCCTTGCTCTTGCTGCTGGCTGAACTGTTGGTCAAACTATTCTTGAGGAGGCTGCCGTAATGGTTTATTTCTTTGCACATTATCAATACCTTTGGCTGCTGCTGCTCGTCCCGGCCTTCCCGGTACTGTACGCCGTGGTCCGTACCCTGCGCCGCCGCCGGATCCGCAAATTCGGGGATGAGGCGCTCGTGGACGGGCTGATGCCTTCCTGGTCCGGAGCGAAGGGCTGGATCCGCGTCATCCTGTTCAGCCTGGCTTTCCTGTTTTTCGTCCTGGGCCTGGCCCGGCCGCAGATCGGCGCCAAACTCAGCGAGCGGAAAACCAAGGGAGCGGAGGTCATCATCTGCCTGGACGTCTCGAACTCCATGCTGGCCCAGGATTATTCCCCGAACCGGCTGGAGCGGGCCAAACTGGCGATTTCCCGCATCGTCGACCGCTTGCAGGAAGACCGCATCGGCCTGATCGTGTTCGCCGGATCGTCCTTTGTCCAGCTTCCGATCACGACCGATTACGTGTCGGCCAAGATGTTCATGAACAGCATCTCGACCGAATCAGTGCCCGTACAGGGAACCGCCATCGGCGATGCCATCCTGACGGCCGTCAAGGGTTTCAGCGCCGAGAGTGAGAAGAGCCGCGCCGTCATTGTGATCACCGATGGCGAGAACCACGAAGACGACCCTGTCGAAGCGGCCAGGACGGCTGCCGAAATGGGCGTGCGGGTCTATACGATCGGCGTCGGTTCCGCCCAGGGACAGCCGATTCCGATGGACGGGGAACTGCTGCGGGATCGTGGCGGTGAGATCGTAGTGACCCGTCTGGATGAGGAAGCCCTCCGTGAGATCGCCCAGGCCGGGAACGGTGCCTATGTCCATGCCGGCAATGAGGAATTCGGCCTGAACCCTGTGATCGACGATATCCGGAAGATGGAGGCGGAAGAGTTTAATTCCGTCGTCTTCGAGGAATATGACGAGCGTTACATGTATTTCTTCGGCATTGCCCTGGCCCTGCTGGTGCTGGAAATGCTGATCGGGGAACGCCGTCCCAAAAAGAAACTGTTTGAATGAAAATGAAGAGTCTGAGATATATGCTGACGGCCTTGGGCCTGCTGGCCTGCCTGGCGGCTTCCGCACAGGTGGACAAGCGGGACGTGCGCCGCGGCAACCGGCAGTTCCGGAAGGAAGACTATAAGGAGGCGGATATCAGCTACCGCAAGGCGCTGGTCAAGGATTCCACTTCCTTCGCGGCCAACTATAACCTGGCAAGCACCCTGTATCGGCAGGGGAACGCCCAGGAGGCGGCCGCCCAGTTGCAGAAGATCGCCCAGGCGGCTCCGCTGTCCCCGAATGCCCCGGACTATTATTTTAACCTGGGCGACTGCGCGTTGGCCCAGCAGGACTGGAATACGGCGATCCAGGCTTTCCAGCAGGTGCTGCTCCGCAATCCGGGAGACATGGAGGCCAAGGAAAACCTGGCCTATGCCAAGTTGATGCAGCAGGACCAGGAAGGCGGCGGAGGCGGTCAGGACCAGAACCAAGACCAGAATCAGGATCAAAACCAGGACCAGCAGAACCAGGATCAGAACAAAAACCAAAACCAAAACCAGGATCAGAACCAAAACCAGGATCAGCAGAACCAGGATCAGCAGGATCAGGACCAGAACCAGGGTCAAGGCCAGCAACCGGTGAAGATCTCCCCCCAGCAGGCCCAGCAGATGCTCCAGGCCATCCAGGCCAAGGAAAAGGAAACGCAGGAGAAAGTGAAAAAGGCTGAGGCGGAAGCCGCCAAGTCGCGGCAGAAGGAAAAGAATTGGTAGCGTATGAAAAGATTAGCGATTATATTGCTTGGATTGTCGGCGTCCGTGGCCCTGTGGGCCCAGACGTCGATCCGCGTGGAAGTACAGAACATCGTCGCCCTCGACGAACAGTTCAGCGTCGCCTTTATCCTCGAAGGGGACAGCCGTCCGTCGGATTTCACCTGGAGCCCCGGGGATGATTTCCAACTGGTCTGGGGACCGCAGACCGGCTCTTCCACCAGCATCAGCATCGTAAACGGGAAGCGAAGCAAATCTTCCCAGTTTACCTATACGTATATCCTGTCTCCGAAGAGCGCGGGCAAGTTCACCCTTCCTGCCGCCACCGCGACCGTCGGCGGGTCTACCGTCAGTTCCCGGGCCGTGACCGTTGAGGTCGTCGCCGGTTCAGGCGGGGCTGCCGGCAGCGGGTCGCAGTCTTCCCGGCAGGGGAATGCCCAGCCCCGGCAGTCTACGGGCAATATCGCCGACAATGACCTGTTCATGCGCCTGACCCTCAGCCGCAACAACGTCGTCATCGGCGAGCCGGTCACCGCTACGCTGAAGCTCTACCAACGGGTGGACATCGCCGGATTCGAAGATGCCCGTTTCCCGACCTTCAACGGCTTCTGGAGCCAGGAGGTGGAGACCCCGACCAACATTAGTTTCAACCGGGAAGTGCTCGGTGACGAGATCTACAACAGCGCCGTCCTGCGCCGCTGGGTGCTGATTCCCCAGCAGGCCGGCACCTTGCAGATCGATCCGTCGGAGTTGGTGTGCCTGGTCAACATCCGGGTCCAGAGCCGCTCCAACAGCATCTTTGACAGCTTCTTTGAGGACAATGTCCGCCAGGTCCGCAAGCGCGTGACGGCTCCGGCCGCCTCCGTAACGGTCCGCAGCCTGCCTTCCGGTGCGCCGGCCACCTACGGCGGTGGCGTGGGTTCGTTTACGATGACCACCCGGCTGAGCAAGGATTCGCTGAAAACCCACGATGCGGCCTCGCTGCTGGTCACCGTTACCGGAAAGGGCAATGTCGCCTTGCTGCAGGCTCCGCAGATCCAGTTCCCCTCCGATTTTGAAGTATACGACGTCAAGACGACCGAGAATACCGACCGGTCTGCCGGCGGAACCTCGGGAAGCAAGACGTTTGAGTATCCGTTCATCCCGCGCAGCCACGGCGATTTCACGATCCCTCCGGTTGAATATGCCTATTATGATGTCAATGCCGGCCGCTATGTGACCCTGACCGCCGAACCGATCGAGGTCCATGTTGCCCGGGGAAAGGATAACGGCGCCTCCGGCGTCGTCTCCGAGGCCCTGCCGTCCGTCGATCGGAAGGGCGTCCGGAACCTGGGCGAAGACATCCGGTTCATCCGGACCGCCAAACCTGCCTTCCGCTCTACCGCTGGATTCCTGGTAGCCCGCCCCGCCTATTGGATCCTGCTGGTCCTGCTGGTCGCAGCCGCTGCCGCGGTCTGGGCCGCCCTGCGCCGCCGGGCTGCCTTGCGCGCGGATGTCGCCGGCACCCGCAACCGTGCGGCGACCAAGATGGCCATGAAACGGCTCAAACTGTCCAAAGACTTTTTGGACAAGGGCTTGCAGACTGCCTTCTATGAGGAACTGCACCGTGCCCTGCTGGGCTTCGTCTCCGATAAGCTCGGCATGCAGGTGGAAGACCTGAACCGGGACAACATCACGGAACGCCTGCAGGCCGCCGGCGTGTCCGAGGCCCTGACCGGCCGTTTCGCCGACCTGCTGGATGCGTGTGAATATGCCCGTTATGCCCCTTCGGCGGAGACCGGCGGCATGGATGCCCGCTATACCGAAGCCGTCGAAGTGATTTCCTCGATCGATGCCAGCATGAAACACAAACCTTCCGCAGCCGGACCGGCCGTGCTGGCCCTGCTGCTGTTGCTGCTCCCGGCCTCGGGCCTGCGGGCGGCAGATACCTATGCCGATTCCCTCTGGAACGCCGGCACTGCCGCCTATCAGGACGGACGCTGGACCGATGCCATGCAGGCTTTCGGCGAACTGAGCGCCAGCGGGATCGAATCGGCGCAAGTCTATTACAACCTGGGCAATGCCGCGTTCAAGGCCGGGGAGGTCCCGCAGGCCATCCTGAACTACGAGCGCGCCCTCAAGCTGGATCCCTCCTTCGACGATGCGCGGTTCAACCTGGAGTTCGCCAACTCCCGGATCCAGGACAAGATCGACGAGATCCCGGAACTGTTCATCAAGGCATGGAGCCGCAAAGTCTGCTATGCCTTGAGTTCCAATACCTGGGCCGTCCTGTCGCTGCTCCTGCTGGCCGGGGCGCTGGCCCTGCTGCTGCTGTTCCTGCTCGGCGGAATGCCCGGGAAACGGCGGACCGGTTTCTTCGGCGCCATCGCCGCCTTCCTGCTTTTCCTGGGCTGCCTGGGCTTCGCGCGCTGGCAGAGCCGTGACTATTTCCGGGCGGACAGCGCCATCGTCATGCGCCCGGTGTCCTCTGTCAAGAGTTCGCCGTCCGGCGGAACGGCGGCGAAAGACCTCTTCGTCCTGCATGAAGGCACCAAGGTCCGCGTCCTCGACAGCGTGGGCGAATGGTGCAACATCGAACTTTCCGACGGCCGACAAGGCTGGCTCCCAGCCTCTGACATTGAAATCATATGACCCATCTCCTGACCCTCGTACTGGCCCTGGCTGCCAGCGTCCTGCCCGATTGGCAAGACCCGCAAGTATTTGAAAAGAACCGCCTTCCCCTGGCGGCAACCTTCACGACCGACCAGCAGCAGACCCTGAGCCTGGACGGTACATGGAAATTCCGGCTCGCCCCGACCCCGTCGGAGCGGGTCGATGGTTTTGAGGCCGTCGGCTTCCAGGACGAGGGATGGGGGACCATCCCGGTCCCGGGCATGTTCGAACTGAATGGCTACGGCGATCCGCTGTATGTCAACATCGGCTATGCCTGGCGCGGGCATTTCCGCAACGATCCGCCCCATGTTCCGACCGAGAACAATTATGTCGGCCAGTACCGGCGGACCTTCCCGGTCGCGAAGGACTGGATCGGCAAGCAGATCTGCCTGTGCATCGGGTCGGCGACGTCCAATGTCCGGGTCTGGGTCAACGGCAAGGAGGTCGGATACAGCGAGGACAGCAAGCTGGAAGCCCGGTTTGACATTACGAAGTTCGTCAAGGCCGGAGAGAATACGATCGCCCTGGAAGTCATGCGCTGGTGCGACGGGACCTACCTGGAGGACCAGGATTTCTGGCGTTTCACGGGCATCGCCCGCGGGGTCTATGTCTATACCCGAGAGCAGAAACGCCTGGAGGACATTCATATTACGGCCGATATGGACGGGAACATATCGGTGATGGCAGAAGTGACGCCGGGTGCGTTCGGCGTGGATTTCCAGGTCTGGGATCCCTTGACGGGCAAGGACATCGCCACCGGGCAGATGCCGGTGACCCGGCAGCAGGAACGCTCTCAAAACGGGAATGTCATCCTGCGCGGGACGGCTTCCGTGGAATCTCCGCGGCTTTGGAGTGCGGAAGATCCGAACCTCTATAACATGCGGGTCGTCCTGCTGGATGGCAAGCGGAACATCCTCGAGTCCGCCGAACTCCGTTTCGGTTTCCGCAGCGTGGAGGTCCGGAGCGGGCTCTTCCTGGTCAACGGCAAGCCGGTGCTGATCAAGGGCACCGACCGGCACGAACTCAGCCCGACAGGCGGATACGTGGTCTCCGAGGCGGAGATGGTCCGGGATATCAGGATCATGAAGCAGCTGAACATCAATGCGGTCCGTACCTCCCACTATCCGAATGATCCGCGGTGGTATGCCCTCTGCGACGAATATGGCCTGTATGTGACCGATGAAGGCAACATCGAGTCCCATGGCATGGGCTACGGTCCGGCGACCCTTGCCCGGCGCGACGATTACAAGGCCGCGCATCTTGCCCGCGACAGCCGGATGGTCAAGCGGGATTTCAACCACCCGTGCGTGGTGGTCTGGAGCCTCGGCAACGAGGCGGGATACGGCCCGAACTTCGAGGCGGCCTATGACTGGATCAAGGCCTATGACCCGTCCCGTCCGGTGCAGTATGAGCAGGCCGGGCTGAATGGGAAGACCGATATCTACTGCCCGATGTACCTGAGTGTCGACCGGGCGGAGAAATACCTGGAGGAGAATCCTTCCAAACCGCTGATCCAGTGCGAGTATTCCCACGCGATGGGCAACTCCATGGGCAATCACAAGGAGTATTGGGACCTGATCCGCAAATATGACCGGTACCAGGGCGGCTACATCTGGGACTTCGTGGACCAGGCGCTCCGCTGGCCGGTGGATCCCCAGAAATACGGGACGGACCATATCTTTGCCTATGGCGGCGATTTCAATGATTATGATGCTTCCGACGGTTCGTTCAACTGCAATGGCATCATCGCGGCGGACCGCACCCTCCATCCTCATGCCTATGAGGTCCGCTACCAATACCAGAACATCTGGACGGAACTCGCGGGCACCGGTCCGGTCCGGCTCAAGGTGCGGAACGAGAACTTCTTCATTGACCTGTCCAAGTACCGCATGGTCTGGACGCTCGAAGAGGACGGCCGTCCGATCCGCAGCGGGGGCATCGAGAATCTGAATGTGCCGGCGGGGGAGACCCGTGAGGTGAGCCTTCCGCTGGACGCCCGGGACATTCCCGCCCGCGGTGAGCAGTACCTGACGGTCCGCTATGTCCTGAAAGCGGCGGACGGCCTGCTGGATGCCGGCGAGGAAGTGGCGTATGACCAGTTCCTGTTCTCTTCCGGACAGGAAGGCATGGCTCCGCTCCCTTCCGTCCGTCCGAAGGCGGAAATGCGACGGGCAGACGGGAAGTACGAGGTCGAGGGTGCCGGGTGGAAACTGACCTTTGACGGAAACAACGGCGCCCTGGCCAGTTGGATCGTAAATGGACGGGAACTGCTTGCAGAGCCGCTGATGCCTTGCTTCGGCCGCGCTCCGATCGAGAACGACCTCGGTGCGGGAATGGACAAGCGCAGCGCCGTCTGGCAGTATCCGGAGTGGAAGGTGGAAGCGTTCGCCGTCTATGTGGCCGAGGACGGTTATCGGGCCGAGGCCCGGTATATGCCGTTTGGCGGCGCTTCCGTAACGCTAGAATACCGGATTTCCGGAGAAAACGGAGCCATGGAGGTAACGCTTTCCCTGAAGGATGCCGGCAGCCTGTCCGAGATGCCGCCGATGTTCCGTTTCGGCCTGGAATTCGCGATGCCCGGGGACTATTCCACGTTGGATTTCTTCGGCCTGGGACCATGGGAGAACTATGCCGACCGCGAGTCTTCCGCGCTGATGGGGCGGTATGTCCAGTCCGTCGCGGACCAGTATCACTATGGCTATGTACGGACGCAGGAGTCCGGCACGCATGGCGAAATGCGGTGGATGCGTCTGCTGGATGCCGCCGGGAACGGTCTGGAAATCCGTTCCGACGCGGCCTTCTCCGGCTCCGCCCTGCCGTTCCCGCGCAAACTGCTGGATGTCTCCCTGCCCGATCCGAGACCGCGTCCGAACCCGACCAACACCCAGGCCGGCAATGCGCAGCATTCCTTGGAACTCAAGGCCTTGGCGTATGAGAATGACCGTAGCCGCGGGGAGACCTTCGTGCACTTCGAAGCGGCCCAGATGGGCGTTGGCGGCACCAATTCCTGGGGCGCGCGTCCGCTGGATCCGTACATGCTCCCGGCCCAGGAACGTTCCTTCCGGTTCGTCCTGGCCCCGGTCGTGAAGAAATAGCTAGCGGAAGAGCCGCAGGTGCCAGAGGATCACGCCGACCGAGACGGAGACGTTGAGGGAGTGCTTGGTACCGTCCTGCGGAATTTCCAGCGAGAAATCACATGCGTCGACGACGTCCTGGCGGACGCCGTCGACTTCGTTTCCGAAGACTACGGCATATTTGGTATCCGGGGCCGGCCGGAAGGCATCCAACTTGACGGAGCGGACGGTCTGCTCGACGGCCACGAGGGTGTAGCCCTCTTCCCGGAGCCGGCGGACGGCCTCCAGGGTGTCGTCCGCATGTTCCCACGGGACGCTGTCTTCGGCGCCGAGGGCCGACTTGTGGATCTCCGCCGAGGGCGGGGTGGCGCAGATGCCGCAAAGCCAGATCTTGTCGATTTTGAAGGCGTCGCTGCTGCGGAAAGCGGAGCCCACGTTGTGGGCGCTGCGCACGTTGTCCAGCACGACGGCGATCCCCGATCCGGGCAATTCTTTGTATTGCTGCGCAGTGACGCGTCCGAGTTCGATGTTGAGCAGTTTCCGGTCCTTCATAAAATCTGTCTTTGGGATATGCAAAGGTAGATTTTTTTCGTATATTTGTCGGTCCTCAGGCGACTTTTTATGCAAGAGACACCAAGCGAGAATAATCATTAAATAAACGCTGAAACAATAACTATGAAACAGGATCTTCAGATTTTCGACCTGATCAAGAAAGAAAGGGACCGTCAGTCCTCCGGACTCGAACTGATTGCCTCCGAGAACTATGTGTCCGACCAGGTCATGGAAGCCATGGGCTCCATCTGCACCAATAAATACGCAGAAGGCTACCCCGGCAAGCGCTACTACGGCGGTTGCGAGGTCGTGGACCAGATCGAGCAGCTGGCCATCGACCGCCTCTGCAAGATCTATGACGCAGAATATGCCAACGTGCAGCCGCATTCCGGCGCCCAGGCCAACATGGCTGTCATCATGGCCTGCCTCAAGCCGGGCGACACCTTCATGGGCCTCGACCTGTCCATGGGCGGTCACCTGACCCACGGCTCCCCGGTCAACGCCTCCGGCATCCTCTACCATCCGGTCGCCTACGGCCTGGATCCCGAGACCGGTCGCGTCGATTATGACGAAATGGAGCGCAAGGCCCTCGAGTGCAAGCCGAAACTGATCATCGGCGGCGCCTCTGCCTACTCCCGCGAATGGGATTACGAGCGCATGCGCGCCATTGCAGACAAGGTGGGTGCCCTGCTGTGGATCGACATGGCCCACACCGCCGGCCTGATCGCCGCGGGCCTGCTGAAGAACCCTGTGAAATATGCGCACATCGTGACCTCCACCACCCACAAGACCCTGCGCGGTCCGCGCGGCGGCATCATCCTGCTGGGCAAGGACTTCGACAACCCGTGGGGCCTGACCACCCCGAAGGGCGAGATCAAGAAGATGAGCGCCATCCTCAATTCCAGCGTTTTCCCGGGCATCCAGGGCGGTCCGCTCGAGCATGTCATCGCCGCCAAGGCCGTCGCCTTCTATGAGGCCATGCAGCCGGAGTTCGTGCAGTACCAGCAGCAGGTCATGTCCAACGCCAAGGCCATGTGCGACGAGTTCATCGCACGGGGTTATAAAGTCATTTCCGGCGGTACGGACAACCATCTGATGCTCATCGACCTGCGTACGAAGTTCCCGGATCTGAACGGCCGCGTCGCCGAGAAGGAACTGGTCCGGGCCGACATCACCGTCAACAAGAACATGGTCCCGTTCGACAGCCGCAGCGCCTTCGCGACCAGCGGTCTGCGTGTCGGTACCCCGGCCATCACCTCCCGCGGTTTCGTGGAGAAGGACATGGTCGACATCGTCGACCTGATCGACACCGTCCTCTCTTCCGCATCGGCCCATGTCGCCGCCCTGACGGCGAAAGAGCCTACGGCGGAGCAGCTCGCCGAGCGCGAGGCCCACAAGGCCGTCGTCGACGAAGTGGTCCGCAAGGTCCATATGATGACCTCCGGCCGTCCGCTGAACCGCTACTAGGAATCTGGGTTTCCGGCATTTTGCCGGATTCAAAAAATAGTGTAAATTTGCAAGTTGGAAACTGCCGTCCGACTTGCATTTTTTATGTAACGGCGGCCCTTTGGTTAGACGTATTATTAAAACCAAACGATATGAGTTTGAAAATTGTGGTCCTGGCCAAGCAAGTGCCGGACACCCGCAACGTGGGGAAAGATGCCATGACCCCCGAAGGAACGGTCAACCGTGCCGCCCTTCCGGCCATCTTCAACCCCGATGACCTGAATGCCCTCGAGCAGGCGCTCAGACTGAAAGAACAGAATCCCGGATCCACCGTCGGCGTGCTCACCATGGGCCCGCCCCGCGCCGGGGAAATCATACGCCAGAGCCTTTACCGGGGTGCCGATACGGGCTGGCTCCTGACCGACCGCCTCTTCGCAGGCGCCGATACCCTCGCTACCTCCTATGCCCTTGCCACCGCCATCAAGAAGATCGGCGACGTGGACATCGTGCTCGGCGGCCGCCAGGCCATCGACGGCGATACCGCCCAGGTCGGCCCGCAGGTTGCCCAGAAACTCGGGCTCAACCAGGTGACCTATGCCGAGGAGATCCTCGGTATTGAAAATGGCGTGGCCACCATCCGCCGCCACATCGACGGCGGCGTGGAGACCGTCCAGGTCCCGCTGCCGGTGCTGATTACCGTCAACGGCAGCGCCGCCCCGTGCCGCCCGCAGAATGCGAAACTCGTCATGAAGTACAAATATGCGACCTGCCCGATGGAGCGTCCCGAAGACGATCCGCGCGCGGATCTCTATGCCGGGCGTCCGTACCTGACGCTCAACCAGTGGAGCGTAGCCGACGTCGACGGCGATCCGAACCAGTGCGGTCTCGCCGGTTCCCCGACCAAGGTCAAGACGGTGCAGAACATCGTCTTCCAGGCGAAGGAGAGCAAGACCCTGACCGGCGCCGATGCCGACGTCGAGGGCCTCATCAAGGAATTGTTGGACGAAAAGATTATCGGTTAGGCGTATGAACAACGTATTTGTATATTGCGAGATCGAAGGCACGACCGTTGCCGAAGTCTCCCAGGAGTTATTGACCAAAGGCCGCAAGCTCGCCAATGAGCTGGGCGTTCAGCTGCACGCCGTCGTGGCCGGTACCGGTATCAAGGGCAAGGTGGAGGACCAGATCCTTCCCTATGGCGTGGACAAGCTCTTCGTCTTCGACGGCAAGGATCTTTTCCCGTATACTTCCGCCCCGCATACCGACATCCTCGTGAACCTCTTCAAGGAGGAGCAGCCGCAGATCTGCCTGATGGGTGCGACCGTCATCGGCCGTGACCTGGGCCCGCGCGTGTCCTCTTCCCTGACCAGCGGCCTGACCGCCGACTGCACCGAGCTCGAAATCGGTTCCTTCGACGATGTCAAGACCAAGCAGCACTACGACAACCTGCTGTACCAGATCCGTCCGGCATTCGGCGGCAACATCGTGGCCACCATCGTCAATCCGGAGCACCGCCCGCAGATGGCGACGGTCCGCTCGGGCGTCATGCAGAAGGCCGTCTATGAGGGCAAGGCCCTCGGTGAGGTCGTCTATCCGGAAGTCTCCAAGTATGTGTCCCCGGAGGCCTATGTCGTCAAGGTGCTCGACCACCATGTCGAGGCTGCCAAGCACAACCTCAAGGGCGCTCCGATCGTCGTGGCTGGTGGCTACGGCATGGGCAGCAAGGAAGGCTTCGACATGCTCTTCGACCTGGCCAAGGTCCTCCACGCCGAGGTCGGCGCCAGCCGCGCCGCCGTGGATGCAGGCTTCTGCGACCATGACCGCCAGATCGGCCAGACCGGCGTGACCGTCCATCCGAAGGTCTACATCGCCTGCGGTATCAGCGGCCAGATCCAGCACATCGCCGGCATGCAGGACAGCAAGATCATCATCAGCGTCAACTCCGATCCGGATGCCCCGATCAACAAGATCGCCGACTACGTCATCGTCGGTACCGTCGAGGAGGTCATCCCGAAGATGATCAAGTATTACAAGCAGAATTCCAAGTAAACCCGAAAGCCATGGCAAATTATTATACTGACCATCCGGAGATTGCCTTCTACCTGGAGCACCCGCTCATGAAGCGGATCGTCGAACTGAAGGAACGCAATTTCGCTGACAAGGATACCTATCCCGAGGCCCCCGTCGACCACGAGGACTGCATCGAGAACTACAAGCGTCTGCTCGAGATCACGGGCGACGTCGCGGCCAACACGATCGCCCCGAATTCCGAGGACGTCGACCTTGAGGGACCGCACCTGGAGAACGGCCGCATGATCTATGCGGAGAAGACCAAGGAGAACATGCAGGCGGCCACGCATGCCGGCCTGTGGGGTGTCACCATGCCCCGCCGCTACGGCGGCCTGAACTGCCCGGAGGTCGTCTTCAGCATGGCCAGCGAGGTCATCTCCGCCGCCGACGCTTCCTTCCAGAACATCTGGAGCCTGCAGAGCTGCGCCGAGACCCTCTATGAGTTTGGCAGCGAGGAGCAGCGCCAGAAATTCATCCCGCGCATCTGCGCCGGCGAGACCATGTCCATGGACCTCACCGAGCCGGACGCCGGTTCCGACCTGCAGCGCGTCATGCTCAAGGCGACGTATTCCGAGGAGCAGGGCTGCTGGCTGCTGAACGGTGTGAAGCGTTTCATCACCAACGGCGACTCCGACATCCACCTGGTCCTGGCCCGCAGCGAGGAAGGCACCAAGGACGGCCGCGGCCTGTCCATGTTCATCTATGACAAGCGCCAGGGCGGCGTCAACGTGCGCCACATCGAGCACAAGCTCGGTATCCACGGTTCCCCGACCTGCGAACTGACCTACAAGGATGCCCGCGCCGAACTGTGCGGCAGCACCCGCATGGGTCTGATCAAGTACGTGATGGCCCTGATGAACGGCGCCCGCCTGGGTATCGGTGCGCAGAGCACCGGCCTTAGCCAGGAGGCTTATAATGAGGCGGTCAAGTACGCCGCCGAGCGTGCCCAGTTCGGCCAGACCATCAACCATTTCCCGGGTGTCTATGACATGCTGAGCCGCATGAAGGCCAAGCTCGACGCCAGCCGGTCCCTGCTCTACCATACCGCCGCCCACGTCGACGTCTACAAGGCCCTGGAGGACATCCAGCGCGACCGCAAGCTCGAGGCCGAAGAGAAGGCCGAACTCAAGAAGTTCACCCGCCTGGCCGACGCTTTCACCCCGCTGTGCAAGGGTATGGCTTCCGAATATGCCAACCAGAACGCCTACGACGCCATCTCCGTCCACGGCGGTTCCGGTTTCATCATGGAATACAAGTGCCAGCGTCTTTTCCGCGACGCCCGCATCGTCTCCATCTACGAAGGTACGACCCAGCTGCAGGTGGTTGCGGCCATCCGCTACATCACCAACGGCACCTATGTCAACATAATCAATGAGATGCTTGGTGAAGAGGTCCTTCCCGAACTTCTCCCGCTCAAGGAGAAGATCGCAGGCTGCGCCGGAATCCT